>JAITDJ010000014.1 GCA_031282635.1 Clostridiales bacterium
GGCTTTTCTTGCACAGGAAAAAGGGGATGGCGCTGGGTGCGATAATTTCGATTATAGGGTGTTCCAGCATGGCGTTCGGCGCTCTGTACGGCAGTGTGTTTGGCTTTGAGAACTGGATAGAGGCGATTTGGCATAGACCGGCCGATGATATAAACTCCACGCTGTTCGTGGCGGTGGGCATAGGCGTCTTCCTGATTCTCGTCGCCATTGTTCTGAATATTTTGAACTCGGTGAGGCAAAAAGACTGGGGCAAATTGATATTCAGTCCGAACGGCTTGGCCGGCCTGATTTTCTACGTCGCTGTTATAGCGATTGTCTTACTGTACATGGACGGTAATATGTCCGCTGTCATAACGCTGGGGGCGGTATTCGTGGTTATACCGCTGATACTCATCGCTTTCAGGGGACCTCTCACGGGGTTGATAGATAAAAAGAAGGCCGTCGTACATGAGGCTATACCCATGTTCATTTTGGAAAGCATTATTGAATTGTTTGAGGTATTGCTTACATTCTTTACGAATACCGTATCGTTTGTGCGCGTAGGCGCGTTTGCGCTGAGCCACGCCGGTATGATGGGCGTCGTCATGCTGCTGTCCCATTCCGCCAATGATAACAGCTATAACATTATTGCGGTAGTTTTGGGTAATATCGTTGTTATGGCTCTGGAGGGGCTGGTCGTGGGCATTCAGGCGCTCCGGCTGGAATTCTACGAGATGTTTTCGCGCTTCTTCAGCGGAGACGGCCGAGCGTTCCGGTCATATAAAAAGGCAAACTAGAGGAGGGTATTAATGATTATCAAAGTATTGTTCGCGTTGCTGGCGATGAGTATCGCGCTGCCGGCGGCTGTATTCTATTTCGGTGAGAGGAAAGCCGGCCGGTTTAAACGGACATTGGCGGTTAATATTCTTTCATTCTTCGGCATAATGCTGTTCGCGACCATATTTCTGTTCTCCGGCGGCGTGAGGGCTGCGGAAGAGACCGTCGCGTCTTCCTCTACGCAGGGCATGGCTTTCTTGGCGGCCGCCTTGGTTACGGGGCTGTGTACAATAGGCACTGGAATTGCCACCGGCCAGGCCGCCGCCGCGGCTCTGGGCGCTTTAAGCGAGAACGAGGGCATAATGGGCAAGGCGCTGATATTCGTGTCTCTATGCGAAGGCATAGCCATATATGGGCTGTTAATTTCATTTACCATCTTGGGGCGCGTATAATGAAAATTTATCTGATAAGCGATAATGTGGATACCCATACCGGCATGCGCCTGGTAGGCGTAGACGGCGCGGTGGTTCATACGTTGGACGAATTAAGGGTTCAGCTGGATAAAGTAATAAGCGATGAAGACATAGGCATTGTTTTGATAATGGAGAAACTGTCTAAGCAATTTCCGGATATAATAAAAGAGATAAAGCTGACCAGGAACCTGCCGCTTTTGGTGGAGATACCGGATCGGCACGGCACAGGGCGCTCCAAGGATTTTCTTACGGCATATGTAAGGGAAGCCATTGGCGTCAAGCTGGGTTAACGGGAGGCGGTTTATTTGAATATTGAAGAAAAACTGGCGTTCTTCTCAAAAATAGCCGTTCAGGAGGCTGAACAGGAACGTTCCCGAATTCTAGAGAATATAGACGGTCGTATGAGCGAGCTTGTTAAAACAGTTGCAGAGGACGCGCAAAAGCAAGCCGACATGCGCCTGCGGGCCGAATCATCTAAAGTTGAGCAGACTAAGAATAAAGAGATTATTGAGGCGTCCACGGATTTTAAAAAAGCCGTTATTGATGTCCGCTGCCGTCTGCTGGACGAAATGTTTGAAAGCGCGGCCTGTAAAGCGAGGGCATACGCGCGCACGGAAGAGTACAGGGAACGTCTTTTGTCGGATATAAAAGAACTGGCGGCGCGGTACGATCACGCAAAGGTTTATTTAATGGAATGTGACTTTCCCATATCACAGGCATTGCCGGGCAACTGCGAGTGCGCGGTTGTCAGGGATGATTTTATCGGCGGATTTAAATTGCTTATTACCGAAAGAAATGCGGTTGAGGATCATACATACCTCTCACGGTTCAAGGCCGCGCGCGCGGATTTCAATGAACTTAAGATATCCCATACCGCGGACAATGGCAAGGAGGCCGGTAAATGAACGCGCACGGAGAGATATTCGGTATTAACGGTCCTGTGCTCACAATTATAACCCACAGTGATTTTCTCATGTCTGAAATGGTGCTGGTCGGTGAGGAACGGCTCATCGGCGAGGTTATTGCCATGGATAGGGAAAGGGCTGTAATTCAGGTATTTGAAGATACGGCCGGCCTGCGGCCCGGCGCCGAGGTGTTTGGAACGGGAGGTCAGCTTTCCGTAATGCTGGGCCCCGGCATTATCGGCAATATCTTTGACGGCATTGAACGCCCCCTTAAATCACTGGAACGTGATTCAGGCGTTTTCATTTCCCGCGGTATTCACGTCGATAATCTGGATATGGAAAGATTATGGGATGTCAAGATGCTGATTAAACCTGGCGATCGCGCGGAACCCGGTACGATTGTCGCTGAAACGGCGGAAACCGGTTCCATAGTAAACCGCGTAATGATCCCGCCCGGAGTAAGCGGGTATTATAAAACCGTGGCGCCCGACGGCAGATATAAACTGACAGATGCGATTGCCGTCGTTACCGTCGACAAACGGGAGACCCGCGAAACATTATTGCTGCCGGAGAATGAAGAAAAAACCGTACAAGATGGTGAAATCTCTATATTGATGACGCAAAAATGGCCGATACGGGTTTCCAGACCGGTAAAGAAACGCAGAACAGTGAGCAGGCCTCTGATTACCGGACAGCGCATTATAGATACGCTGTTCCCGATAGGCAAGGGCGGTATGGCGGCTATTCCGGGCGGGTTCGGCACCGGTAAGACAATGACTCAGCATCAGCTGGCGAAATGGTCGGATGCGGATATCATCGTGTATATAGGCTGCGGCGAACGCGGCAACGAAATGACCGAAGTGCTTGAGGATTTTTCGAAGCTGACGGATCCGCGTACCGGCAGATCGCTTATGGATCGCACAATCCTGATCGCCAATACGTCGAATATGCCTGTGGCCGCGCGTGAAGCCAGCATTTATACCGGTATATCCATCGCGGAGTATTACCGT
>JAITDJ010000167.1 GCA_031282635.1 Clostridiales bacterium
AGATGAGGTGACGATTAACGGCGCGCGAGCCAGCGAGTTTCTGATCAACGCTTATACAGCCTCAATGCTGAAAATACCCGTGATATTTTTAAGCGGCGACGCGGCTTTATGCGAATCCGCGAAAGCGCTTATTCCCGGCATAACTGCGGTGGCCGTGAATATTGGCAGAGGCGCGGCGGTGACTTCATTGCATCCCGAAGACGGGGTCGGGCTGATACGCGAGGGGGTAAGGACGGCTGTGGAAAAGGGCGGAAAAGACTGCTTGATAAAGCTGCCCGAACATTTTGAAACCACTATAAAATACCAGGATCACCGTAAAGCGTACAAATTCAGTTTTTACCCGGGAGCGAGGTTAGCCGATGAAAAGACCCTGCGATTTGAATCGGATAACTATATGGAAGTGCTCCGGTTTTACCATTTTGTGCTATAAGACTTTACAAACGCGCTTCAACATGATAATATTATGATGAAAATAAATAAGAGAAAGGCGACGCGTTGGGGCGGCGGCGGGTATTGCCGCGCCTTATTTTTATACTGCGTGACATATGCTGAAAATTAAAAAAGTAACGACTTCCATTATTTCAGTACCGTTGAAAACACCGTTTAAGACAGCCCTGCGCGTTGTAGACTCCATTAACGACGTCTGCGTGCGTATAGAAACGGCTGACGGCATGGTTGGGCTGGGCGAGGCGCCTCCTACGGCGTTAATAACGGGCGAAACTATTGATAGCGTCAGAGCGGCCATAGAGGGGTTTATCGCGCCGAAAATAATCGGCCGCAGCGTTATGGATTTTGAGGATTTAATGGAAGCGGCGCAGCGTGCGCTGATTAAGAACACATCGGCCAAAGCCGCAGTGGACATGGCTCTGTACGACATCATGGCGCAGGCGCTGAACCTGCCGTTGTACAGGCTGCTGGGCGGTTCCCGCACGGAACTGGAGAGCGACGTTACAATCAGTCTCAATGACACGGATCAAATGATTGCGGACAGTATGGCCGCTGTGGAAAACGGCTTCAGGATACTGAAGATTAAAACCGGTAAGTCGGGATTGAAAGACGCGTATCGCGTAACGGAGATCCGACAGGCGGTCGGATCGGCTATTGAACTGCGTGTTGACGCCAACCAGGGATGGACGCCCAAGGAGTCGGTACGGATTATTCAAGCGATGGAAGACGGCGGCTGCGGGGCCTCGTTGGTTGAGCAGCCTGTTAACGCGCATGATATAGACGGCCTAAGATACGTGACTCAAAATACGGCGACGCCCATACTGGCGGATGAGGCTGTATTTTCGCCGAGCGACGCCATAGAGATTATACGGACGGGCGCGGCGGATATGATTAACATCAAGCTGATGAAAACAGGCGGTATACATGAGGCTTTGAAAATATGCGATATTGCCGGTATATATGGGACGCCCTGCATGATGGGCTGCATGCTGGAATCGCGTTTATCTACGGCCGCGGCCGCGCATCTGGCCGCGGCCAAGCATATCATCAGTATGGTTGATTTGGACGGGCCTATGCTGTGCGCCTCTGATCCGTTTACCGGGGGTCCGAATTTTTCCGGAGCGCGGATTAAAATGTCCGACGATCCGGGTGTCGGGATTATTTATGGTTTGCTTAACTGAACGGCGATTTAAGGAGGAAAGAATTTGAAAAAGGTTCTGTCATTAGTTTTATGCGGGGTAATGTTATTCGGCTTTGCCGCGGGTTGCGGCAGTTCCAATAACAACGGCGTCCCTCAGGACAGCGCGCAGGCGCAGGGGGATACTGGCACGCCGGCGGATACGGGCGCTTCGTCCGAAGCCGCGCCGCAGGAAACGCCGGCTGACGCGGCCGGCGACGGCGTGTTCAGGATGCTCTATTCATCAGAGTACACTTCACTTAACTATTTGGTTGTCGTCAACACCTACGAACTCAAAGCTGCGGCCAACACTATCGACGGCCTTACGGAATACGACGAATATGGCGTGGCGCTGCCCGCGTTGGCCGAGAGTTGGTCGTCCAACGCCGACAACACCGTTTGGACGTTCAAGATACGTCAAGGCGTTAAATGGGTGGATAAAAACGGCAAAGAGACAGCCGACGTCACCGCGCAGGACTGGGCGGACGCAGCCAAATATGTGAATGACGCGCATAACGACAGCGCGCTTCAGTATATGTATTCAGGTATTGTTAAGAACGCGGAGGAATATTATGAGCAGACAGCGAATATTCTGGACGCGGAGAATGCGGTTACCGACGGAACCTCTGAGAGCGTAGAAGCGTATTACGCGGAAAACGATATCGATCCGTCGACATTTATTACGTTTGAGGATGTGGGCGTTAAAGCGCTGGATGAATCTACCCTTGAGTACACGATGGCCGTCCCGATCCCGTACTTTATTTCCGTACTGTCTTACGCCTCATATCTGCCGGTTTATGGCCCCTTCTTGGAGGAACAGGGCGATTATTTCGGTATAGACAATGAAAGCCTGCTGTACTGCGGCGCGTACCTTATGTCTGATTACGAGCCGAACGTAAAGCACATATTTAAGGCCAATCCGCTATATTGGGATAAGGGCAAGGTATATATTCAGGAATACCAGCATATTTACAACGCCGATGAATCCACCCTGGCGCCGGCCATGTTCCAGCGCGGCGAGATAGACGAAGCCTTTATCGGCGCCGATATTCTGGACAACTGGTTTACAAACCCGGAAACTAAAGATTTGGTGCGCGGCAATATGCCGGTTATCGCGTATTCCTATTTCTATGCGTTTAATTTCGAACCGCGTTTTGACGCCCAGTACGAACCCGACAACTGGATAAAGGCTGTTAATAACGAGAATTTCCGCCAGGCGTTAATGTACGGGCTGGATCGCGTCAAAGCGCTTACGGTACAGGATCCTTACAACCCCGGATCACTGATGAACAACACCATTACCCCGGCGACATTCGCGGTTGGCGCGGGTAAAGACTTTACGCAATATGACGCGTTGAAGCCGTTTTCGAACGGTAACAATTTCGATGAAGCTAAAGCGGCGGAATTCCGTGATAAAGCCAAAACGGAACTGACCGCCGCGGGCGCCTCGTTCCCTGTTAAGATTCTTATGCCTTTTAACCCATCCACTACAAACTGGGACAAAGAATGCCAGGTAGTGGAGCAGCAGCTGGAATCCCTGCTGGGCATGGATTTTATTGATATTATAGTAGAAGCGGGGCCGTCTACGGGGTTTTTAGGCGAGGTACGCCGCACCGGCAAATACGCGTTCATGAAGTGCAATTGGGGTGCCGATTACGCTGATCCGCAGACGTGGGCGGAACCGTTCGGCAATGGCAACAGCTACAATTTTATGTACACCGATGAAAGCAAGGTGCTGGCTGAACAGCCCGTCACTAATAAAAGCGAGGAAACGCAGGCTGTGGTCACGGAATATTACGCGAAAGCTGACGCGGCTAAAGCCCAGACAGCAGACATAGCCGCCCGCTACGCCGCGTTCGCTGAAGCCGAGGCGTTTTTGATTCAGCACGCCATTATTGTCCCATTTTCGGTTGACACCGACGGATACACGGCCACGCTGCGAGATCCCTTTAGCGGTATGTTTGCCCCGTATGGTCTATCGCCGTTCCGTTACAAAGGCGTGAAGCTTTTGGAAAAGCCCATGAGCAATGAAGCCTTTGAGGCGGCTTACGCCGAATGGAGAGCGGCTTGGACACAAGCGCAGTCGGCTCAGCAATAAGTTTAAGGATGGCAAGGGGCCGCCGAATACCGGCGGCCTTTATTTCCCGTAGACCAGCGAGGGGAATTACGATGACCGCATATATAATAAAAAGGATCCTTCGCTCCATAATTACGCTGTTTTTAATAATAACCGCGGTGTTTTTCCTGCTGCGGCTGATGCCGATTGAAGGCTACTTCAACAATTACGAAAAAATGTCGCCCACGCAGGTTCGCGTCGGTTTAGCTAATCTGGGTTTGAACAAACCTGTACATATTCAGCTGTTTACCTTTCTAAAAGGCATACTTGGCGGCGACTTGGGCGTTTCCAACCGTTACCGCGTCAAATACCCTATTATACGTCTCATCGCCTCTAAAATGCCGCTGTCTGTTGAGATCGGCATTATGGCTGTCTGCCTGGGTCTGACTGCGGGCGTTCCCCTGGGCATACTTATGGCCCGCAGTGCGCGCGGCAGGGGCAGGTTTAAGCTTTGGGACAAGTTCGGCACAGCTATAGTGGTTCTGGTGGAAGCTATTCCGGCGTCCGTGTATTATCTGTTTATTCAAATCTACGGTACAGAGCTGATTAATAAATTTATTCCGCTGCCCATGTTGTTTGACGAGTCCAAAGCCATCACATGGGCGCTGCCGGTTTTTTCCCTGTCGCTGGGGACAATGGCCTGGTGCGCTATGTGGATACGCCGCTACATGGCCGATGAGAGTACAAAAGATTATGTTATGCTGGCGCGGGCTAAAGGGGTTCCGCCTTCAGTCATTTTCCGGCGCCATATTTTCCGTAACGCTTTTGTCCCTGTGGTACAAGGGCTGCCGAGTATGTTGTTACTGACTTTGGTGGGTTCGCTGTATGTTGAGAGCAGATATTCCATACCGGGTATGGGCGGTCTGCTGGTTGATGTTATAAAACGGCAGGATAATACCGTCGTTCAGGCGTTGGTTCTGGTCTATTCCGCCGTCAGCATTCTGGGGCTGCTGCTGGGCGACATCGCTATGGCGCTATTGGATCCGCGCATCCGCCTTGCTGGGAAGGGGGAAACGCGCTGATGAAAAAATTTAAGAAAGCGGCCGATAATATTTCCGAGTACGCCTCGCGCGGATATGAAGCCCTTTCCGACGACGAACTGTTCAGCAGTGCCGAATACCGACCGGAAGCCTTGGAACATCTGTCAAACGCGGGTTATTCATACTGGCGCAGCAGCCTGCGTATATATCTTAAGAACAGGACCGCCATGTTTTTCCTTTGCCTTATCGCGATTACGCTATTTTTTACGTTTATACAGCCGTATCTGCAAAATCAGAAAGATCCCGTCCGAATTTATAATGACGCGTCCGGCATTCAGATTCGCAACAGGCAGCCTGACAGCGAATTCGTTTTCGGCACGAACGCCATCGGTCAGGATCTCTGGAGCCGCACATGGAGCGGTACCCGTACCAGTCTGTTCATAGGATTTACCGTTGCCTGCGTGGAGGCGTTCATCGGCGTTTTTATCGGCATCCTGTGGGGCTATACGCGAAAGCTGGATTTCTTTTTTACGGAGATTTATAATATATTTGACAATATCCCGCAAACACTGGTATTGATCCTTATTTCATATGTTTTACGCCCCAGTCTGAAAACAATTATTTTTGCGCTGTGTCTCACCGGCTGGCTTACCACCGCCCGCTACATACGCAATCAGGTATTGATTATCCGCGACCGCGACTATAACCTGGCGTCGCGCTGTTTGGGCACGCCGGCCCGCCTGATTATCCTGCGCAATTTACTGCCGTTTCTGGTTTCTGTTATAACCATGCGTATGGCGATGGCTATACCCTACGCCATTTCGAATGAGGTGTTTGTGACATATATCGGGCTGGGTCTCCCTTTAAACATACCTTCATTGGGAAACCTCATTGTTTCCGGTATTGACAAAATGATGGAGCCGAATCTGAGATATCAGCTTATATTCCCCACGATTGTCCTGTCGGTTGTAACCGTTTCATTTTATATTATCGGAAACGCGTTCGCGGACGCTTCGGATCCTAAAAATCATGTGGTGTAGGGAGGCGGCATGGAGAATATACTGAGTGTGAGAAATCTGAATATCAGTTTCAGTCTGCGCGGCAGAAGCGTACATGTTATACGCGGTGTTTCCGTCGATGTGCGCAAAGCCGAAAACCTGGCCATTGTGGGCGAGTCCGGCTCGGGTAAGAGCGTATTCTGCAGATCGCTTATGGGTCTGTTGGACGCCAACGGGCGTATAGACGGCGGTGAGATAATTTATAACGGAGGCGACCTGGCTAAACTGCGTACGGAAAAAGAGTGGCTGAGCGTGCGCGGCAAAGAGATTGCGATTGTTATGCAGGATCCTATGACCAGCCTCAACCCGTTGCGAACTATAGGAAGCCAGATTACGGAGGCTGTGAAACTGCACCAAAAACTGCCGGAGAAAGCCGCTCGCGAGGCTGCGGTAAGTTATCTGAACGATGTGGGGATTCCTAACCCCGAACGACGGTTCAGGCAATATCCGCATGAGTTCTCCGGAGGCATGCGCCAGCGTGTGGTTATAGCCATCGCCATTGCCTGCCGTCCCAAGCTGCTGCTTTGCGACGAGCCGACCACCGCCATAGACGTCACCATTCAGGCTCAGATACTGGAATTGCTGAAGCGGCTGCAAAGCAAATATGACCTGACTACAATCTATATTACGCATGATTTAGGCGTGGTGGCCAACGTGGCGGATCGTGTAGCGGTTATGTATGCAGGCGATTTTGTGGAAATAGGCGGCGCCGAGGATATATTTTACCGTCCGCGCCATCCATATACCTTGTCATTGTTAAAGAGTATGCCACAGTTAGCCTCGAAGGGCGAGAAACTCTATTCCATAGAGGGATCGCCGCCCGATTTGTCAGCCCCGACTGCGGGCGACGCGTTTGCCCCGCGCAATCCGTCCGCGCTGAAGATAGACTTTGTCAAAAGGCCGCCGATGTTTAAGATCAGTGAAACGCACAGCGCCCGTACCTGGCTGCTGGATAACAGGGCCGTGCAAACGGGCGCTGTAAAGCCCGCCGAAGCGCCGAGCCCCGCCGGCAGAACGGTAAATTTACATCAGGTTCAGGACGGCGACGAGCCTATTATTGAGGTAAAAAGCCTGACCGTCCGGTTCGGCAAAGGCGTGAACGCGATCGAGGCGGTTAAAGATGTCAGCTTTTCGGTTTATAAGGGTGAGACGTTCGGTGTGGCGGGCGAGTCCGGTTCCGGGAAAACCACGCTGGGACGTACGATCATGCGCATATACGAGCCCTCGGAAGGCGATATCTTCTTCAAGGGCCGGCGTATAAGCGGTAAGATTACAAAAGCTGAAGATGAACAGTTGACGCGCAGTATTCAGATGATCTTTCAGGATCC
>JAITDJ010000172.1 GCA_031282635.1 Clostridiales bacterium
TATGTATTATATTATTTACATTATTATACACTATCTGAGAGGCTTTGGAAAGATACTCAACAGGTTCTAAAATTTTTCTGTTAAGCGAGCATGAGGCAGAAAAGTATTTACCGGATGATAAAGATCGCTTGGCTTTTTTTGAAGATCAAATCGAGTATTCGATGTGGGTAACTGACCATTGAGGCTTATGATGGTCAAGTGAACTCGGAATTTGGCGTCAGACCAGCCATGTGGGTATCTGTTTAAAAGGAGTTGAGAATATGCGGCGTTTTTTTAACGCCTTGGCAGTGGCAACCGGATTGGGCTTACTGACCAGTTGCGGTTCAGCCAGCGTCACCGTGCCGTCAGTGGCGTCGACTGCGGCCAGCGCCAGCGCGCCGGTAACGGCAGCCGATGAGGATGACCCCGCCCGGGTGGTAGCCCGGCTGACGGCGGTCAAGTGTCTGGGGGGAATACGAGGCGATTATGGCCGCCGATGACGCTTATATTGGCGAAAACGGGCAAGTCCGGGCAGAAGATGTTGACTCCGGTACCCGATTTGTGATTTTTCAGTATGACTTTACTACCGTTGACCCCCAAGATGGAGGAACTTGCACCTACGGCGCTACCCCACAGTTATATCGAGGGGATGACCGTCAGGCGGCAGAGGCCAGTCTAAATGGTAAATTTTTAGTGGCGGATGAAACGGGCGCAAACTTCACCAATAAACGAGATCAGTATTCACTTTTCGGTCAAATCTACGGTGTCGGATATTGGCTACGATTTTCATGCCAGCTAGGGGAGAGAGCAGTAAGGGCCAATCGGCTCGGCACTGATTAATAAACGTAGGTATCTTTGGGGTGTATTTTAAATTTAAAAAAACGCTGGCGCCAGCCAGCGGGGAGTTTGAGGGTCGCAACCCCCATTATGATTTTCTGGCCGTTTGTCTCGGACAATTTTTTACCTTTTGCCTTTCAACCGTTTTAGCTTTAGGCCTCAGTTTCTCCTTTTTAAGCCTTTTTCAGGTTTTAACTCAGTTCCCTTTGTGCCACCAAATGGGCCACCATTCACTCTTAAGACACCGAACAAAGTTTTAAAAACGTGATGTTCAGGGCCTTTATCACAGCCGACGATGGGACTCGAACCCGCAACCTGCTGATTACAAGTCAGCTGCTCTGCCAATTGAGCTACGTCGGCGCTTTATTTAATTGCTAATTTCCGCACCTTTTGCATACCTTCAGCTTAGCGCCCGCTTCTGTGGTCTTATCCCATAAAAGTTTTACACCCGTCCGGGAACATAACGGACACGTACCGCGCCAATTGAGAGTAGCTTTTATGCCTCTGCCTCTCTTGTTTTTTGCCATATCGCCCTCGCCAATTCATTTATTTTTTGTCCTGCTATTCTAACCCACGCCGCCATGTCTGTCAAGGCCATTTTTTATTTTCCTTCGCAGGCATATTTTTTGCGGACACGCCATATCATTTAACAAAACCATTAGTCTGGAAGTGGTAATAATGGGCGTGAAAGAGATCATAAGCGGTTATATGGGGAAAACAATAAACGGCTTATTCGCGGGGATAAACGCGGATTTTTTTGAGGGGATAACGGAAATCCGCGTGCGCTCCGCGAAACCGCTGATTATTGTCAGGGATCGCCGGGAATATTTCCTTAATAAAAACGGCGGCTTTGAATACTCAATAAGTAAGAGATATATTGTAACGCAAACGGACATCCAGGACGCTCTGGCCCTGATGAGCGACTATTCATTGTACGCGTTTGAGGAAGAACTGCGAGGAGGGTATATTACGCTGGCGGGAGGACACCGTGTGGGCGTCACCGGCAAGGCGGTTATTGAAGGCGGCCAGGTGCGCGCCTTGAAAAATATCAGCGGTTTCAACATTCGCGTCTCCCATGAAATAAAGGGCTGCGCCGATACGCTTATATGCAAACTTGCGTTGCCTCATCTATATAATACGATGATTATTTCACCTCCCGGATGCGGGAAGACAACATTGCTGCGTGATGTAATCCGGCAGTTATCCGACGGTATGCCCGGGCGGTTTGACGGCGTTACGGTCGCCGTGGCTGACGAACGCTCGGAGATAGCGGGCTGTTTTCGCGGCGTGCCTCAGAACGACGTGGGGATACGCACCGATGTGTTGGACGGATGCCCTAAAGCCGCAGGTATGTCTATGCTGCTGCGCGCAATGTCGCCCAAGGTAATCGCTGTGGATGAACTGAGCGGTAAGCGGGATGCCGCTGCTGTGGAAGAAATTGTAAATGCGGGTATATGCCTGATATGCACGATTCACGGCGCTGACATGGACGAAATACGCAAAAAAAATGCTTTATCGGATATCCTTTACATATTCAAGCGGTTTGTAGTGTTGAGCGGGCCCGGCAGGATAAATGTCTATGACGAAAGGGGTACGCCTGTATGATACTAAAAATTGCGGGGGCGGTTCTGGTCTGTTTATCATCTACACTGCTGGGGCTTTATTTCGCGTCTTTAGACAGCTTTCGCGCAAGTGACCTAAACGAGTGGAAGAAAGCGTTATTGATACTGCGCTCGCAAATTGCCTTTGCGGCCGTGCCGCTGCCGGAGGCGATGAGCACGGCGGCCGAACGTGTGGGCGCCCAAGTTTCAAAGGCGCTGGCCGAGTTCGCGGAGCAGCTTTCCAACAGGGACAGCGCCGACATTTACACGACCTGGCGGAAAACACTCCATGAAAATACGCGAGGCAGCTATCTAAAATCGGAAGACTGGGAATGGCTGGGGGATTTCGGGAAAACGCTGGGATTTCTTGACAAGGCCATGCAGCTTAACTCCATAGACATGACAATTTCATACCTTGATGGTAAAACGAAGATGTTATCGGCTCAGAGCGAAAAAAATAGAAAGATGTTTGGCAGTCTTGGAATTCTCGGCGGAATGTTGACGGTGGTTATTCTGGTGTAACAAGGATTAACGGAAGAGAGGGCTTTATGGATATACAAGTGGTGTTTCAGATTGCCGCTGTCGGCATATTAGTGGCAGTGCTGGATCAGGTGTTGAAACGCGCCGGCCGGGAGGAGCAGGCCATGATGACAACGCTGGCAGGGCTGATAGTGGTTCTGTTCTGGATTATTCAGTACATAAGCCAACTGTTCAGCACAGTCCAATCAGTATTTAACCTGTGAGGCCGTCTTATGGATATTGCCCGGATTGTGGCTGTTGGGATTATCAGCCTCATACTGATTATTGCCATACGAAAACAAAACGCCGAATTCGCGCTGCTTATCAGCATTATGGCGAGCATCATCATCTTTTTTATGATTATGCCATTTTTGGGACAGGCGATAAGCCTCTTGAAAGAGATCGCAGAGCTGATGGACACGAACGTCCAGTACATCGGTTTGATCCTGAAAATTATCGCTATAGCGTATATCGCGGAATTCGGCGCGCAAATATGTACGGACGCGGGCGAATCGGCTATAGCTTCGAAGATCGAATTAGCCGGCAAAGCGCTTATACTTATCACTTCGACGCCGGTACTGTTCGGTCTGGTTGATCTGATAGGCGCGATGACGAAATAGTACCCCAGCTTTAGCTATACGCTGCACCTGAAGAGGCGGACAAATGAAAAGATTAACGATAGTGCTAATGATTCTGGCCGTATTTTCCGCCCCCTTGACAGCTTATGCCTCGCGGGTTCCGCAGACGGATGATACTGAAGCGTACATAGATAAGCAGATGGAAATGTTTGATTTCTCTGAAATCAATAAGGCTTCGGGCACGAGCTTTGGCAGCTTGGTCAGCCAAGCCATAAAGGGGCGGCTCGATCTGTCCCCGAAAAATCTGGCGAATCAATTTTTTAATTTGCTTTTCGGGGAACTAAAAAA
>JAITDJ010000231.1 GCA_031282635.1 Clostridiales bacterium
CCAGTAAAAAACAAGATATTACTACATAATGTTCAAAATAAGTTTACAATTTAGACACATTTTAAGTAAAATTGATAATCTTCGAGTAATATTGACAAATTGAATGAACCCCGCTTATGATTGGCGGGGTTCATTTATCTGCTTAAATGGAACAAATGGTCGAATTTAGTCAATAAAACAAAGTTGCCTCTTACTTTCAATCGCCCAATCATAAATGCCTTTTGCGCTGAATACTTGCCCGCGCAAACGTCATGCCACACCGAGGAATCCGCTATTATCGTGATGTCAGAGTTTTGCGCCGATCCATCTGAATAGGCGCATTCTGCATTTTGTATGGTAATATACCCGGAGAATGCTTCTTCACCGCTGACTTGCAATTGAATAACCGCATTCAAGTTGTGGGAGAACTGGGGCTGAAAATGATGCGTAAGGCTCTTTGTGAGCTGTTTACAGTTTGACGGATTTTGATTGGCCAGCGTCATGTCACGATTTAAGGTTTTCACAAAAACAGGCGACGTATTATCGGTCTGATGATGTTCGGAAATGATCCTGTTGAAGTAGTCGGATATCTCGTTGATATCCTCCGCTTGGTTCTCATTAAGGGTATCCAGGCTCAGCTTTTGGGTTAATTCATCGATGGAAAGTTTGTGCTTTTTTTCATTATTTGCATCGGATTTAATGTTAATTTTATCTAAATTGCCCGTTACGTCCATCACTTGGATCCGAGGATAATCCAAAGGGATAAAAGACTGTCGATTCTGGCGTATAACTCGGTAGAAATCTTCCATAAGCCTCTCAAAAACACTCCGATCATCCTCAAGCGTATCTATTTTATCAATATCGGCGCGCTGCAACCCGGCTTTGATGCTGTCATACGCGCCTAGATCCTGCAACGCCCGCGACAGGGACTCCAACGCTGAACGTTCGCCGCCGCTTTCGGAAGCCATTAGCAGGAAACAGTTCTTATCCCTCAGCGCATCCGCGTATTCAGGCAGTGAGAGGTATTCCAGAAATACCGCAAATGGCGCCGGGGTAAGCGGAAGCTTGGAAACAGACGCAAAGACCATCCCGGATGAACCGCGTATGTCCCTGACGATGGCGCCAGCCTCCTCATTGGGCTTCCCGTCAAAATACGGCAGTTTGTTTGTACGCAAATCGATTTCTTTGACTGTAAGCCCCAGTTCGATCAGAACATCCATACCGATCTTTATAACGCGCTCCAAACCTGGGCATATATCAGCCGGCGTGTTGTAAAGCAGTGTGATTTTCATATAATCGGCGTTGTTCTCCTTTGTGTGTATAGTCCGTCATATCAGCGGCGGCAACTCGGGATTATTAATCCAATCGTTAAAGAACGCGCTGAGATCCGAGCCTGAAACATCTTCCGCCGTCTGTATCAGGTCATTTGGATAAGCCATACGAAATGTGAACCTTCTGTTATATTCCACTAAAAACGAATCAAAATCTGTCTTACCTATTTTTTTATACAGACTATAAAACATCAGTTTGCCGCGCAGATAATGTATGTTGTAATAATCCAGCCAGTTCTTGAACTCACCCAAACCGCTGTCCAAGGTATTGGGCTTTATCTGAGAAATAACGGCCTTCAGATCAGCGTATTCCATCTGCATTTTTTCGTCCAATTCAGCGTCATTCAGCAGAAACCCCTCTTGTACAAAACTGTCTAACCCTTCGTCCATCCACGCGTCATCAATTTGGTTATTACCTATGATGTTATAGAACCATTGATGCCCTATTTCATGTGTGACCGACTCAAGATTATCCGACTCCGCCAAAAAATTGGAATCAATGAATATAACCCCCGGATATTCCATACCTCCCTTATTAAATAGTCTAGTTTCCGCGATAGTAAGCTGTGAATAAGGATACGAGCCGATTCTGTCGCTGAAATACTCCAGACTGCGTGACGCCAGATCCAACAGCTCGGCCTTGCGCGCGGTATTTGAGAATGTATAAAGGTTTATCTCAATATTGGATGGCGATATAAGGCTCTCCGATGTATATCGGCGACTTAGGGTAAACGCGAAGCCACGCGCCAGTTTCGCGGTGAACTCTGTGGTTTTTTTGCCGTCTTTTTCGTATGTCGCCGGAATACCTGGGCCGGCGACCGTATATTCCTGCGGAGCAGTAATACTGACTGAAAAATTGGCAGCCTCTCGAAAAAAGGGATCGCCGACCGGATAGTATGAATCCGTGTGCCAGCCGTCGTCGTCATACACGGCCAGAGCAGGCAGAAAATTACCGAACCACATACTGTCTTCGTCTGAACCGGTTCGATGGTTCATTATCGGAATTTTCGCTTCCAACTCCATTTTCAATTCTGTCCACTCGTTGGGAGGCACAGCGTCAGCCAAGTCAACGATAAGCACGGTATCTTCCAAATTGAAATCAGCTTTATCGCCATCCACAGACACATTACTAAATTTTATATATCCATAATTTACACCCTCAGGATAGACTTTTTCCATAAATTCATTAAATACCGGCTGCGCTTCGGCGTCTTCCGAAAACGCATTTAAGGGGGCGTTAATATAAATTTTGTCCAAAAGTTGATTAGTTGTATTTATAATTTTGATCCTTTCAACGCCCGTCACTATACGCTCCGAAGGCTGTATATCCAGCTTGACCGTATATTCGCAGTATCGCGGGGAAACGGAGGACGGCAAGTATTCGGCGGTTTGAACAGGCGCGGTCGCCGATTCAGGCGTTCCAATAAAAGAACATCCAGCAATCAACGCATACATCCAGCCTATACAGACTAGTTGTATTAAGTACGATATTTTTATCAGCAATCACCCGCTTTCTGAAGACAGTAACCCACAAACCGGATTCCTGTTTTCTGCACACAGTATATCATATAATAACTATATCTCCAATACATTTATAGGAAAATTTGGATTCAAGTAATAAAAATAAAAAAGTTTCGCGATTTGTCGGTTTTCTTTTGTTTCTTTGTATTTTTAAGAGTGCGTGTGGTTTGTGAAATTGACTGATACGTAATAGATATAGTATACTTACCTGAAAACAGTTTCTAATTCTGGGTCTTAAATTCCAGAATCCGGGAGGGTTTGTATGAAAAGGATTATCCTGACAGGCGGCGGCACAGCCGGGCATGTTACTCCGAATTTAGCCATCGCGCCGTTTTTGCGGGATTCCGGCTATGAGCTTTTTTACATAGGAAGCAAAAAAGGCATAGAGAAAACGCTGGCGGAAAAAGCCGGTATTCCTTACACCGGGATATCTTCAGGCAAACTGCGCCGCTATATCAACCTGAAAAACGTGACCGATATTTTTCGTGTCATTAAAGGCCTGGGCGGCGCGTTTACCACGATTGTACGGTTACACCCGGATTTGATATTTTCCAAGGGCGGGTTTGTGGCGGTTCCGGTTGTAATCGCAGCCAAGCTGCTAAGAATCAAGGTAATTATACACGAATCGGATATGACGCCAGGTCTGGCAAACAGGCTCTCATTGCCGTTTGCCGATAAAGTATGCGTCTGCTTCCCCGAAACAATCAAGCGCGTGCCTCCCGGTAAAGGCGTGTTAACCGGTACGCCTATCCGTTCGGAACTGTATCAGGGCAGTATAAACGAAGCTAAAAAAATTTGCGGTTTCCATGACAGCAAGCCTATATTGTTGATTATGGGCGGCAGTCAGGGCTCCGTAGCGATAAACGAGTGCCTGCGCGGTATTCTCCCGCAATTGATAGAACGTTTTAACGTGATTCATTTGTGCGGCGTAAACAACAGGCGGGAGGATCTGGCCATGCGCGGTTATTTACAATTTGAGTATGTATCGCAGGAACTGCCCCATCTCCTAGCTTATGCGGAAATTGTGGTATCAAGGGCGGGCGCCAACTCTATCAGCGAGTTTCTGGCGCTCCGCAAACCCAATCTGCTGATACCGCTGCCGTTAGCCGCCAGCCGAGGCGATCAGATATTAAACGCGAAATCTTATGAGGAGCGGGGATTCAGCCTGGTCCTAAACGAAGATCAAATGAATGGGGCGGCCTTGCTTGAAAAAATCAATGAATTATACGCGAACCGCAAAAAATATACGAGAAAAATGGCTGAAAGTCCAATCGCTGACGGTACAAAAGATGTTGTTAAGGTGATAGAGGAGGTATACGATGGGGATAAGAAGTATAAA
>JAITDJ010000250.1 GCA_031282635.1 Clostridiales bacterium
TTGCCCGCGGCGCCGCCGACATAGTTAACCCCTGTCACGCTTGCGTCCGTAATGTTTAAATTGGAAATCGTTCCGCCATATCCAAACAACCCGGCGTAATTTGTATCAACATTCACATACAAATTAGCTGCGGTATGGTTATAACCGTCGAAAATCCCATGGAATATGCGCGTTGTACTTCCTACATTCCCGCCGATAGGCGTCCACTCCAAAAAATTCAAATCCAAACTTACAGTCAGCGCAAAGTATTTCCCGCTGTAATTTGTTCCAGTGTTTACTTTGCTAGCCAGATAAGCCAGCTGGCTGGCGCTTGAGATTAAATACGGATCAAGCTGTGTTCCGGTACCGCCGGCGAAATCGCTGGCAACCGAACCGTCCCAAACATCAAAATTGGTTTGCTGGACATCGAAACCTTCTAACGGCTTCATACATTTCCCCCTAATCGCCTGTTATAGGCATTTTCATTTATTGAGCGTAAAAAAAATGGGCGTTGGCGCTCCCATGAGTGCATGTCATATTTTAAATTCGGATTTATTAGTGACAATTTTGAATTTTTAACGCTCTACCCCAGCCTATGCTTAAAAGTGGACAAAGGTGCAAGCTATAATTATCGTAAGTTAATAACGACCGAACCAGACCGAACCAGGCGCGCTTGCAAATTTTCGTAAACCATGTTATTATACGCAGGATGTTTTTCAGTACGGACGTTCCGCTGTCGTTAACGCCGGACATGAACGTCTATGATCGAAAGGAGGGCCTATGAACAATATTATTGAATCTATTGAAAAGGCTCAGTTGAAAACCAGTGTCACGCCTTTTAAAATCGGCGATACCGTACGCGTATACGCGCGTATTATTGAGGGCGCAAAGGAACGCGTTCAAATGTTTGAAGGCGTTGTTATAAAACGTCAAAACGGCGGCAGCCGGGAATCGTTTACAGTCCGCCGCGTATCATACGGCGTTGGCGTTGAGAAAACTTGGCCGCTGCATTCACCGCGTATAGACCGTATTGAGGTTGTGCGCCGCGGCGTGGTTCGGCGCGCGAAGCTGTTCTATCTGCGCAAGCGGATTGGTAAGGCTTCCAAGGTTAAAGAGGAAATCATCAAAAAGGCGAATAAGTAAAAAAACGTTCCTCTTGCGGAGAGCTTCGCGCCGGGGCCGCGCGCGAAGCGAAATTTTCTTGTGCGGCTGCGAGCGTAAAAGAGGCGCGGCCATATTATATATGGCCGCGCCTTTATGTTATTGGCGGTGTTTTATGGATATACGGTGGTATCCGGGGCATATGACAAAATCCGTGCGCATGATGGAAGAGCAGATCGCCCTAGTCGATATCGTAATAGAACTATTAGATGCGCGTGCGCCGCGCGGCAGTAAAAATCCCGATATAGACCGGCTGGCGCGGAACAAAAAACGGCTGCTTATCTTAAATAAGGCTGATTTGGCCGATCCGGCTATAACAGAGATATGGGTTAAGTATTACTCGAAAAAAGGCTTTTGCGTTTTAACGGCGGATTCCATGTCAGGAAGCGGATTGGGCCGGATTACGGACAAATGCCTGGAATTGATATCGGATAAGATAGAACGCGAAAAGAAGCGCGGGCGTATCTTTGTGCCTGTAAGGGCGATGGTAGCCGGCGTGCCTAATGTCGGCAAATCCACTTTGATTAACCGTTATGTGGGCAAATCGCCGGCAAAAACCGGAGACAAACCGGGCGTAACGCGCGGCAGACAGTGGATCCGCCTGAAACGCGGCTTTGAACTGCTGGATACTCCCGGCATATTATGGCCTAAGCTGGACGATCCGGAGGCCAGTGTAAATTTAGCCATAACCGGCGCGGTCAGAGATAGTATAACGAACAACACGGATTTAAGTTTAAGGCTGATAGAAAAGCTGAACAATTTGTATCCGTCCGCTTTAATGACGCGTTATAAAACGGACGCGTATGCGGACGCGCTCAGCGTTTTGAAACAGATAGCGCATGCCCGCGGCTATGAAAAAAAAGCTGGCGAATCAGATTTGGAACGTGCGGCGTCGGCTGTGATCAACGATTTTCGCACGGGAAGGCTGGGCCGCGTATCACTTGAATCACCGGAAAAGGAGCAGAATTTATGAAGCCAAACAGGGAAGAGGCCTACGCGCTTCTTACAAAGTACAATGAAACCCCCGCTCTGATCAGGCACGCGCTGGCGGTTGAAGGCGTAATGAGGCATTTTGCGGGTCTGTTGAACGAAGATGAAGAAAAATGGGGCGTTATAGGACTGCTGCATGATATAGACTATGAAAGATACCCTGAGGAGCATTGTAAAAAGGCTGTGGAACTGCTGAATGCCGCGGATATAGACGAAGAATATATCCACGCTGTGTGCTCGCACGGCTGGGGCATATGCTCCGATGTACAGCCGGAGCATGTGATGGAAAAGGTTCTGTTCACTATAGACGAGCTTACCGGTTTAATTAGTGCGTGCGCTATTATGAGACCGTCAAAGAGTGTTATGGATCTTGAATACAAGTCTGTGATTAAAAAATACAAGCAGCTCAATTTCGCCGCGGGCGTAGATCGTTCCGTTATAGATCGCGGCGCTTCCCTGCTGGGTTATGACCTGCGGTACGTTATTGAACAGACTATTTTGGGAATGCGCGCGGTCGCGGCGGAAATAGGTTTATAAGATGATCGTATGCATGAAAATGCTGAATGAAATAAACCGCGCCGAAGTGTACGCGGACACATTAAATGGATGACGGCCAGAATAAAATAACATGCCGGATTTTTTTAGTGAAACAGGTAAATAATACATTCAGCTGTTTTTTTGAAAAAGCCGGAGGCGATATTTTTGCTCAATATAATGTTAGCTGATACGGATCAGGATAATATAAAAAATATCAGATCATATATTAGAGGCACGTTTGCCGACTTAAAAATATCGACCGTGCTTACGGAACCAAGCCGTGACGTAATGACGGCCCTGCGGGATGACGCGCCAGACTTGATTATCGCCGATATTCGTTTTTTCGGCGTTTCCGGATATGCCTTAATACGCGATATACATGATCGTTACCCGAATCTGCGTTTCATAGTGTACGGATACTATAACGACAGCGAGTACATGGAACACAGCCGCGATTTCGGCGTTTTAGAATATTTATACCGTCCCCTGCGGCGCGCGGATCTGTCTCGCTGCCTGAATACAGCCATAAATTATTTTGAACGCGCGGATGTAAAGCGGCGTGAGAAAATAAGGTTTGAGGAGCATTACCATGAACATCTGGAAATATACCGTGAACTGTTTATGCGGGATCTGTTGAATGGACGCATTGAGGCCGAAAGCGAGATATACGGCTCTTTCACTTATTTTCAGATGGATTATGATAAAGGGTTTACTGTTTTCCTGCTGCGTGTGGAGCAGTTTAAAAAGCTGATACTGCTAATGGAGGAAATGGAAAAACACATCCTGAGTCTTAAAATCGCGCATATTATCCGCGAAACAGCGTCAAATTACCGTATACAGACAGCGGCAATGGATTTTAACAGCGTCGCCGCGATAATGGGCGGATATGAAGATCTGGACAAAACGATAAGCTTGTGTGAAAGCATAAAGGATGAAATATATAAACAAATGGGTATCAGAGTTACTGTCGGTCTGGGAAGGACGTACGACAGCCCTTCGGACATCCGCGTATCTTACCGGGAAGCGGAATCGGCTCTGCGTTACAGGTTTCACTTGGGAGAAAACGCCGTTATACCGATACATTATATGGAACCTTCAAATAATATCACATACCGTTTTCCCGCGGAGAAAGAATCCAGGCTGGTGTTTACAGCGGTAATCGGCGAATACAATTACTGCAAGGTCTTGCTTCATGAGATATTCGACGCGCTGCGCGCATGTGAGCCTCTGCCGGATAAACTGCTGCCCAAACTGGTTATGAGCATAATTATATCTATAAATCGCTACGCCAGCGAAAAAGATATACCGGTGCAAACGAATTTCACATCGTTTTTTCCTTCAAAAGATGTTTTATATATCAATGATATTGGATCGGCGTTCGAATACCTGGACAATACCCTGCGCAATTTTTGCGGTTTTATTCTGGACAGCCACTTAAAACAAGACGAAGAGATGGTGGAAAAGGCAAAGGATATCTGCGAGCGGAGGTATTACGAGTCGGCGTCCCTGCCCAAGATCGCGCAAGAATTGGGGACTACGCCGGAATACGTCAATCGTCTGTTTTTGGATAAAGAAAAAAAATCGGTTGCCGATTTTATTACCGGCATCCGATTGCGTGAGGCCAAAAAACTTATACGCCAAACAGATCTGAACGACGATATGGTGGCGGTGAAGGTAGGATACGACGAGGGCCGCCAGCTGCGCAGCGTATTCCGTCAGTACGAGGGCAGAAATCTGTCGGACTATCGTTCACAGTACAACGCAGTGAACAGTATTACGGGCAGGAGAAGGTAAATCAATCGTTTACAAATTGCCCCATTTTCTCGCTGAACGCCAGCGCCCCGGCGCCGAATGCCATCAGTATCCACGGTAAAGCGTTCAACGTCAAAACCGTGCAGAGCCAGCCGGTTATCGACGGAATCAGCATTGATCCGATGTAGGCGCCGCCCATTTGGAGCCCAACCATGATCGAGGAATAATCTTTGCCGAACCTCTTCGGAGTTTCGGAGATCATGGTCGGGTAATATGGGCCGCAGCCGAGTCCCAGAAGCAGCAGCCCCGCGACT
>JAITDJ010000038.1 GCA_031282635.1 Clostridiales bacterium
GGCGCAAATCTCATACGCTTTGTAATCCTGGCCGTAAGGGTCATTTATCTCTCCGGCTTCGCCGGCATATTCATTTATCGTATATGTTTTGCCGGCGAAGCCCGGAAAGGTCTCCAGGATGTGTTTCTTATGCTCATGCGTCAGGGTAAGCACTAAATCGGCTTCATCTAACATATCAAACGTTATCGAACGTGCGTGGTGGCTATCCAAGGAAAGCCCGAGGCTCTTTACGCATTCAGCTGAATGCGCGCTGGCTGGAGAACCGTCCCATGCGGAAATCCCCGCGGAATTGAAAGTTATACCAGCGTTTTCCGGCATACCCAAAGCGATAGCCTGAGCCATAGGACTACGGCAGGTATTGCCTGTGCATACAAACAGAATATTCAAACGTCTACCACCCTGCCTCCCGACGCCTTTGTCAGACGGTTCATAACCGCCGCTCCAACTCCCGAGTCCGCTATGCCCTCCGCGTAAATAATGTCTACGCCCTTATCATCAAACGACCTGAGCGCGGCAAAAAGGCTGGCGCCGATAAGTTCCGGCCGGGATCTGTCGCCTGCGTTCAGCACTAAATATTTGCTTTTGTCATACATATTTATTGTCTGGCTAGTTGCCAAAATTCCGATGTATTTATCTTCATCGCCGGCGCGCTCGTTTATTAACGCTGCTGCGCGTTCCGGCGCGCCATTTATTACTGTTAACTCCGCTTTGGGCGCGTAATGCGCGTACTTCATGCCCGGAGATTTGGGTTTTCCCCGCAAAGATTCCAACTCCGGATAAAGCCCTGTTTCCGCGCAAACCATCTCCGCGGTTATAAAACCGGGACGCAGAATACGCGGCAAGCCGCACGAAACATCTAGTACAGTAGACTCCAGGCCGTGCACGCACGAACCTCCGTCCAGAATAATATCTATTTTACCGTCCAAATCCCGCAGAACATGTTGAGCGGAGGTTGAGCTGGGTTTGCCTGATACGTTCGCGCTGGGGGCGTAAACCGGGGTTTGCGCGTATTCTATTAAAAGGCGCGCTGTTTGGTTTGACGGCATACGGATTGCTATCGTATGCAGCCCTGCGGTTCCCCAGGCAGGCACAGAGCTTTTTTTTAAAGCCACAACAGTCAGCGGCCCCGGCCAGAACGCCGATATTAAAGCGGCGCAATAATCCGGCGTCTGTTCCGTACACGCGTAAAATTGTGATATATCGCAAATATGCAGTATTAACGGGTTATCGGCGGGGCGTCCCTTAACCGCGTAAATATTCTCTACGGCGGTTTCATTCAATGCGCTGGCGCCCAAGCCGTAAACTGTTTCTGTCGGAAACGCAGCGAGTCCGCCGTTTCTGATGACTCTCGCCGCTTCCATGACGCCAAATCTGTCGGCGACGCGTACCGCGGTTTTCATTCGGCCACGCTCAGCCGAGCGCCGCAGCACTTTTTATATTTTTTTCCGCTGCCGCATGGGCATGGATCATTTCGGCCTATTTTGGCATCTTTATGGATTGTCGTGGAATCGCGCTGTTCTTTGCGCATGAGGCGTCTGGCGTCTTCATCGAATATACCGTCCCATTCAGGTAATTCACAGAGATGTTCGGCGCGGTACTCAACCATCTTTTTATAAAGCTTTTCAAAGCTGAAATCGAGTTTCACCGAACTGTCTGCTGATAGTTCTTTTATTTCAAGAGGTTCATCCAAAGCTTCGTTAATACCGTCTAAAAAACCGATAATATATTCCGGCGGCATGTGAAAGAGTAAGCCTAGTTCACCGACAGTTCCTTCTATATGAGTTGTTTTATCCGCCAATAAATTGCTGTAAACAGCCTGTTCAAGAGGAATATATTCATCCCAGCATTTTTTTATATTTTTGCCATTTTTATCATGAGCGGCTGAAATCCATTTTGCATACAACGTCATGTAAAAAAAACCTCCTTAATATTTTGGTTTGAACCAGTATACATCATAAAAGTCTATTTGTCTATTTTCTCCGGCTGCAGAGCCAGGAGAAAAGGCGCCCATATAAGTCTTAACAGAAATATAAAATATAGCGCAACGGGTTAATTTATGTTAATCGGTAGTAGCCGTAAATTGTGTATTATGCTATAATCAACCAATGACAGGTCGGAGGAGGAAAATATGGGTCTGATAAAAGCGATACTGGGATCAGCCGGTGGCGTGCTGGCCGATCAATGGAAAGAATATTTTTACTGCGATTCATTAGGCGCGGACGTCCTGGCCGCGAAAGGTCAAAAGCGTGTTTCAAAGCGCAGTTCAAACACCAGGGGCGACGACAATATTATTTCGAACGGCTCGGTCATTGCAGTGAACGACGGCCAATGTATGATGATAATCGAACAGGGTAAAGTGGTGGAAGTCTGCGCCGAAGCCGGTGAATTTACCTATGATCAATCCTCTGAGCCCAGTATCTTTACAGGCGGTTTGGGAGAAGGCATAAAAAACACGTTTAAAAGTATGGGCAAACGGTTTGCGTTCGGAGGCGGCACAGGCAAGGATCAGCGCGTATACTATTTTAACACAAAAGAGGTTATGGGCAATAAATACGGTACTTTAAACCCTGTTCCATTCCGTGTAGTGGATAATAATATTGGGCTGGATATAGATATAGCTGTCAGGTGCAACGGCGAGTACTCTTATAAGATAATGGATCCATTGCTGTTTTACACCAACGTATGCGGCAATGTAACTCAAGTGTTTCAGCGCGCGGAGATTGACAGTCAGTTGAAATCGGAACTGCTTACCGCGCTTCAGCCCGCATTCGGGCGCATATCTCAAATGGGCGTCAGATACAGCGCTTTACCGGGCCATACGCTGGAACTGGCGGACGTATTGAACGAGGTGCTTTCATCTAAATGGCGCCAGGCCCGCGGCATTGAGGTTGCGTCATTCGGTATTAACTCAGTCACGGCTTCAAAAGAAGACGAGGATATGATTAAGCAGCTTCAAAAAAGTGCTGTTATGCGCGACCCGACAATGGCCGCCGCGGCGTTGGCCGGCTCACAGGCTGATGCGATGCGCGCCGCCGCTTCGAATACGGCAGGCGCGATGACCGGTTTTTTAGGGCTGAACATGGCTTCCCAGGCCGGAGGCGTGAACGCGAATGATTTGTACGCGATGGGGCGGCGGCATAACAATAACAACCCCGCCGCGCAAACTGTTCCGCAGACACAAACCGTCTCGCGGGCCGCTGACGCTGACGACGCATGGGTTTGTTCGTCATGCGGCGCTTCAAATAAGGGGAAATTCTGCGCGGAGTGCGGCCGGCCCAAGCCACAGGGCAACGGCTGGAAATGTGCGTGCGGCGCTGTAAATAAAGGCAAATTTTGCAGCGAATGCGGCAGGCCGAAACCGTCTAATTAGGAGAGCCATTTATGAGCGTCCTGGAATATAAATGCCCGGCATGCGGCGGGACACTGTTGTTTGACAGCGAATCTCAACGAATGAAATGCCCGTACTGCGACAGTGAGTTTGATACGAAAGAAGTATCTGAATCGGAATCTCCGGATATATTTAAGCTGGAATCCAAGGAGCTGAGTCAGGAAGAAAAGGCAGGCATGATTGTTTACGGCTGCCCGTCCTGCGGAGGCGAAATTGTGGGCGACAGCGCCACGGCGGCTACATTCTGTCCGTTTTGCGGTAATACCGCTATTATTCCGCAGCAATTGACAGGGATGCTCCGCCCGGATCTGATCATACCATTTAAAGTAACCCGGGAAGCCGCGCGAGACGCGCTTAAATCGTTCTATAAAGGAAAAGCTTTATTGCCTTCTGTTTTCCGCCAACAAAACCGCCTTGAGAGTATTAAGGGTATTTATGTTCCGTTTTGGCTGATTGACTGCGAAGCACACGCATCCATACAATATAAAGCCACTAACGTACAAGTGTGGAGCGACGCTTACTATAACTACGCCAAGACCGATTATTACAGGCTGTATAGAGAGGGAGGCGTTAATTTTGAACGTATCCCCGCGGACGCTTCCACTAAAATGGACGACGCGTATATGGAATCCATAGAACCCTTTGATTATAAAGCGGCGGTTAATTTTAACACCGCGTATTTGTCCGGTTTTTTCGCTGATAAATATGATGTAGATTCAGGCGCCGCCAAACAAAGATCTGATCAGCGCGTCAGAAATAGTATTATAAGCCTGTTTCGGAGTACGGTTACGGGATACGCCACATGCGAGTCCGTAAGCGTTAACCTGCGTCTTTCCCACGGGAAGCTGCGTTACGCTCTGCTTCCTGTATGGATGCTGAATACACAATACAATGATAAGATTTACACATTCGCTATGAACGGGCAGACAGGTAAATTTACAGGCGCGCTGCCTATGTCGCGGGGTAAGTTCTTTATATGGTTCTTTGGTTTATTTGTCGGTTTAGGCGCGATTGGTACGCTTATCGCGGTTATGTTATAATGGGGTGGGTATGAGACGGTTTATTTTAACGTTCCTGGCCGTATTGAGCATGGTTTGCCAGGCGGCGTACACCTCTTATGATATAAACGCGCGCGTGTATGACGGCGCGGGGCTTCTTGACGCCGGACAGGCCAGCGGTCTGAAAAGTATGATAAATAATATCATCGACGCGTATGATTTCGACGTGGTTATTGTGACGGTTAACAGCCTGGGCGGTAAAAGCCCTGAAATCTTTGCGGACGATTATTTCGATTACAATGGATTTGGATTCGGAGATAATCGAGATGGGATCCTGTTCTTAGTCAGTATGGAGAATAGAGACTGGCATATCTCAACATCCGGCAGAGGCATGCAAATTATAAACGACGCCAGAATTAGTGAGATAAAGAATAAGGTTGTTTCATATCTTAGTAACGGGGAGTATTACGAGGCTTTTTCACACTTTATAAGAATGGCTGACAGTTATATTCAAAGCCCTCGGCCCACAAATATTGACCTTCAAAAGGGCGGGATCAGTAGTTTGGCGATTGTCTGGGTTACGGCGTTCGTAATCGCGCTTATATCGGTTTTGTTTATGTCAGCTCAGTTAAAAACAGCGCGCCCGCAGTCTATGGCGAATGATTACGCCGTACGCGGCAGTTTTCACTTGACGCATAGGCGCGATATGTTCATTAATACTCATACAACCAGAATGCCGCGGCCCAAAGAAGACAGCGGAGGAGGAGGCGTCCATACCGGCTCCAGCGGCCGTTCACACGGAGGCGGCGGCGGGAAATTCTGAAAGAGGAATATTATGGTAGTTTATTATTCTTGGGAAGGTCACGCCAGGGCATACGCGAAAGAATTGGCGGTGCTTCGTAAGGATACGATTTTTGAGCTTCGAGAGAAAAAGCGGCGCTTCGGTATTTTAGGATTTATATCTGGATGCTTTCAAAGCGTGACTAAAAAAGAGGCGGAAATAACGGGAACACCTGATTTACGCAAGGAGAAGGAAATTTTTATCTGTTCGCCTGTTTGGGCGTCATGCGTCACGCCTGCGGTTAGGTATTTTATTAACCATACGCGGATTGAAGGCATAACAGTTAATTTTCTGCTGACCTGCGCGAGTATAGACAAACAGGGAGATTACACAAAAGCGGCGTTTGACGCGCTGAAATCTACCGAGGCTGAGCATGGAGAGGCGTATGTCTTTGCCTGTCCGCGGAAAAGCGCGCTGGATACCGAGATTATAAGGAGTCATATAAAAAAGGTGATATTAGGGGTGGATTAAGAATTCCATGGCTACGTTGTTTACACAATACCAATTGAAACAATACGCTGTAAAAAATCGCTTGGTTGTACCCCCCATCGTTTGCTTTGGATACGCTGACAAAGACGGATATGTCTCTGAAAAACATATTAGACATTATGATCGCCTTGCGGGCGGCGGCGCGGGTATAGTCATTGTCGAGGCGTCTTGCGTCAACAAAGACGCGCGCTTGAGCGAGAATCAGCTGGGTATTTGGGATAACGCTTATATTCCCGGTTTAAGCAAACTGGCGTCTGTGATACATGCACATAACGCCGTCGCGCTTATTCAGATTCATCACGCTGGGCTTCGCGTGGATCAAAATGTTTCCGATACGCCGCTGGCGCCTTCCGATATTACGGTCAACAGCGGAAGACGCGCAAAAGCCATGACAAAAGAACAGATAGCCGAAACCATGGAGGATTTTACGCGGGCAGCGCTGCGCGCCAGGGAAGCCGGATTCGATGGAGTAGAGCTTCACGCGTGTCATCAGTACCTTATATGTCAGTTTCTGTCACCGGTGACCAATAAACGGCGTGACGAATACGGCGCCGATAAAGCCAAATTTGCAGTCGATATTATTGGCAATATCCGGCGGGCCTGCGGAAATGAATTTGTCATCGGCATCCGCATGGGCGGTAACGACCCTGATTTAAAAGGCGCAATCGGGTACGCACAGGCGTTTGAAGCAGCCGGCGCGGATATTTTACATATTTCAACCGGTTATAAGGATTATAAACCGCCTGATCTGGACTATACTGAAAATGAACATTATAACTGGATCGTACGATCCGGTATTCTGATAGAACGCTATGTTCATATTCCCGTTATTGTGGTAAACTGCGTACGTAAGCCTGAACAGGCGGCGTACATAGTCGAGGAAGGGCTGGCTGATTTTGTGGCGGCCGCGAAGGGGTTGTTGGTCGATGAGGCGTGGCTTGCGAAAATTCAAAACAATGAGTCTGTTATACTCTGTGATGGCTGCCGCAGATGCGGATGGTTTATAAAACCGGAAACATGCCCGCACTACCGCGTTTGAATCGCGTTGCCGCGCTGACATTAGGATGCAAGGTCAACTTTTATGATACGGAAGCCATGCTGGAACTGTTCTTAAATAAAGGGTATGAGATTGTACCGTTCGAGTCGGAAGCGGATATATATATTATAAATACTTGCACCGTAACCAATATGGGGGATAAAAAGTCTAGGCGGATGATCCGCCGCGCGGCCAGACGCGGCGCCTTGGTAATCGTGGCTGGCTGCTATGCGCAGATTAATCCCGAAGCTGTTAGGGAAATAAGCGGGGTAAACTTGGTGCTGGGCACAAAGGACAGAGACCGTGTTGTCGAACTGGCGGAGGCGTACACAGAGGATATGGGTGCCCGCGCTTATGTGCGGGACGCTCGATTGGATTATGAGATAGAACTTCGGGATGTGTCACGGTTTTACACGGATAGCCGGACACGCGCTTTTTTAAAGATTCAGGATGGATGCGACCGCTTCTGCTCGTATTGTGTTATCCCTTACGCGCGCGGCTCTGTCAGAAGCCGCCGTCCTGCGGATGTGTTGAATGAAGCGGAGCGGATGGCCGCTAACGGCTATAAAGAAATAGTGGTTACAGGTATACATGTCGCGTCATATGGAAAGGATCTTAAAAATACCAGTTTGGCGGAAATTCTTCCGTCGCTGAACGATATACGCGGCATAGAGCGCATACGATTAAGCAGTATAGATCCCGCTGCCGTTACCGCTGATTTTGTGAACGTACTGCGTGCTTTGCCTAAAATATGTGATCATTTCCATTTATCTCTACAGAGCGGAAGCGATTCCGTACTGCGTCGTATGAACAGGCGTTATACAACCGAAAGTTATATGGAGTCCGTAAGGCTTCTGAGATCGGCGTTTCCGGGCGCGTCGCTGACTACGGACATTATAGCGGGCTTTCCCGGTGAAACAGACGCTGAATTTGAGCAAACCAGAATATTAGCCGAACACATTGGGTTTGCGAAAATACACGTATTTCCTTTTTCGCCCAAGAAAGGGACAATAGCCGCGGATATGCCGGGGCAGGTAAACGCGGCTGTGAAATCTGAACGTTCACGTGTATTACAGAGTTTGAGTGAACATTCAAGCCAGGCGTTTATGAGGTCGTTAATAGGCGGAGATCTATTCGTATTGTTCGAACGGCTGTGCGGCTCCGAGATTTATGAGGGACACGCCGCTAATTATATAAAAACACGGGCAGGTTCCGCGTCCTGTATAATTAACCAAATACGCGCGATACATGTTGAATGCGTTCAGACTGATTACGTTTTTGGAACCATATTGCCAAATAGCTGAATATGGGTTATCATAAGGACTGCTGAAGCAATCCGCCGTAAGGAGTTGGTATATATTGAAGGAGAAAAGCGATCATTCCGACAAGCCGGTAAATAACCTTTCGGAAACTCAAAAGTTCAACAACTCTGACAGACCGGCAAATAGCGGAGCGGGCGATATACTCTGCAAGGTGTATTATGCCTTGAAAGAAAAGGGGTATCACCCTGTAAATCAAATTGTTGGATATATTCTGTCCGGTGATCCCACGTATATCACTAGTCATAAGAACGCGCGAAGCTTAATCAGCAAATTGGAACGCGATGAGCTTTTAGAAGAGATTGTCTATTTTTATTTAAAACATAATTTGCCTGAATGAGAACTTTGGCTTTAGATTATGGCGATAAGAGAATCGGCGTGGCTGTAAGTGATCCGCTGGGGATCCTGGCCGTAGGATTGGAAACTATCCGCCGCATGGATTCCGGCGGCCTGAAGAAGAGTCTTATACGTTTAAGAGAGCTTGTCAAACAATATGACGTAGGGGAAATCCTTGTCGGATACCCAAAAAACATGAACAATACCGAAGGGGTTCGATGTGAAAAAACCCGCGCGTTTAAAGACAGGCTGGAAATCTATTTCAACGGAATGCCTGTAATTCTATGGGATGAGCGTCTCAGTACGGTGGCCGCTATGCGGAGCATGGCTTCATTGTCGGCCGAAAAGCGAGACAGAATTGTGGATCGGATAGCGGCGGTTTATATTCTTCAGGGATATTTAGACTGGAAAAACATGCATAAAGTTGTAAAAGAGGTGAATTCATTGGACGGTTTTGATGACGATCAAAATGATTACAGCATTATCACCATGCTGGATGAGAATGGCGAGTCCGTTGATTTTGTAGTGCTGGATGAAGCGTCATACAATGGAACCGATTATCTTCTGGTTCTGGAAGAGGAATCAGTGGATGACGACGCCGCCGAGGCGTCAATTATTAAGGCTGTTAATACGGAAGGCGAGGACGTTATATACGAATTCGTGGAAGATGATGAAGAGTTTAATGCGGTCGCCGGTTTGTTTCAGGATAACGATGATTATGAACTGGAATTTTAAATATTCATTAAAACCTATCCATTCCGACGATTTTTGTTGGAATGTTTTTTTATCTTATGAGGACAGGAGGTGCGGAATTTGTGGCGTCTAAGAAGACTAGGCTGAAGGTGTTCTCACTCGGAGGACTGCAGGAGATAGGCAAAAATATGACCGTGTTGGAATATGGCGGGGATATAATAATTATTGACTGCGGGGTCGCGTTCCCTGAGGATGACATGCTGGGAATTGATTTGGTTATACCGGACTTTACTTATTTGACGAAAAACAAAAACAAAGTACGCGCGGTTTTTCTCACGCACGGCCATGAGGATCACATCGGCTCCATACCATATTTTCTGCGTGAATTGAATGTGCCCATTTGCGGCACGAAATTGACCCTGGGGCTGGTTGAAACAAAACTGAAGGAACATAACCTGACGGATGTGGACAAGGTGTGTATATCACCGGGCGAAGTGGTGGAAGCCGGCGTGTTCCGCGTGGAATTTATTCATACAACACATAGCATCGCGGACTCCGTAGCCCTGGCGATCTATACGCCGGCGGGCATAGTAATCCATACAGGGGATTTCAAGGTTGACTATACGCCTATTCAGGGAGAGCCCATAGATTTGCAGCGCTTCGCGGAACTGGGACGTGAAGGCGTTTTGTTGCTGTGCTGCGAAAGCACCAATGTGGAACAAAAAGGTTACACGATGTCAGAAAAAACCGTCGGCGTCATTTTTGAGGAGATATTCCGGCAAAGTCCTCATCAACGAATAATGGTGGCGACATTTTCGTCCAATATTCACCGTATTCAGCAGGTAGTCAATTCCGCGATCAAACATAAGCGAAAAGTTACGGTAGTCGGCCGCAGTATGGCCAACGTCGTCAAAACGGCGTGTGAATTGGGTTATCTGGATATACCAACGCATGTACTGGTTGACGTTACAGAGATAAAAAATTACAAGGACGATGAACTGGTCATTATCACAACCGGCAGTCAGGGCGAGCCCATGGCGGCGCTTTCTCGGATGGCGGCGTCTGATCATAGACAGGTCGAGATTAAGCCGACTGATAAGATCATAATCAGCGCGTCGCCTATCCCCGGCAATGAAAAGACTATAACCAAAGTTATAAACGCGTTGATGAGCAAAGGCGCGGAGGTTATTTATGAGGGCCTGATGGAGGTTCATGTGTCCGGCCACGCTAAACAGGAAGAAATTAAGTTAATGCACGCGCTGGTTAAACCGAAATTCTTAATGCCCATTCACGGCGAGTACAGGCATCTGAAACAGCATAAGGATTTGGCTGTATCGCTGGGCATGAAAAAGGAAAATATATTTGTAATGGGTATCGGCGACGTTTTGGAGCTGACGGAGGATACTGCCCGCATTAACGGCGCGGTGCCATCCGGGCAGGTGCTTGTGGACGGGCTTGGCGTCGGGGATGTGGGTAATATTGTGCTGCGCGATCGCAAACATCTGTCGCAGGACGGCCTGATGATTGTGGTAGTGAGCTTGGATAAGGAATCAGGGCAGATTATAGCGGGTCCTGATATTATATCACGTGGGTTTGTGTATGTGCGCGAATCCGAAAACCTTATGGAGGAAGCCAGAGGCGCTGTGCGTTCTGCGTTATCGGATGGGAGGGATATTTCAGAGTGGTCTTATCTCAAGACAGTGATCAAAGATACACTGAAAGAGTACGTCTGGCAGAAAACGAAACGGTCTCCCATGATACTGCCGATTATAATGGAGGTCTAATCGTCGGGGCTGAGGCCTTGGCCGCCGCTATGAAGGAAAGCCCGGAATACGGGGAATACATCGCCGCGTATAATAAGCTGAGCCTTGAAGAGATTGAGAGGCTGCGTTCGTTTAAACAGATTGAATCGCGGCTTCCGCTGAGCGGCAGAATGAGTTTCGAGGAAGAAAAAAGGATCGGCAATCTGTATACCCTGCTTACGCTTAATAAAAACATCAAGGTCTTTATTGAGAAAGAACGTGAGGTATGCGCCATACTGGCCCGTGTGTTTGATATAATCGGAGATATTCATTTATTTATGTTTGAGTAGGACGGAGCGAGTATAGATTGATCAATTTATAAATTGATCAACCCGAATAAGGTGAATAACATGCACATTGTACTTCTCGAACCGGAAATTCCTTACAACACGGGAAACGTCGGCAGAACGTGCGCGGCTGCGGGCGCCGCTCTGCATTTGATCCGCCCGCTTGGGTTTGACACCAGTGACAAAGCGGTGAAACGCGCGGGTATGGATTACTGGAAAGACGTGGATGTACGTTATTATGATAATTTCCAGGACTTTATAGATAAAAACGGATTCAATCAAAACCATAAAGCCCGTCTGTTTATGTCCACAACCAAATCTCAACGCTTATATACGGAAGCTTCTTATAATACAGACGACTACATTATGTTCGGCAAAGAAAGCGCCGGCATTCCCGAACCGATACTGCGGCGGTATAGCGACGCGACTGTTCGAATACCCATGATGGAAAACAGACGTTCGTTAAATTTATCCAATTCTGTAGCCATAGTGCTCTATGAAGCGCTGCGGCAGAACGGGTTTCAGGGGCTTCAATTCAAGGGCAGGTTCCATCGCGGGGATGAAAAATAACGAAATACATGGGGGGGGGGTTAAATGCCTGACGGCTATAAAGCGGTGCTGTTTGATCTGGATGGCACGTTGTTGGACACACTGGAAGATATAACGGATTCCATGAACGAAGCGCTGAAGCGTTTCGAACTGGGCGGTATCGGTATAAACGACGTACGGCGATTTGTGGGAAACGGAGCGCGAAAATTGATATTGTCTTATGTTGAGGGCAAGCCGTCGATTTCTGACGAGACGATAGGCAGGCTGGTAACCGCGTACAGCGAAATTTATAGTAAAAACAGCGCAATCAAGACAAAACCTTACGCCGGTATTCCGGAATTGCTTGAATGGCTGAAAGGGAAGGGCATATGTACAGGCGTTCTGTCCAATAAACCTCATTCAACAACACTGAACGTTTTAAAATGTTATTTTCCCGGGTACACATTTAATTTCGCAGCCGGCGAACGGGCAGGGATACCGCGTAAACCGAACCCCGCCGGCGTTTATGAGTTTTGTAAAACTCTTGACATAAGCGCGGACGCGGTTCTGTTTGCGGGTGATTCCGAAGTGGATCTGGAAACCGGACGTAACGCCGGCATAGACTGCGTCGGCGTGCTTTGGGGATTCCGGGATAAGGACACCCTTGTGAAGTGCGATCCAATGGCCCTGGTAAGTTCACCCGAAGGGTTAAAAGATTTTTTTTGATCTCATAAAGGATCGTGATCCTCCAGGTAGGCTTCATTCCATTGGAGCAGCTTTTCAATATACCCGCGGGCGGGGCCTCCCGGAACATTGCGCGAATTAACGCAGGTTGACAATGAAATGGCCTCATAAACACTCTCGTCGAACAATGGTGAAATATTGCGCAGTTCTGAAAGCGTCAGGGTTTCAATAGCGGAATCTTTTTCCAGGCAGTATAATACGAGTTTTCCGATAATTTCGTGAGCGTCCCTAAACGGGACGCCTTTTTTTGTCAGCCAGTCGGCCGCGTCCGTAGCGTTAAGAAAGCCGGCGCCGCACGCTTTCAGCATATTGTCTTTGTTGACGGTCATAGAGGAAACCATGGCGGTGAACACGGGAAGGCACATCTTCACGGTATCTATCGCATCGAATACCGATTCCTTGTCTTCCTGCATATCTGTGTTATACGCAAGCGGCAGACCTTTCATAACGGTCAGAAGGGCCATTAAATCACCATATACGCGTCCCGTTTTTCCGCGTATCAGTTCAGCCATATCCGAATTCTTTTTTTGCGGCATAATGCTGGAACCCGTGGCATAAGCGTCGTCCATTTCCACAAATTTGAATTCATAACTGGACCACAGTACAATTTCCTCACAGAACCGGCTTAAATGCATCATTATTATTGAGAGGGCGGAGAGTGTATCCAGGCAAAAA
>JAITDJ010000042.1 GCA_031282635.1 Clostridiales bacterium
CGTCGCGGATACTTGCCCAGTTGTACTGCACTGCGGGCAGATATACCCACCCCGGCTGCCCCGGGGTTATCAGCGCGCCGGCGTTGTCTCTTATTTGCGTTGTGTTTAATATGTACGAAACCTCTTGGGTTTTGTCAAACCCGATATCAGTGTAAGCCACAGCTGTACCGCCCGACTTAATCTGGTATGTCTTATCCGTAAGGCTGACAACTGTTCCTCCAAGCGCGCTTACCATTGTTCGAAGCTGCGCCACATTGTAACCAAAAGCACGGAACGAGTCAATGGTTACGGCGGTTTTGCTACCATTCTCCCATTTAACGGTAAGCTTATTAGGATAAATCGTTGTGGTTCCACGCGTTGGAGTGGATGTCGTAACATTCGCCGCAAACGCGCCAATCGTTGGTATGACGATAGCGCCAACAAGCATCCACGTGGCAGCCAACTTTTTTAGCATGCGTTTTCCTCCTTATTTAGATTTAGGTATTTTTATATCGTAACCGCCTTGAAAAGCGCGGATTTACGAACAAACCAACAAAGTCTCCTTTCGCTTGACATAAAACATAATAATGAAATCATTATAGTTGGAAGCTATACACTTGTCAAGAAAATTATAGCACAAAACAATGCTGTAATAGAAACGTAACAAAAAATTATACTGTAACAGAAACGTAATAAAAAATTAATTTCCCAATGAACGGATCTCCTGCCAAAATAAAATCATATGCTCCCAACAGAAAAGTATTCTATCAAATAAACCGTAAAACTTCAAGCCAGATAATATTTTATGAATTCTTAATGTTCGATCGAACCCAACATAAAAACAATAGAATATTGCCATAAAAAAGAGAATAAAACAGATTCGCTTAAAAAATAGAGCATAAAATAACAAAAAGTCGTCTCTTTCATTAAGAGACGACTTTTTTGTATTAGTATTGTAATATTCAATCAGGTGACGTTTGCCGCCTCCGACGCTGTTTGATCGCCGCCCTTAACGAGCATGTTACGCCGCGCGGCGGCCAGCATCAATTTAATACGGTTTAATTGATTTACCTCGCTGGCGCCGGGATCGTAGTCTACCGCCACTATATTGGACAAAGGGTAGCGGCGGCGCAGTTCCTTTATTATACCCTTGCCGGTAACATGATTGGGCAGGCAGGCGAATGGCTGCAGGCATACGATATTATTGCAGCCGCTGTGTATCAGTTCCGTCATTTCGGCTGTTAAAAACCATCCCTCGCCGGTCTGGTTGCCCAGCGACACAATCGACTTGGCCATATTCCCCAATTCGTCGATGCGCGCGGGCGGGTAAAAGCGATTGCTTTCCCGCAGCGCCTTGCGCGCGTGGCGCCTGTAGTACTCGATAACGGAAATAACGCTGTCGTTGATCCAGCGGCTGGCTGGCTTTTCGCCTAAATGGCGGACTTTATACCGTGTGTTATAGCAGCCGTAGAGAAAGAAGTCCAGCAGATCGGGCACCACCGCTTCCACGCCTTCTTTCTCTAATAAATCCACGATATTGTTATTGGCCGTCGGGTGAAATTTGACCAGAATCTCTCCCACAACGCCTACACGCGGTTTTTGCACGTTATTTATCGGCAGGTTGTCAAACTCGTGTACAATGCCGTATATGTTGGCCTTAAAACGCGCCTGGCTCCCCTCGCGCACAGATTTTTTACATATCCTGTTCCATTTTTCATACAAAGCGTCCGCAGAGCCCGGAATAAGTTCATACGGCCTGATCGCGTACAGGGTGCGCATGAACAGATCCCCGTAGATAAGGGCCTGCAGCGCCCTGTTTATCAGCGGCATGGTGTATTTCATGCCGGGGTTTCTCTCCAGACCGCTCGCGTTGACAGATACCACCGGTACATGCTCCATGCCCGCTTTACGCAGGGCTTTGCGGATAAATCCTATATAGTTTGTAGCCCGGCAGCCGCCTCCGGTTTGGCTGATCAGCACGGAAACGCTGTTCAGATCATATTTGCCCGATTTAAGGGCGTTCAGCACCTGGCCCACTACTATAAGCGCGGGGTAGCAGGCGTCGTTGTTTACATATTTCAGGCCCGTTTCAACGCATTCCCTGTCAATGCCCGGCATAACAGCCAGATTATATCCGCACGAGATAAACGCCTCCTTCAGCAGATCAAAATGAATGGGCGACATCTGGGGGCACAGCAGAGTGTGTTTCCTGCGCATATTTCTGGTGAACACACGCCGTTCCCAGCGGAGGTTGGGAAGCTCGGTTTTCCTGGGCCCGGTTTCGCGCTCCCGCAGAAAGGCGAACAGCGAGCGGATACGGATGCGCGCGGCGCCAAGGTTGTTGACCTCGTCTATCTTAAGCAGCGTGTAGATCTTGCCCGCGCGGCTTAAAATTTCAGACACCTCGTCCGTTGTGACGGCGTCCAGCCCGCAGCCAAAGGAATTAAGCTGAACCAGTTCCAGATTATCCTGCCCGGCTACGAAACTCGCGGCCGCGTAAAGCCTTGAATGGTAGGCCCATTGATCCCTTACGATCAGCGGCCTTTCCACATTGCCCAAATGCGCCACGCTATCTTCCGTTAAGACCGCCGTACCGTAACCGGTTATCATCTCGGGTATGCCGTGGTTGATCTCCGGATCCGAGTGATACGGCCTTCCCGCCAGCACGACGCCGCTCATGTTGTTTTGCCGCAGGTATTCGACGGTTTCTTCGCCCATCCGGCGCATATCCGCCCGGAAACGCTCCTGCTCCAGCCAGGCCGCGTCCAGCGCGGCTTTGATATCCGCGGCCGGGATGTCCGCAAATTCATGGATCAGGGCCTTCGCCAGCGCCTTTTTGTCGTTCAGGTTCACGAACGGGTTGCGGAAAACCACGCCGCGTTCCCTCAGATCCTCCACGTTGTTTTTGATATTCTCAGGGTATGAGGTCACAATAGGGCAGTTATAGTAATTGTCTGCTCCGGAAATTTCTTTGCGCTCGTACGCGGCGCTGGGGTAGAAGATAAAATCCACGCCCGCGTTTATCAGCTCCATAATATGCCCGTGCGCCAGTTTCGCCGGGTAACAGGCGCTTTCGCTGGGGATGGACTCTATGCCCTTTTCGTACACCTGCCGTGACGACGCCGGCGACAGTTTGACTCTGTAGCCCAGTTCGGTAAAGAACGTGAACCACAGGGGGTAATTCTCATATATGTTAAGCACCCGGGGGACGCCGACCACGCCGCGCCGGGCCTTCGCCGCGCTCAACGGCGCGTAATCGAACAGGCGCTTGAGTTTATAGTCGAAGAGATTGGGCGCATTATTGGCCTTACGTTCTTTACCTAAACCGCGTTCGCAGCGGTTGCCGCTGATAAAACGCCGCCCGTTTGAAAACTGGTTTATCGTGAGCAGGCAGTTGTTCGCGCAGCGCTTGCAGTGCGTCAGGCTGGATTTGATTTCCAGACTGTCTAATTCGGCGGGGTTCAGCAATTTGCTTTCATATCCTTCGTTAAAACGTTCCCGCGCTATGACGGCGGCGCCGAATGCGCCCATTACGCCGGCGATATCGGGGCGTACGGCCTCTCGGCCGCTGATCAGCTCGAACGCGCGCAGAACCGCTTCATTATAAAATGTGCCGCCCTGAACTACAATGTTCTTTCCCAGTTCCGACGGATCGGTGACCTTTATGACCTTTTGCAGGGCGTTTTTGATAACGGAGTAGGCCAGCCCGGCGGAAATATCCGCCACCTCCGCGCCTTCCTTCTGCGCCTGCTTCACGCGCGAGTTCATGAACACCGTGCATCGCGAGCCCAGGTCCACAGGGTTGCGCGCGTACAGGGCGTTTTGCGCGAATTGCGTTACCGGCAGATCCAGGGATTTTGCGAAGGTCTCTATGAACGAACCGCATCCGGCCGAACAGGCCTCGTTCAGCAAAACGGAGTCAATCGCCCCGTTTTTCACGCTTAAAGCCTTCATATCCTGTCCGCCGATATCCAGTATGAAATCCACGTCGGGATCGAAAAACGCGGCCGCTTTATAATGCGCCACTGTTTCAATCTCGCCGTGATCGACCGCAAAGGCCGCCTGCGCCAGCCCCTCGCCATAGCCGGTTACGCAGGAATTAAGTATTTTTACGTTTGGCGGCGTCAGGCTGTATAATTCTTTGAGGGCCTGTTTGATCATCTTTAAGGGGCTGCCCTCGTTTCCGGCGTAGAACGAATAGAGCAGCTCGCCGTCCCCGCTTAACAGCGCCAGCTTGGTTGTGGTCGAACCGGCGTCTATACCCAGGAACGCCCCGCCTTCATATGTATTCAAATCGCGTGTCGCGGCCTTTCTCGCGCTGTGCCTCAGCGCGAATGTGTTATACTCCGCCTCGTCGCAAAAGAGAGGATCCAGCCGTTTTATCTCAAATTCCAATTGCTTGGGCGATTGCAGGTTGGCCAGCAGTTCGTCGACGGTAACGGGGTTTTCTTCCTTTACGGATAACGCGCCGCCCAGGGCCGCGAACAGATGCGAATTCTCAGGCACAATAATCTCGTCGCCGGAAAGCTTCAGCACCTCGCAAAAACGGCGCCGCAGCTCCGGAAGAAATGTCAGCGGACCGCCCAGGAACGCCACACGCCCGCGTATGGGCTTGCCGCACGCCAGACCGCTGATCGTTTGATTCACAATGGCCTGGAAAATGGAAACCGCTAAATCGGGTTTCGCCGCTCCCTCGTTAATAAGCGGCTGAATGTCGCTTTTGGCGAAAACGCCGCAGCGCGCCGCAATGGGGTATATTGCCTTATAATCCTCGGCCAGCTTGTTCAGACCGGAGGCGTCGGTCTGAAGCAGTGAAGCCATCTGATCAATGAACGAACCGGTGCCGCCCGCGCATATGCCGTTCATGCGCTGTTCCATACCGCCGGTGAAGTAGATGATCTTCGCGTCCTCGCCGCCGATTTCTATGGCCACGTCGGTTTGCGGCGCGTAAACCTCAATAGCCCTGGAAACGCCGATAACCTCCTGTATAAACTCCACGCCCACCCATTTGGCCAGCGATAAGCCGCCCGAGCCCGTTATCATCGCGAACAGCGGCACGTTGCCCAGCGCGTCCTTCAGGTCGCGGGCCATATCCGTAAGCGTTTCCTGTATATTGGAAAAATGCCTGCGGTACCGCTGAAATTTGAGGCGTCCCAGTTCGTCCAGGGCCGCTAATTTTATAGTGGTGGAACCGATATCTATACCTAATCGGAATTTCAAACGCAATCACATCCTATCGTTTATTTTTTGATCGCGTAGATATGTTATATACGAAGCGCACTCACTTTATGACAACCAATAAATATATCGGTATAAAGCAGATTGATTATAGCTTTTTAGGATCGGTAAATCAAGGAAGAATAGATTCATTGCGCTGACAGGCGTATAGTTGTATAATGCCTGTTAATAACATATCCGAAAGAAGAATTTTATGGAGTTTATTAGCAATTCCCCGCGCGAAACGTTTGACTGGGCGCGGTCGCTCGCGGCCGGGGCAAAAGCCGGCGATATACTATGCTTAACCGGCGATCTGGGCTGCGGAAAAACGGCGTTCGCCAAGGGGTTTGGCGCTGGTTTGGGCGTTTCGGCGGAAATAACCAGTCCGACCTTTACTATATTAAATATCTACGATTCACCCAATCAATCGCTGCCGTTATATCATTTTGACGTATACCGGATTTCCGATCCAACGGAAATGGAAGACACGGGCTATGAGGATTTCTTTTACGGCAACGGGGTTTGTTTGATCGAATGGGCGGAGATAATTAAAAATATGATACCGGAAACCGCCGGTTGGGTGACCATCGAGAAGGATTTACGCGAGTCCGGCGATTATAGAAAAATAATATACAACGGGGGGCGGATGTGAAAATTTTGGCGATAGACACGACCGGCAAAACAGTGACGGCGGCGTTGGCCAGCGAAGACGCCGTAATAGGCGAAGTGTTTATCAACGGCGATCAAAACCATTCCATTACTCTGATGCCTATGATAGAATATCTGCTGGGCGGCGCGCGCATGGCTGTTTCGGATTTAACGCACATAGCCTGTTCGGCCGGGCCGGGTTCGTTTACCGGGCTGCGCATTGGCGCCGCGACGGCCAAAGCGCTGGCGTACGCCGCGGATATACCCATTGTGGCGGTTCCTACTCTTGACGCGCTGGCATATAATATTTCTGACGCGCAATCCGTTATTGTTCCCATAATGGACGCCAGACGACGGCAGGTGTATACGGCTTATTACGAACGGCGCCCGGAAAGCGATGATTTGATTCGCCTTTCGGATTACCGGGCTATAGATGTCGCGGACGTTCTTCGGGAAGTGCCGGCATTCGCGAAACCGGTAATATTTCTTGGCGACGCCGTCTCTGTGTACAGGGACGTTATTTTGAACGCCCATTCAGGCGGTAAACGCGTATGCGCCCCATTGCCGTCATTATTGCAGCGCGCGTCGTCAGTCGCGCGGCTCGCCGTGAGGCTGGCGCTCGAAGGCGGCATGACAGACAGCCTGGACTTTACGCCGTTCTATCTGCGTCAATCCCAGGCCGAACGGGAGCGGAAATGATTGAGATACAATATATGCGGCCGTGGCATTTAGACCAGGTTTATCAAATAGAACTGGACTCGTTCGTCATACCCTGGACTCGCCGTGATTTTGAGAAAGAACTGAAGAATAATTTAGCGATTTATATTGTGGCCCTGGAAAACACAGAAGTAATCGGATACGCGGGCATGTGGCATGTGGTAAACGAAGGCCATATTGTGAATGTGGCGGTTAAGGAAGGAAAACGCCGCCGGGGCGTGGGTTCGGAATTGATTAAGAGACTGACGGAAATAGCGCTGGAAAAGGAAATGATGGGCTTAACGCTGGAAGTACGGATGTCCAACGCCGCGGGCCAGCGGTTGTACCATAAATTCGGGTTTAAAGCCGAGGGTATACGCGGGAGATACTATTCGGATACCGGCGAGGACGCAATTATAATGTGGAAATATCTTGATGGACGGTGACAGAGGCGTAATGACCAGAGAACTGGATTTTACTGAACTAAAAAAGCATATAAACGCGGAAGCGCTGGGATTTGAGACCACCGCCGAACTGGATCCTTCCAATGACATTATCGGACAGAAACGCGCGGCGGACGCTTTGAGTTTTGGGTTGGGCATAAAAGCGAAGGGTTATAATATATTCATTTGCGGCGAACCGGGAACAGGGCGTTCCACATTTGCCAGGGCTTTTGCCGAAAAGCAGGCTTCCGCCGAGAAAACGCCGTCGGATATCTGCTACGTATATAATTTTGAAACGCCCAAATGCCCGCGGGTTCTTAATCTGCCCGCCGGAATGGGCCGCACGCTGCGCGAGCGGATGGATGAATTGATTAACCGCCTGTTATACGAACTGCCGCTGCTCTATTCCAACCGTGAGTTTGAATTCCAAAAAGCTGAAATAGTACGTGTATATCAGGAAAAACGCGATGAAGTTATCCGAGTCATAACCGACGAGGCCCGCGAGCAGAATTTCGGCGTTAAAAATACCAACAGCGGTATCTATTTTATGCCGATCGTGGCCGGAGAGGTGATTAGCGAGGAACAGTACGACGCGCTGTCGCAGGAGAAAAAAGACGAAATTTCCGTCGATTCCGAGGCCATACAGAAAAAGGCTGCGGAAGCCATGCGCCAGATCAAAGATTTTGAGCGGCAGACCCGTAAAGACGTCGAGGAAATGGAATACGCGATAGGGCTGTTCGCCGTGGGACGGCATATTAACGGCATACTGGACGAATACGCCGACAACCCGCTGGTTGTGGAGTATTTGCTGGCGGTGAAGGAAGATATTCTGGATCATATCGCCGACTTTATAGTCGAGGAAAACGAAGAGGATGATACTATACAGAACTATCTGCCGTGGTATAATAAAAAAAATCCGGAAGACGTGTTCAGCAAATACAAAATAAACCTGATTGCCGATAACTCAAAAATTAAAGGCGCGCCGGTGGTAATAGATTTTAACCCCACGTATTCCAATTTGGTTGGGGAAATAGAATACGACAATGAATTTGGCAATTTTTCCACGGACTTCATGAAAATTAAGCCCGGGCTGCTGCACAAGGCCAACGGCGGTTATCTGATACTGCAGGCGCAGGATTTGTTAAGCAATTATCATTCGTGGGAAACCATGCGGCGCGTCCTTTTGACAGGCGAGATCGTGATAGAGCCGATGCGTGAATTTACCACCGGCGTGGCGGTTTCGGGTATAAAGCCGCGGCCGGTGAGCGTGAATGTGAAAGTTATATTGATCGGTTCCGATTATCTGTACGAAACGCTTTACGACTTTGATAAGGATTTTCAAAAACTGTTTAAAATCCGCGCGGATTTTGACTATGAAATGAGCGTGAACCGGGAGAACGTAAATTTGGTATGCCGGTTTATCAAAGCCTTTGTTAACCGGGAGCGCGTACCTGAATTTCATGCCCAAGCCGTGGCTCGCGTCATAGAAATGTCTATGCGGATGGCGGAACGGCAGGATCGGTTAAGCGCGTGTTTCAACCGGATTGCCGAGCTGCTGACCGAGGCCGCCGAATGGGCGAGGCTGGACGGCTGGAGCGGCCCTATTATGGAGAAACACGTGCTAATGGCGATCAGCCGGCGTGAGCGTCGGCTGAATATGTATGAGGAAAAGCTCTGGGACATGATAGACGGCAATATGATACTGGTTGACTCGGAGGGGCTTAAAATCGGCCAGTTGAACGGGCTGGCCGTATTGGATATGGGCGACTACGTATTCGGTCAGCCCACCCGGATTACCGCGACCACTTATGTAGGCAAGGCGGGCATTGTAAATATCGAAAAGGAAGCCGATATGTCGGGCAGCATACATGAAAAAGGCGTGCAGGTGTTAATCGGGTATCTGGGTCAGACATACGCTCAGGAGTTCCCGCTGTCGCTGTCCTGCAGGGTATGTTTTGAGCAGAATTACAGCGGCATAGACGGTGACAGCGCGTCAAGCGCGGAATTATACGCGGTATTGTCCAGTCTGTCAGGCTTGGCTATCCGGCAGGAAATCGCGGTGACGGGTTCCATTAATCAGCGGGGGGGGATTCAGCCTATCGGCGGGGTTTCCTATAAAGTAGAGGGCTTTTTTGAATTCTGCCGTAAACGTGGTTTAAACGGCGGTCAGGGTGTTATCATACCCATGCAGAACGTACGCGACCTAATGCTGAAAGATGATCTGATTGAGGCGGTTAAGGAAGGGCGTTTCCATATATACGCTATAGAGCATGTGAACGAGGGCATTGAAATTTTGACGGGAACGCCGGCCGGCGTCAAGAGCGATAAAGGCAAATACCCCGCTGATTCGGTTCATGGCAGGGTTATGAGGAAATTAAAAGAATTTCACAGGAAGGCGCTGGAGGAATAAAGTGAAAACAGAAATTCGCATGAAAAAATGGTTCATGCCCGCTGCGGCGTCCTGCTTGATCGCTTTATCCGCGGCGGCCTGCTCAAATAATCAGCCGTCGGTTAACAACGCCGCGCATAATCTGCCGATGGTGGAAACTCAGACAGCCACCCCGGAGCCGACCAAACCGCCTGAATCCATCGTCTTTCCGACACATTCGGCGCCTGAAACGGAGACGTCCGAAATCATAGCCGATCTGCCGCGCAATGAAACGCTGTATTTCGGCGGCCGGCAGCAGGGTTCTGTTAAAAGCTGGAACCCGTACTCCGGAAACGATAATAACGCGATGGCTTTCGTAAGCAATTCTTCCGCTCGGCTGACCGTGTTTGAAACCCTGTATATGTATAATCCGTTGGACGGCGCCATGCACCCGCTGCTGGCGTCCGGCCCGCCGGAATGGAACGACGGGCGCACGGAGCTGACCGTCAGAATTAACCCCGACGCGAAATGGAACGACGGCGCGGCTGTAACCGCCGAAGACGTGGCTTATACATACGCCTCCCACCTAAAGTATGAAACGGGCCCGGGTCTGCGTTTTAAGGATTATATTGAGACCATTGAGGCCGCGGACGGCGCGGTTGTGCTGAAAGCGAAGCTGACGCCGGACGGCGCGGCTGTTAACCCATATCAGCTGGAGGATTATATTTGCGGGCAGTATGTTGTTCAAAAAAACTGGACGCGAACCTTGGAGGCCCGTACCTCGACGCCCGACGCGTTTAAACAGGACAAAGGATGGGACGCCGTATCCAGCGGGCCGTACAAAAGGCTGTATGACAACGAGCAAGAGGTCGTCCTGGTACGCGACGACGATTATTGGGGCGTGAGCCTTTGGGGCAAACCGCCGGCGCCTAAATATCTGGCTCATATTATATATGCTGACGACGCCTCGGTCAGACAGGCTTTCATAAATGGAAGCATAGACGTTAACCAGCAATTCCTGCCGGATATTCAAAACCTTTGGCTGAATAACGGGCTGCCGGTTTCCGCCTGGCTGGAAGAGGCCCCATATGGTTTATGCACCGTTATGCCTTCCGCCTGGTTCAACTTGAGAAATTATGGGCTGGATCAGGTCGCTGTCCGCAAAGCCATCGCCATGGCTGCGGACTATGACGCAATCAACCGGGACGCCATGGCCGGCCAGTCGCCGACGTTTATCCAGTCGCCGCGTTCACTCATGAATCCGACCGCCGCCGAGCGGGGGCTGTATGATCAGAATGCCGTTAAGGATCTGCAGTGGACAGGCAATGACGTTGCCGGTGCGAAAAAATTGCTGGATGACGCGGGCGTTGTGGATACCAATGGCGACGGCAATCGGGAGTACAACGGCAGGGAACTTAAATACAAAGCGTTCTGTCCGAGCGGGTGGTCATACTGGCAGGCCGCGATAGCAATCGTCGCGGAGGCCGGCGAAAAGATCGGCGTTAATATTGAAGCGGAGTTCCCGCCGTGGGATACATACCGAACCGTCATCGCGGACAGAACGCAAACCGAGTACGACATCTTTATGTATGCCGGCGACGGCGCGGGTCCGGCTTATCCATGGGCCCGCGCGCGTGAGCGTCTGGGTTCCGCGGCCGCCGGTATCGATGATAACTGGGCGGGCAACTTCGGCGGATATTTGAACCCGCGCGCCGATGAGATCATTACAGCCATACCCCGTGAAACCGACCCCGCGCGGCTGAAAGAGCTGTACACCGAAGCCGTTGAGATCTATCTGACAGACGTGCCTTCTTTCACGCTTATGTATCGGCCCGAATTCTTCTACGCGGTGAATGAAACCGTTTGGATCGGTTTCCCCAAAGGCGCTGTCGGACAGAGCGTGCCCCCGTCCGGCTGCACGGACGGTTACGGCATTGCCGCGCTGTATAACCTGAAACTTGCCCCGAGGATTCCCCTGAAATAAAAATACGCGCCGGTTAGGCCCGTCTATGTCTGGCGGGGCTTAACAGGCGCGCTTTGTTTCATAATGTTCCCGCAGCGCGTTGATAAAGCGAAAATTTTTTTTAGAAGCCGAACAGCCTGAAAATGGGGGTTCCAATGTCGCTGATTGTTTTTAAAATGCCATGCGCTTTTTGATTCACGATGGTGGACTTCTCCGTCTTTATAAGGCCTGTCACACTACTGAAGCCAATGCCCACAATACCCAGTATGGAATTAAAAATAGCGTCGCCGATAGTCGGAAGGCCAAAGAGACCCCCTTTGACTTTTACCGCCTCATCCGTACTCAGTTCCCTAAAGCCGGGATTCACCAATTCGTTTTTCATTATAAGACCCTCCTCAAGAAAATTTATTAACGTATATATTATACCTGACAATAGCATAAAATGTCAACATATAAATTAAAAACAGTTTAATAATAGTTTTATATATATTTTTGTCGATACTCAGTCTTCGTTTCGAAATTCGGTGATATGTTTTCTGAAACGCTTAGGAATCAGATTCCTCTGTAAATTTTTATTTAATCGCTCCTTTACGGCGATGGCGTCAAAAAACGCCCGCCATAGTTCCTGAAAGAACGCTTCGTCTTCTGAGCGCTCCGCGTTGACGTTGTTTTTCACCGGCTCTATCCGGTAATCATCGCCGTCATACGCAGCGGCCATGCCCCTGGCCGTGTCATGGATAACCCAGGGCTGATTCATCAGTCTTTCTCGGAAATGCTCCGCCAGAATGGGCAGCGTGTTGTTCACCGGCGAAACAGACGCGTAATAGACGCCGCTTTTAGTTTCTTTAAACCGGCAGAAACCGGTCAGCAGATGGGCTTCGTGCAGTACATATCGAACCAATTTATGGACTTTGAGCACATGGGGATCTTGCTGATAATTGTCCACAGGCGCGCCGGTTTTAAACCCCAGGCGTATGTAACGCAGCATGGACGTGAAACGTTCCCGATCAGCGGCCAGGAGGCAATAGCATACGTTGGATTGCGCGCCCTGTGAAACGCGTTTGCCGATCGCGTCCATGACCTTCACAGAACGCGCCGGATCCGCAGGCACGTAGAAATAGTCGGAATCTAATTGCCGCTGATAAACGTCATCCTCATAGGCATAGTCATAGAGGCGCTTGTCATAATAACAGGAGTATATGACGCTTAAAAAGCCGTCCAAACTGCCGTCAAATATGGCCGTAAGCATATATAATACCCCCCGGCGCCGCGGCGTTTCCGCTATCGGCGAGCGGCGCAGGCTCATCAAACAGGCTGAGCTGCTTATACGCTTCCCTGATTTTACTCTCCGTCAGTTTCATTTCCAGGATTGCCGGATCCATGGAAATTTTTTCGTACATCTTTCCCCGGCATGTAATAAAATAACGCGCGCGTTTTAAAACCACGCCCAGTTTCTTTAAATTCTCAAATGTCAGCAATCCGACGCGCCGCGCGGCGAGAATTCGGTCGGCCGAACGCGAGCCGATCCCCGGCACTCGAAGCAGCGTACGTTTATTTGCCGTATTTATTTCCACCGGAAACATATTCAGGTTATTCAAGGCCCAACAGCACTTGGGATCCAGGTTCGGATTCAGGTTATCATCGGCGTTTTTCAGTATTTCATCCGCGCTGAATCCATAAAAACGAAGCAGCCAGTCCGCCTGATAAAGGCGGTGCTCCCGCAATAACGGCGGTTTGGCCGCAGGCAGCAGCGGGTTGTCGGATACGGGCGTATAAGCCGAGTAGAACACCCGCTTTAAAGAATAACGTTTATACAGGTTTTCGGTAAGGGTTATAATCTTCTTATCGCTTTCCGGCGTCGCTCCCACGATCATTTGTGTACTTTGCCCCGCCGGAGCGAAACGCGGCGCCGAATGAAAAAGCATTACTTCCTCACGTGACTGGATGATATTGTTTTTCAGCATATTCATCGGTTTCAGGATGGATTCCCTGGTTTTATCCGGCGCGAGTCTGTTCAGACTCTCTTCCGAAGGCAGTTCGATATTGACGCTCACGCGATCGGCCAGGAGCCCCGCGGCGCGTATAAGGCATTCGTCCGCGCCCGGTATGGCTTTTATGTGTATATAGCCGTTGAACCTGTAAACATGCCGTACGAGCTTCAGGGTTTCATATATCTGTTCCATTGTGTAACTCGCGTCGCGGATAACCGCCGAACTTAGAAATAAACCTTCTATATAATTGCGCTTATAGAAATTAATGGTCAGTTCGGCGATCTCACGGGGAGTGAACGAGGCTCGGGGCAGGTCGTTGGAGCGGCGGTTGGCGCAGTATTGGCAGTCATATACGCACACATTGGTCATTAATATTTTAAGCAGAGAGACACACCGGCCGTCCGCGGCGAACGTATGGCATATGCCGCAGGCGGATGCGCTGCCCAGGGAACCGCGCGCGCCCCCTCTGTTCACTCCGCTGGATGTGCACGCCACGTCATATTTTGCCGCCGCTGATAAAATTTTCAGTTTCTCCATTAAGTCCATATGTCTTCCCGCTTTCGGATAATCATAAAGTCATTATAATATTATCACGCGTATAAGTCAAACATATGTTTAATGTTCCTCTTGACGTCAGATGTGATATGATATAACCTAATGTCTGCTGTGCCGAAAGGGGGAAGTTTTTTATTAAATTCAAACATTTTTCAAGAGACCCGTCTTTTTATAGATCGGCCATGGATTTATCCGTGCCTATAATTGTTCAGAATCTGGTGAACAACTCGCTTGCCATGGTAGATACCTTTATGGTCGGAACCCTGGGCGAGGCTTCGCTGTCGGGGGTAACCCTGGCCAATACGGTGTTTTTTATACTTAATCTGATTAATTTCGGGCTGCAAAGCGGCAGCATGGTGTTGATCAGCCAATACTGGGGCAAACGCGACACAAGCGCGATAAATCGGATATTGGGCATTTCTTTCGGCATCGCCGGTTCGATCAGCCTGATCGCCGCCGTGATCATCATACTGTTTCCTGTACAGATCTATTCCCTGACGTCCAACGACCCTCAGCTGGTTCAAATCGCGGCTGAATACGCCAGGATTGCCGCCATGGGGTATTTCCTGAACAGCATGTCTATGATCTACATGGCGGCGGTGCGCGCCATGGGCGACGCCAAACCGGGCATGCGCGTTCTGATTGTCTCAATGGCGGTCAACACATTTCTAAATTGGGTGATGATCTACGGCAATCTGGGATTTCCCGCTATGGGAGTGGCGGGCGCGGCGCTCGCCACATCAATTTCCCGTATTGCGGAAGCCTCCCTTACGGTGATCTACGCGCTCCGCTCCGAGCGCTTCCGCCTGAATATCAAGCTGATACTGAGGCCGGGCCTTATTATCGCTAAAGATTTCGCGCGCTACTCGGCGCCGGTAGTTATAAACGAAGGGATATGGAGTTTCGGGTTCTCGCTGTACGCGGTTATAATAGGACACTTACCTAATGCGGTTACCGCCGTGGCCGCGTATACGATAGCCCTGACAATAGAACGGCTGCTGTCGGGCGTATATTTCGGGATCGGCGGCGCGGCCGCCGTATTGGTGGGTACGCCGCTGGGCGCGGGGGATAAGGAAAAAGCTCATGCCGCGGGGGTTACCATGCTTGCGCTGACATTCGGCTTCGGTCTGTGTTTGGGGCTCATTATGCTGCTTCTGACAGATGTTTTAATAGCCCCGTATATTTTCCCTCTGTTCGCGACCACGGAGGAAACGCTTCAAATCGGCAAATTCATGCTGAGAGTGCTGGCTGTCTCTATGCCGTTTAAGGCTTTTAATTTCTGCGTCATTGTCGGCGTGCTGCGGGGCGGCGGGGATGTTAAGGCGGGCGTCGCGCTGGATATCAGCACGATGTATCTCGTGGCGCTGCCGTTTTCCGCGATTGCGGGCCTGGTGCTCGGCGCGCCGATTTATATAGTCTACATCCTGATCAGCTCAGAGGAGCTGGTCAAGTCTTTTTTATCTTACTGGCGTTTTTCTCAGAAGAAATGGCTGAGGGATGTGACGCGGCAGGTGGTTTGAGGATAACGGGGAAGAACAAAATAAGCCCTATCGCTAAGACAGGGCTTCATTATTTATAGAAATCAAAATTTATAGAAATCAAACGCTTCATCAAGGCTGATCGCTAAGTCTTCAAAAACATATGATTTAAATATCGTTCCGGGACGAAAATAAATGGCTTGTAATTGGAGAGTCCCATCTATTAAGTCGTATTGTTCAATGGTTTCATGCTCTGGATTTATTAACCAAAGTTCCTTGACGCCATATTTTTCATAGCAGTTGAATTTTTCCCGTCGATCCCTTTTTGCGGTAGATACAGAAAGAACCTCAATGACGAGAGTGGGCGCTCCATGATATCCGTCGTCTCTCATTTTGGAAAAATCACATATAAGAGAAATATCAGGCCGAAAATTGTTTTCTTCATCAAAAAAAATGTCTAATTCACTGGTATACGGACGACAGGATTTACCCTTGAAATAATCATGTAATATCCCATAAAGATTCCCTATGGTTTCAGCATGTTTATACGTCCCTGCCGCCATATTGTAAATAATGCCGTTGATTTTCTCTGTTTTAGGCGGCTCTTCATGATAATCAAATTTTTTTTGCTGATTATCCATAGTTCAGGTCTCGTTCCTTATTTAAACGCGTAGATTTTTCTCAAAGGCACCACCCGGATTTGAACCGGGGATAAAGGTTTTGCAGACCTCTGCCTTACCACTTGGCTATGGCGCCATTCAATGACCCGTAGGGGAATCGAACCCCTGAGCCAGCCGTGAAAGGGCTGTGTCTTACCGCTTGACGAACGGGCCTTATGCGGATTATATGGTTTGCAACAGACATTATTATATGAATTTTCAGCTCTATTGTCAAATGTTTTTTTATTTAATTTTACATGATTCAGATAGGGCGCGCGAAAAAATAATTGCAGCCTCCGGCGGATTACGGTAAACTACACTAAGGATTTATTATTATACGAAAGGATTTATTATTATGCGCATTCGCACATCCGTTTATTATTCAGATGGAAGCGGCCATGAACATAAAGATATAGACATAGAAGAAGGCAGAATAGCGGCAATCGGCAATATGAGAAACCCTGACGTTGATTTATCGGGGCTTTTGGTTTTACCGGGGTTCATAGACATACACGTCCATGGGGGCAATGGCTCGGACGTTATGGACGGATCCTATGAAGCTATAAACAATATATCGCTTCACAAATTAAAAGAAGGCGTAACGTCGTTTTGCCCGACCACTGTAACAGCGCGTCCCGCCCGAACTTACGCCGCCATAGACGCCATTAACCAGTCGATAATCCGCGGCGTGGAAGGCGCGCGCGCGCTGGGCGCGTTCCTGGAGGGGCCGTATATAAACCCGAAATATAAGGGCGCACATCCGGAAGAGTATATCCGTGATATTTCATTGAACGAGATAGAGGATCTGCTGGAAAGAGGGCAGGGGAATATTATCTCGATAGCCATTGCTCCGGAACTGCCTCATGCCCTTGAAGCTATAAAAATGCTGGGAAAAAGAAACGTTAACGTGCGCCTGGGGCATTCAGGCGCCACTTACGAGGAAACAATCGCGGGCATAAAAGCGGGAGGCCGCGTCGCGATTCATACGTATAACGCCATGAGCCCGTTTTTCCATCGCATGCCGGGCATGACCGGCGCTGTGATGGAAAATGACGATATCATCAGCGAAATAATCTGTGACTTCGTTCATACGCACCCCGCGGCCGCAAGGCTTTTATACAAAGCTAAAGGCGCCGATAAGGTAATACTGATTACCGATTGCATGCAAGCGGGCGGAATGCCCGACGGTAATTATCAATTAGGTGAATTAAGGGTTGCGGTCAAGGACGGGACGGCGCGAACGGATACCGGCGCGATCGCGGGCAGTACGCTGAATTTGCTGAAAGCCGTAAAAAATATGCGTCAAACGCTTGGCGTCCCGCTGGCAGAGGTCGTTAAAATGGCCGCGGCGACTCCCGCCAGGGCGTTGGGGATCTTTGATAGGTTCGGAGATATTGCTGTCGGAAAATACGCGGATATTATAGCGCTGGATGAGGAATTGAATTTGCGGTTCGTGATGGTTGAAGGAACGGTAATGCCCATTCAGCCTTAATTGGAATATTAATGCCGCCGTCCTCACCCCGCGATCCAGCCGCGCATGAGGATCGACGGCATCGGAAATGGATAAACCCGTCAAATGTTCTTCAGCGGTTTGACTTGTCTGAAAAAAGCGCGGCGGTCAGAACTTAATTACTTTAGGATCTCCCGGCCCAAATCGCGCGATTGTCGCAACCGCGTCCTTGAGATATAATACCTGCGTATTGCCGTCGTCAGCCTTGTACATCCCCTTTAGCATCGGATTCGCGTCGAGCATATGCTGTTTCGCCTCCGTACGGTCGTCGTCTGCGGCAATCGCCTGGACACGCAGCCATTTTTCCCCGTCAAAAGCGCAAATTTCAATCTTGGGATTCTCCGCCATCTGCTTGGACACGTCCTTAACCTTGCCGGTCTGGAAGTAGAGTTTCCCCTCAAAAACGTCTATGGCGCCGAATGGACGGACACGGGGCTGATCGCCCTCCGCCGTGGCCAGATAAAATGTGCCGCACTTCTTCAAAAAATCAAATACCTCCTGCACTTGCATGTACCTCCTTCTATTTGTAAGATCTTACTTATACTATAGGAACATATAAATAATTGTCAAGCATCTTATTATTCCGTGTTGCCCTTCCGTTAGATAGATTTTTCTTGCAATTGGATTAACCTGTCATTACCCATATGCCCGCAAACCGCCTTCACCTTAGTATCTCCGCCACTTCAAGTAAATCGGCGCGTATCAGAGCCTTTTCAGCCACATCCCGCGGAACCGGAAGCAAATCGGGTACGACGACCGTGATCATTCCGGCGGACAGAGCTGAAATGGCGCCGTGGGGCGAATCCTCAACTGCAAGGCAATGTCCGGGCCTAACGCCAAGCCTTTCAGCCATTAAGAGATATGGCGCGGGATCAGGCTTTCCCGGCGAGGCTTCTCCGCCGCAAACCATACATACTGTCAAAGCCGCCAAACCTGCGGATATAAGTGTAGCTTCGGCTGAATGCCGTCTGGTGGAAGTGCATACGCCGGTTTTCAGCCCCCGCGCTTTTGCTGCGGCCAGCAATTCGTTTAAACCAGACTTTTTCGGTATTCCGCCGTTTTCACGCAACGTCGCGAGGCGTATGGCAACCTCGTCCCATATTTCACTCACAGGGGCGGAAGGACTGGCCATACGCATAATCTCCCGCGAATAGTCGCTCGTTGTGCCTATCATGGATAAAAATACGTCACGTTCGATCGGAAAACCATTCTTCGCGGATACCTGAACCAGTAAATCTACGATAATACGTTCGGTATCCACAATGGTTCCGTCCATATCTAAAATGAGAGCTTCTATGATAATATCGGGCGGCAGGCCCGACTTGAATATAGCTTTCAAATTCATCAACCCTGCTCCCTTTTGAATTCGCCCGCGGCATTGCCTGAATACTATTATAAACGACAGCCGGCGTCAGATCAAGCTTGGCGTTCTGAATGAAAAGTGAGATAGATAATTTGTAAATTTTATGCTTGACAAATACAAGTCCGGCGGCATATAATATAGACAGTTAAAACATACTATGTATATATGTAAATATGCAATTGAGATCGAGCGGAAAACCGGAGGGTTCCATTGCGCGATTATGCGTAACGGCCTTCGTTTTTTTTATAAGGGGGATGTAATGGAGCAGAATCGAAAGGAATGAAAACAGGATGCCCAGAATAGCGCGGAAACTTACGGATTTAATCGGGCATACGCCTCTGCTGCAGCTGGAAAATTTCAGCGAGGCGCGCGGCCTTGCCAGCCCGATTATAGCCAAACTGGAATATCTCAACCCCGGAGGCAGTGTAAAAGATCGCGTCGGTTACGCTATGATACGGGACGCGGAAGACAAAGAGATAATAGGCAAAGGATCGGTAATTATCGAACCCACCAGCGGTAACACCGGTATTGCGCTGGCTTACGTGGCCGCCGCGAAAAAATACCGCGTTATACTCGTTATGCCGGAAACCATGAGCCTGGAGCGTCAGAAGCTGCTGAAGGCTCTGGGCGCCGAACTGGTACTTACGGAGGGCGGCCAGGGTATGCGCGGGGCTATACGTAAAGCGGAGCAGCTGGCGGCGGAAATCCCAATGGCCTTTATACCGCGTCAGTTCGTCAACCCGGCGAATGTGCGCATTCACAGGGAGACCACCGCTATAGAAATCTGGAACGACACGGCGGGGACAGTGGACATCGTGGTGGCGGGCGTTGGTACGGGCGGTACTGTCAGCGGCGTGGGGCAGGTATTGAAATCCAGGAAGCCTGATGTGCGCATTGTAGCGGTGGAGCCTGCAGCGTCCCCCGTTCTGTCGGGGGGTAAGCCGGGAACTCATGAGATACAGGGAATCGGGGCAGGCTTCGAGCCGGATATATATGACAGGGACATTGTGGATGAAGTGTTTCGCGTGGAGGATCGCGAGGCTTTTAAGACCGCCAGGCAGCTTGCCCGCGCCGAAGGTCTGCTGGTCGGCGTCTCGTCGGGCGCCGCCGCGTTCGCGGCCGTGAATGTGGCCGGCCGCCCGGAAAACAGGGATAAAGTTGTTGTGGCGATTTTACCGGACACAGGCGAGCGTTATCTTTCCATCGGGCTGTATGACGATGCCTGAGGAGGAACTATGGAAAACAAAATAGAACTGAAAGGACTCAGACAGTCCTTTAATGTCCGCAACAAAGAAAAACGCTGTACAGAGGAATTTGTCGCGCTTGAAGATTTCAGCCTTTCTGTAGACGACGGGGAATTTATAACCATAGTGGGGCCTTCCGGCTGCGGAAAGAGTACGCTATTGGATATAATAGCGGGCTTAACCAAGCCCAAAAGCGGGGAAATCTTCATTGATGGGCGCAAGGTAAGCGGCCCGGCGCTGGACAGAGGCTTTATTATGCAGGGATACGCCCTGTTTCCATGGCGTACGGTGGAACGAAATGTGGAATACGGCCTGGAAGTGAAACACGTGCCCAAAAGGGAACGGCGGGATATTTGCCGGTATTTTATCGAATTGGTCGGTCTGACGGGATTTGAGGAACGGTATCCCAACGAGCTGTCCGGCGGCATGCGCCAGCGTGTGGCTATAGCCCGCAGCCTGGCCTATAATCCGCAGGTGCTGTTGATGGATGAGCCTTTTGCCGCTGTGGACGCTCAGACCAGAGAGATTTTACAGGATGAACTGCTCCGTATCTGGGAGGCCACGAAGAAGACGGTTATCTTTATTACCCACAGTATTGAGGAAGCGGTGCTGCTGGCGGATCGCGTCGTAGTGATGACCGCCTCCCCCGGAACAGTCAAAAGAATTCTGGATATTGATCTGCCCCGTCCGCGTACCGCTTCGGATATGAGGATTTCGGCGGATTTCAATTGGATCAGCAATCGCATTTGGGAATTACTGCAAAGCGCCGCGGCCGTGAAAACATCGAAACCGTCCGGCCAGGATTTAGCCAGTGAAATATCTGTTTCGGCGCGGCTTTAGCCGCGGCCGCGCGGCGATGTAAAAATGATTCTCAGTATAGGGAGGTTATCATGCCGTTTGATTTTACCAGCACTACATTCGGAATTCGCGAGGAACGCCTTGGCTCTCTGGTCGGATATGTGGGTTCCATTCGCGACCTGGCGGAGCAATCCTGCCGTGGATCGCTTAAAGACAGAGGGCGTTGTTTCTCTCAGTCCAGTTCATGTGACGCGGGCTGCGCTATGGGTTATATCACCCATATCCGTGACGTGGCTATGATAAACCACGCGCCGTCCGGCTGCACCGCGCCGGCGTCCGCGATTGTGACTATGCAGACGCAACTGGCCGATAAGCGGAGTTTGCCCTATAATACGGTAGTTTTGGGCACCGATCTGAACGAATCTGACACCATATTCGGCGCGGCCGCCGGGCTTAAGCAAACCATTCTGGAGACATGGGAACGTTATAAGCCATCCGCTATATTCGTTACTACGTCATGTGTTTCAGGCATTATAGGCGAGGATGTGGACGCCGTAATCAGCGAGGCCGCTGAAATGCTGCCTGTTCCGGTTGTGCCGATTCACTGTGAGGGTTTTAAAAGCAAAGTATGGGCCACGGGCTTTGACGCCTGTGACCACGCGATTTTATCGGCAATAGTCAAACCGCCTCAGAAAAAAGGCAATTTTGTGAATTTTAAGAATTTTAACGAAAGCGCCCGCGCGGATATCGTTGAAATGTTCGAGAGCATCGGCGTCAAAACGTTTTTTCTTTATTCAAACACAACGATTGAGGAGATTTCCCACATATCAGAAGCGTTGGCTACCGTTTCCATATGCGGTACGCTTTGCTCATATCTGGGCAACGGGCTTCTGGAAAAGCATGGCGTGCCTTATATAAACACAATCAATCCGCTGGGCGTCGTCGGATTTGAGGCCTGGTTCCGTGAAGTGGGCCGCGTAATAGGCAAAGAAGCCGAGGCGGAAGCTTATATTGAACGTGAAAGAGCGATCTACATCCCAAAACTCGAGCAAGTCAGAGAAAAGCTGAAGGGCAGGCGGGTTGTGCTGGGTATGGGTTCCAGCTTTGCGTTCCAGATTGCGCGGGTAGTGCAGGAATTGGGTATGGAAGTGGCCTATGTGACCTCCTGGCACTACGATTCCCGCTACGACGACGGCAATCCGCCGCCGCATGTTCAGCACTTGGCGGCTTCCTCACCTGTGGACTTTCCCGTCAACATTGCCGACCAGCAGAATTTTGAACTGATGAACATTCTTAATACATATAAACCCGACTTATACCTCGGCCGCCATGGAGGAACATCCATATGGGCCATAAAACAGGGTGTTCCCGCAATCTTTATGGCGGATGAGTATATGGCGTTCGGATACAAACGGACACTCAGTTTTGCCTATACCATACTGGATCGTATTACCAACCGCAGTTTTGAAAAGAACCTGACGGCGCGTATAAAGCTGCCATACACCGGCTGGTGGTACGCGCAGGACAGCGGCGGCATGTATGAGGAGGCGCGTTAGGCATGGCAAAGACGTTGGATCAGGTTCGTTATAAATGCGCGTTGGGCGGCATTCAAACGGTGCAGTCCATAGAAGGCGCCCTGCCCATACTTCACGCCGGGCCGGGCTGTTCGGATAAACTTTCCACAGGATATGGCACATCAGGGCATTTTGCCCCGCGCATTTTTCCCTGCTCAAATCTCAGTGAAAAAGAGGTTGTGTTTGGCGGAGAGGAGCGTTTAAAGGAATTAATAGAAAATTCTCTGCGCATCATAGACGCGGATCTCTATGTAGTGCTGACCGGATGTTCGTCGGAGATCGTCGGCGACGACGCCGGGGAAGTAACAAGCCGGTTCCGCGCGTCAGGCAAGCCTGTAATCCAGGCCTCGGGCGCGGGTTTCAAGGGCAGTAATTACATGGGGTATGAGTGGGTATTGGAATCGATTATAAATCAATATCTTGATGAAATCGAGCCGGCGCCGGAAAAGGGTCTGGTCAATGTGTTCGCGAGCCTGCCTCAGCACGATCCGTACTGGCATGGCAATTATGACGCGCTGGAAACCCTGCTGGCAAAAATCGGCTTGAAGGCGAACATTATATTCGGATACGGACGCGGTGTGAAAAATGTTAACCGGATTCCTCATGCGGAATTCAATTTGGTCGTCAGCCCCTGGCTGGGGATGGAAACCGCGAAACTGCTGGAAGAGAGATTCGAAACCCCATACCTGCATTATCCCAACCTTCCCATAGGCGCGTACGAAACCAGCGCGTTCCTGCGTGAAGTCGGCAATTTTGCGGAACTTGATACGGACAAAATAAACGCCGTAATTGAGGAAAATGAGCGCCGGTATTACTACTTCATTGAGCGTTTCGCGGACTTGTTCCTGGAGAACCGCATCATGTCCAAGCGGTTCACGGTGGCTTCCGAAACGCAGTACACTTTGGGAATCACAAAATTTTTGGTTAACGATTTGGGTCTGTTTCCCCAAAAGCAGTTTGCCATGGAAAACGTGCCGGGAAAATACCGATCCGATGTTAAAAGTCAATTTAAGGAATTACGCTTCGGCATAGAAGCGGATATCTCCTTTGAAACCGACGGCTATCTTGTGCACGAGGCGATCAGGCGAAGCGATTACTTGGGATATCCGCTAATTATCGGCAGCGCCTGGGAGAAAAAAATCGCGAAAGAGACCTCCGCTCATTTTCTGCCCATATCCTGGCCGCTGAACGAGAGGCTGATAATAAACAGCAGCTATGTGGGCTACGAGGGCGGACTGAAATTGTTGGAGGACATATATTCGGTGGTTCTTACAAGATTTAATTAAGGGGGTTATTATGAAATTACGGTTCTTAAGCGCGCTCGGCATTTTAGCTGTAATGGTTTCCGCCTGCGGCGCGGCGGCCGTCAGCTCGTCCGAGGCCGCCGGTTCTGCGGAAGAAGAGCTATTCACTCTGCGGATTGTCACGCAAACCGGGTTCAATGAACTTAACGTGGCGGACGCGCTCGGGTTCTTCCGCGACGAGGGCATTCAAATAGAATACACGGGCGTCTTATCTAAAGGGGTTACGGAGTATCAGTTGATTGAACAGGGCGAGATTGACGCTTTTACCACCGGTCACCCTCCGAATGTGGCGCAGGCGCGTCTTGCCGGCATTAAAGTCAAAGTCGTTTCTCCGGGTATGGTAGACAACCCGGATCCGAATTTTGCCCATGTCCGCTATCTTGTGAAACCGGGCAGCCCGATTCAGACGCTGGATGAAGCGGTCGGCAAAAAGGTGACGGTAAGCAGTATATCCGGCTGTACGACGGGATATGTGCAGTATTATCTGAAGAGCAAAGGACTGGATCCCGACAGCGTCGAGTTTGTGGTTATCCCCGATTCGGAAGCGCTGCTTTCCTTAAGTGAGGGTTTGATAGACATTACAGTCACCCATCCGCCGTTTGCCGGCAAAGCGATAGCCGAAGGCGCGGCCAGGGAGATACTGAACAGCTGGGAAATATTTCACAGCCCGGGCGCAGGGCTTTCGGTACGCGGATTTTCCGAGGCGTTCATAGCCGAACATCCCGATGTGGCGCAGGGTTTTGTCAACGCTTTATATCGCTCTCACATTTGGATCAACAGCCATTTTGACGACGCGAAAAAAATTGTGGCGTATTATCTTGATCTGGAACCATCTGATCTGAGTTCGTTTTATTATTGCGACGACAAAGAAGTCAGAGAGGACTATATACGCGAGTGGTTTGATATATGTGAGGAAATCGGTTTATGGGAAAAAGGCGCCATCGCGCCCGCTGAAATTATTGACAATCAATTTACGCCAAAAGACGCGCCCGCCGGAGACGCCGATTTGAGATGGGAACCGGGGGTATGACCGCCGTTTTAAAAATAAAAAAATTTGTTAGGACGTTAACGCGTTTTTCATCCATACTGCTATTTGTTCTGCTATGGGAACTCTTTGCCAGGATGAAGCTCTTTGTAAACCCGACGTTCCTGCCGCCGTTTTCAAATGTGCTGGCCGCGCTGCTGAAAGTGGCGCGGGACGGCACTTTGTGGAAGCACGCTGCAATCAGCTTACAGAGATCCCTGTTTGGCTTCGCGATTGGCATGGCTTTTTCCGTCCCATTCGGGCTGTGTGTAGGTTGGTTTAAGAGATTCGGCGGGTTTCTTAATCCACTGCTTCAGACGTTCCGCAATATGCCTACGCTGGCTCTGCTGCCGGTGTTTGTGATGTTTTTCGGGATCGGGGAATTTTCCAAAATTATGGTTATCTTTTGGGGCGTGCTATGGAGCGTTCTGCTGAATACGATCGCGGGGGTGCAGAGCGTTGACCCGCAGATGATTAAAGCTTCCCGTTCTATGGGAACCGGCTCTGTGAAAATGTTTGCCAGTGTTATACTGCCGGCTTCGCTGCCGTTTATCTTTACGGGCATGCGTATTTCCGCCACAACATCCATTCTGATATTGATTGCGGCGGAAATGATTGGGGCGAGCAAAGGGTTGGGCTACGCGCTGTATTTTTATCAATCGAATATGAAAATACCCGAAATGTACGCTTATATAATCGTAATGGCCATAATTGGAGTCGCGCTGAATTTTTCGTTGGAAGCGGTGGAACGCCGCAGTTTTCGGTGGCGCGGCGGGTCCGCGGAATAAAACAGGATGGAGGCAATCGCGTAAATGGGTAAAAAAATAATCCGGCAGGTGGCCATATATGGCAAGGGCGGTATCGGTAAATCCACAACCACTCAAAACTTAACAGCGGGCCTGATCGAAATGGGTAAAAAGGTTATGGTGGTCGGGTGTGATCCCAAGGCGGATTCCACACGGCTGCTGTTGGGAGGTTTGGCGCAGAAAACCGTGCTTGACTCCATGCGGGACTCCGAAGGAGACGTCCAACTGGATAGAATTATGAGAACTGGATATAAGGGCGCTAAATGTGTGGAATCCGGCGGGCCGGAACCGGGAGTGGGCTGCGCGGGACGCGGCATTATTACTTCCATCGGCCTTTTGGAACGGCTGGGGGCTTACACAGACGATCTGGATTACGTGTTTTACGATGTGCTGGGAGATGTCGTGTGCGGCGGATTTGCCATGCCTATCCGGGAAGGGAAGGCGAAGGAGATTTATATAGTCGCCAGCGGTGAGATGATGGCCTTGTACGCGGCCAACAACATTGCCAAAGGTATTTGGCGTTACGCCCAGAAGGGCGGCGTGCGCCTGGGCGGCATTATATGCAACAGCCGGAATGTGGATCGTGAAAACGAGCTGCTGCGCGCATTCGCGAAGGAACTGGGGTCATGGCTCATATATTTTGTTCCAAGAGACAATATCGTCCAGCACGCGGAAATCCGCCGCAAGACTGTACTCGAATACAAACCGGAATCCAATCAGGCGCGCGAATATCGCAGCCTCGCCCAGGCGATCGAAGGAAACGAACATTTTGTTATCCCGAAACCCATGACGCAGGAACGGCTGGAAGAGATATTGGTGGAGTACGGTCTTATGGATTTGGTCGAGGATTATAAGATTTAAGGGGGAGTTATGGAACATATCGCGGGGAAACTTACGGAATTAATCGGCAATACGCCTATGCTGGAACTCTCGGGTTACGGAGCGGAGTTTGGGTTAAAAGCGCGGTTGATCGCGAAATTGGAGTATTTCAACCCCCTGGGAAGCGTGAAGGATCGTATAGCGCTGGCTATGATAGAGGCGGGGGAACAAGCCGGAAAAATAAAGCCGGATACCGTGCTTATTGAGCCCACCAGCGGCAATACGGGCGTCGGGCTGGCGTTTGTGGCCGCTTCGAAAGGTTATCGCGTAATATTAACAATGCCTGAAACCATGAGCGTGGAGCGGCGTAAGCTGCTGGCGGCGCTGGGGGCGGAACTGGTATTGACGCCCGGCGCTCTTGGAATGAAAGGTGCGGTGCGTAAAGCTGAAGAACTGGCGTCACAGATACCCAACGCGTTTATACCGCAGCAGTTCGAAAATCCGGCTAACCCGGACATACATAAAAAGACCACCGCGGAAGAAATTTGGAGGGATACAGACGGCCGAGTGGATGTTTTCGTCAGCGGCGTGGGCACCGGCGGCACGATTACAGGCGTGGGACGCAGACTTAAAGAATTGAACCCGACGGTCAGAATCGTCGCGGTAGAGCCCTACGATTCGCCCGTTTTGTCGGGAGGCGCGCCGGGTCCGCATAAGATTCAGGGCATCGGAGCGGGTTTTATACCAGCCGTACTGGATCAGGGCGTTATTGACGAAATTTTCAAAACGCGCGAGGAAGAGGCGTATCTGGCTTCACAGCTGCTGGCGCAAAAGGAAGGGCTGCTGGCGGGCATATCTTCGGGAGCGGCGGCTTTCGCGGCCGCACAGATCGCCCGCCGGCCGGAGTATAAAGATGGTAACGTCGTCGCGCTGCTGCCGGATACGGGGGAACGCTACCTGTCTACGGCACTGTACGACGAGATTCCGAGGTGAGTCGAATGCCATGCTCATTTGTCAATCTAGACGGCAAATTTTCACATTTAGCAAAGAATCATCCCTGCCTGGGGCGCGCGCCGAACAAGGGCAGGCTGCATCTGCCGGTTAGCCCGGCTTGCAACATTAAATGCCGATTCTGCACCAGAGCTTTCAACGACAATGAAAACCGTCCGGGGGTAGCGAAACAGCTTTTGAGCGCAGAGGAGGCGGCCGGCGTGATCGATCGCGCGGTCAGCCTGTGCCCGGAGATCTCCGTTGTGGGCGTCGCGGGTCCGGGCGACAGCCTCGCTACCGGCCACGCGTTGAGATGTCTCAAGGCTATGCGTGAAACGCATCCGGGTCTGCTGGGCTGCTTAAGCACTAACGGACTTATGCTGCCTGAACGCGCCGAAGAAATCGTCAACGCCGGCGTGGAAACCGTAACCGTGACAGTGAACGCGGTTGATCCGGAAATTTTGGCGCTGATCGTGGAAAGAATCGTGATAAATGGCATAGTTCTTACCGGGATAAAGGCCGCCAAAATTTTAATCGCGAATCAAATGGCGGGGATAGGTATGCTGGCCGAACGCGGCGTACTGGTGAAAATCAATACAGTGCTTATACCGTGCGTCAACGGCGGGCATATCGGGGAAATCGCTGCTGCCGCCGCGGATAGAGGAGCGTCAATTATAAATATTATCCCGCTGATTCCCCAGGGTGATTTTTCCGATATGGCGCCCCCCGACTGTGAGGAAATCAACGAAGCGCGGGAAGACGCCGAAGAGCGCCTGCCTGTATTCCGGCACTGCCAGCACTGTCGGGCGGACGCCTGCGGTCTTCTGGGGCGCGATCTGTCGCGCGAGCTTTACGGCGGCGCTTTAAGCGCGGAGAATACATTCTCACACGGCTGAGAACAGGAGAGCGAAAATGAGCGAAATTATAGATCGGCCCCGTTACGCCTGCGCGTTGGGCGGGGCGTTGTTTACCCTGCGGGCTTTGCCTCGTACCGCGCCCATTATACATGCGAGCGCCGGATGCGGTTACAGTCTGTACGGCGCTTTAAGCGCGGGCGCGGGTTACTTGGGCGGAGGTTACTGCGGCGGGGCGGCCTGGAGCAGTACCAATGTTGTGGAAAGGGAGATTGTGTTCGGCGGAGAAGAAAGGCTGGAGGAGCAAATCCGCGCTACAATTGAACTAATGGACGCAGACCTGTATGTCGTGGTTACCGGATGCATGGTCGAGATGATCGGCGACGACGCGGCTGCGGCCGCCGCCGTGTTTAGAGACGCCGAAGCGCCGGTTCTCGCAATCCCGACCCCAAGTTTTAAGGGCGACTCTTACGCGGGGTATGATATGGCGTTGAGCGGACTGTTCCGGGGGTTTACTCGCCTTGGGGCTGAAAAAAGAAAGGATACGGTGAACCTGCTGGGTCTTGTGCCTGGGCAGGACGCTTTTTATAAAGGGAATCTGACTGAACTGAAACGCCTTCTGGAACAGCTGGGCTTGCGGGTGAACACATTCTTTGGCGAAGGAGAAACCCTTGATAATCTCAGGAACGCTTCGGAAGCTTCTCTGAACCTGGTACTCTCCGACCGGTATGGTATAAAAGCCGCGCAGGTATTTGAGGAGATCCACGGCGTCCCTTACCGCGTGCTGCCGTTCCCGATTGGGGCGGCGCAAACCGCTGATTTTCTGCGGGCCGCGGCGGAAGCTGCAGGCGTTGGAACGGCTGCCGCTTCCGCCCTGATATACCGTGAAGAGGATCGATATTATGATTATCTTGAGCGGATAGCGGATATATACAACGATATTGATTTACAGCGGTATGCCATAGTTGCGGGCGACGTCAACTACGCCCCCTCTGTGTCGCGTTTTATTTCGGATGAATTGGGCTGGATTCCAAAATTGACCGTTATAACGGATCAATTGAACGCTGAAGAAACCGCAAAAGTGCAAAGCCGTTTTTCAGGCTGGGAAAGCGGCGTTTACCCGCTGATAAAATTCGATCCGGATACTTCCGCGGTTCAGAGGTATTTTCCCTTAGCCTGGCCGCAAAGCGCCAACGAGCGTTATTACGACAGCTTTTCCCCGGCCGTTGTCATCGGGAGCGCCCTTGAGCGGGATTTCGCGCTCCAATACAGCCTGCCGCTTTTGACGGTTTCTTTTCCGGTGACGAACAGAATTGTTCTGAACCAGTCTTACGCCGGGTATAACGGCGGCTTGAGCCTGGCGTCTGATTTAATAACACTGCTGATGTCGTGGCGATAGGAGAATAAAGGATGAATTATTTAAACGAAAAAACCCCGCCTGTAAGGGAGGATCGCCTTGGCGCGGGCATAGCTTTCGGAGGGCTTTGCCGGGAACTCTGCTCGGTTCAGCGCGAGGGCTGCCTTAATAAAGCAAGCCGTTCGTTTTCTCAAAGCCAGGGCTGTCAGTTTACCCTAAGCCTTGCCATGACCAATTCCCTCCGTAACGCTGTAATAATTATGCACGGCCCTATCGGATGCGGCGCCTCATGCATCGGGTCGGCGGGCGGTTCCGGGACGTTTAAGCGTCTGCGCGATCCGAAAGCCGAGGGTCTGGTTTGGATTAACACAAATCTGGACGAGGCGGACGTCATAAACGGCGGAGAAAACAAACTGCGCGAATCAATACTCCGAGCGGACAGAGAATTCCGACCGGAGATTATTGTTGTGACCGTAAGCTGCGTTCCGTCGCTGATCGGCGACGACGTGGACGCCGTTATAGCAGAATTGCAGGAGGAAACGGCGGCCTCAATTTTTCCGGTACACTGCCCTGGCTTTAAAACCAAAGTAATGGCCACCGCCTATGACGACGTATACCACGGTATTCTGCGAAGCTTGGTGCGACGCCCCGTCCGCCGTGAGGACAGCCGCGTCGTTCATGACGATCTGTATGAAACGCAGCGGCGCTATCGGGAAAGCCGTACGGTGAACGTGCTTAACGTAGGCATGATGTCGCGTCAGGATGAGTTGGAACTGGAGCGTCTCATTGAGGCGTTGGGCCTGAAAGCGCGCTTTCTGCCATGTTACTCCGATGACGACGACTTTCGCGAGGCTTTGGAATCATCTTTGAATGTCAGCATATGCGGCACGCATGACGATTATTTCCTGGAGCATCTGAAAGAGCTGTACAATATTCCATATATTATAGATACAATGCCGGTCGGCCGGAAGAATACGGGGCGATGGCTGACGCTTATAGCTTCGCGTTTCGGTTTGGAAGCGGAAGCGAAGCGGCTTATCGACGCCGAGTCGGATATGCTGGATAAGGCGTTGGAACCTCTCCGCGCCGAACTAAAAGGCAAAAAAGCCTTTTTGACCGGCGGAGCTATCCGCGTGCTGGCCACAGCGGAGATTGCACAGGATTTGGGCATGGAAATTGTAGGGCTGAAAGGCCATCACTACGACGGGTTTGCCAACGTACTTTTTGAAAATCTGGAAAACGTGGACGACGTTGTTATTAATATCGCTACCCAGCAGCCCTTTGAGCATATCAACCTGGCGAAACGGCTTAAGCCGGATATTTTCATATCACACACCGGAGGCAATAACCTGACGGCGAAACTGGGGATTCCGATTCTGCCGATTTTCAGTCAAAGCTATAATTATATGGGCTATTCCGGCGTTTACGAGATTGCCCGCAGGATGCGCCGCTTGCTCTTCAACAGCCGGTTCAACCTGAATATAGCTCGGCACAGGCGTCTGCCATACAGGGAAAGCTGGTACGAAAAAGATCCATTCGCTTACATTAAGAGGGAGGGTTAAGAATGGGTATGCGCGTCGCCGTCGCCACTACGGACGGTAAAGTGATCAACGAGCATTTCGGCCGGGCTTCGGCCTTTTACATAATGGAAGCGGACGCTTCCGGTCACAGTTTTGTAGAGAAGCGTGAAACCGCGCCCGTCTGCGGAGACGGAGGGCATGAGGATACGGATATGGACGCTCTGATCGATTTGCTGAGCGACTGCGAAGCGGTATTGGCAAGCCGCGTCGGCCCCGGCGCGGAACGGGCGCTGGCGAGGCGGGGCATTACGGCCTATGAGATACCGCTGCCGGTTTCCGAGGCGATGGATCGGCTGGGCAGGTTCTATGCGAAACGGAAGCCGCCGGTAAGATCGTGAGGGAACGTATATGGGCAAACCACTAAAACAAATAGCGATTTACGGAAAGGGCGGCATCGGAAAATCCACCACTACCTCCAACTTGTCCGCCGCTCTCTCCTTAATGGGATTTAAGGTCATGCAATTCGGCTGCGATCCTAAGTCGGACAGTACGAATACCCTGCGTGACGGCTCGTATATACCGACCGTTCTGGATACTTTGCGCGAAAAATCAGGCCTGGACGCGCACGACGTTATTCACCGCGGCTTTAATGGGGTATACTGTGTGGAAGCGGGCGGACCCGCGCCGGGAGTTGGATGCGCCGGCCGCGGCATAATCACCGCCGTAGAACTTTTCAGACACCAGCGTATATTTGAGGAATTGGATTTGGATTACGTAATATACGACGTGCTGGGAGATGTAGTGTGCGGCGGGTTCGCAGTGCCTATTCGGGAAGGCATAGCTAAACACGTGTTCACGGTTTCTTCCGCCGATTTTATGTCCGTTTACGCGGCAAACAACCTGTTCCGAGGCATTCTGAAGTATAGCAGATCCGGCGGCGCGCTGTTAGGAGGGGTTATCGCCAATTCTGTCAGCGGGGGATACTCAAAAGAGATTATTTCCGATTTTACCAACCGTACTAAAACCAGGATTGTGGAGTACGCGCCCCGTTCAATTACCGTGACTCAATGCGAACTTAGAGGTAAAACGGTAGTAGAGGGCGCGCCGGAATCTGAACAGGCCCAAATCTATATGTCGCTGGCGGAGAAAATCGCGGCGCATGAAGTGTCTGAAATACCCGCTCCGCTGGGAGTGACGGAACTGCGGGAATGGGCTTCGGGTTGGTCCGAGAAGCTCCTGCAGCGGGTTGAAGGCAATGTTTCGCCGGGCGAGGCTATTTAACAGGCGCGGGCGAAGGGACGTTGATCTACCCCGGCAGCATGGCGGGTCGTGATGTTAATACGCCAATAGCGTCTATTCGTCTTGAACGAAAACACCCAGGCCTGACAATGAACTGCTAAGCCTGGGTGTTTTATCAACTGCGTACAACAGCGGGCTTTAACGCCGCAAACCACTCTTCTTGCGCAGCAGCCGCAAGCATTGTATAATCTACGCAAGGGGGTTGTTTGTTAATGAATATACTTATTATCGACGGTATGGGCGGCGGTATAGGAAAAGCTGTTGTGGATCGTATTCGCTCCGCTTCGTCTGACTATCACATTTTGGCTATTGGAACCAACGCGATAGCTGCCTCGGCAATGCGTAAGGCCGGAGCGGATCAAGTGGCTACCGGCGAAAACGCTATCGTATACAATTCCAGCCATGTGGACTGTATTATCGGCAGTATCGGAATTATTCTCGCAAACGCGATGTTGGGCGAGATCAGTCCTCGCATGGCTGAAGCGGTGATTCTCAGTAACGCGGCAAAAATATTAATTCCTACCTCAAAATGCAATGTAACTGTCTTGGGTGTTAGAGAACAGCCGATTGCTCAATATATAGATGAGATACCCGCTATTCTGCAAAAGTTAGATAAGCGTGATATTTTCCAAATTACATCTTGACAGTTTGCAGCCGATTTGATAAACTGGGGTTAGGTCAATGTCAAATAGGTAAGCTGGTAATATAGCTCCAAAAGAACGATTTAGCAATATATTCAATTTGAGTAAGGCAATATTTTATTTGATTATGTATGAATCTGAGTACGAAATAATCAGCAAAACTACGCTTTTACCTATTGCCTACCAATTT
>JAITDJ010000122.1 GCA_031282635.1 Clostridiales bacterium
GTCCTCTTGCTATGATTGCCGCCGTCTCTCTGCCGGCTGCCGTCAACATACCGCTGTTTATTTTGTTTAACGCCGTCGCGAACCTGACGGCCGCCACGATTCAATTAAACCCGTTTCAATGCCTGCTGCAAGTATTGGACGAGAAATATAAAACTATCAGCATATCCATATTTACAGTACTGACGTGTCTGTCAAACGCTGTCATGCCTTTTTCAGGCGTTATACTGTATCACTCCCTGGGCGGCGATCTGAACGCTTTGCGAGGCGCGTTCTGGATGGTGTTCGTCTTAAGGATAAGCGCCGGGCTGCTTTGGCTGTTCAGGTGGCGGATTGTAAGCAAAAATGGATAAAATGGGTAACAAAACCGCTGCGGCAAATTCGCAGCCGCAAAAAAACCCCGCTATTTGAGCGGGGCGGATCATTATGTACTAATTTAACCCAAAACTTATCAGCAAGGCTTTATCCACTTTTCTCATTATGCCGTCGTCCAGGCGGCATATTTTTTCCCTGAGCCGTTTTTTATCAATGGTACGAACCTGCTCCAACAGTATTACCGAATCCTTTACCAGTGTATACTGCTGACAGTCTATCTCTATATGAGTCGGTAGTTTCGCTTTGTTAATCTGGGAAGTAATGGCTGCGCAGATAACCGTTGGGCTGTAGCGATTGCCTACGTCGTTCTGCACCACCAATACGGGCCTGACGCCTCCTTGCTCTGATCCTATGACCGGGCTTAGATCCGCGTAAAATATATCGCCTCTCTTAACCAGCACGCTTATTCACACTCCGTCTGTCACACGCGTTCGGGCGCAACGCCCGCTATACTAAAAGTGTGCCCGGCTTTTTAATTTTTATTCATAAAAATATATAACCTGCGGTCTTTATATAGTTTTTGGTATGGCGCCAGATGACGCTCATGCTTTAAATTCAGAATCTTCTAAAGCCACATTATAATCAAAACTTTTATAGGTCACAATAATGCGCTCACTGCCCTGCGGGTCATAAATAATCAATTTCACCGGTTTAAGCGTCGTATTGTCAATCCATATCTTTTCTGACGCCAGATACGGGTGGCTGCCCGGTATCTGAGCCTCCAGCGCCGTACACGGATCGTCCGCCATCTTAGCCGCGCTGACGGATGTTTCATTGGATTTCAGATAATTCTTAATAAAACTTGTAAAGAATATTTCGCTGCGCTCCTGTGATTCCTTTGTGGCTACGGCGATCTTGCTGGAAAGTTTTTTATTGAATTGGTAAATAGTCTTTCCATCTGACAATGTAACATTGCCAGCCACTTTTTCCGGCCCTGTCACTTCCACGCGGTACTCCCCGGTTATTTTGCACTTTTGTATGGTATTATACACATTGGAGCCTTTATTGCTTTTGTATTCCACTGTCGCTTCGCACATGTAACTCTGAATATTAACCAATATGGTCTGTATCTTTTCATAAGCGTTCTGTGATTCAGCTTTGCTCGGGCTGCTTCCTTGGCATCCCGCCGCGATGAATAAGGCTGTCGTCAGTAAGGCCGTCAAACGTTTTAGTTTCATATTACCTCCCTGTATTAAAGCTGCTACATAAGTATACGGGCGCGCTTTGCGTTTTATGAGAAACTTTTGCGTAAAGGGGTGCGGCGGACATTGACAATAAAACCAATATAAAATAAAATTATAACGATTATTCATGCTTACTAAACGTTCTCGCCGCCGCTCATTATAATCGTGGGGGGATTTTATGCATCACGGCTTTAAACGGGACGAGCGCGGCCTTACATTGATGGAACTCATCATTGTAATGGCGGTAATCGCGATAATCGGAGCAATCCTCGCCCCTAATTTTTTATCCGCGACAGATAGGGCGCGGCTGAAAAGCGACATACAGTCGGCGAAAGTCATCCAAACTGCAATAGAGACGTATAACGCGGAACAAAGCGCAGCTATTGGCCAGGCCGACGATGTTAAGGAATCTATTTTAGCCGCTATAATCGAAAAGGGTTATTTGAGCCCTTCCAGCGGTTTAGAGCCGCAGACCGCCGGCGCGATCTGGTCTTACGGCGAGGATGGAATTGTAAAACTCAATATTGACGGGTGTGATGCTAAAATCAAGAATGATATCTTTAAAGCCCTGTCGAATGAGGAAAAGGCGTTAATTAAATAATCTGGCGGTGATATAATAATAATTCTGTCCTTTTGCCTGGGCTTAGCCGCCGGACGGCTTGTTACGGCATGGACGCGCAAACTGTCGGGAAATGCAGATCGGTTCAATCTTTTTTTTATGCTGTTCACGGCCGCTGTGTTTACAGGGCTTTATCTGCGGTTCGATTTTACCGGCGCATACGCCGTTAACGGCATTTTTTCCATATGTCTGATTACGGCCGGAATTGTCGATCTGCGGCTGCGCGTATTGCCCAATATTATAAACGCCGCCGGCGTAGTGCTGGCGTTCTTAATCAGTCTTATCCGCGGAGCGGCCGGGCCGAGCGCGAGTCCGATTGTCGATTTTTTCGCGGGGGGCGCCGCGTGCGGCGTTCCTTTGTTATTGATCGCCATTGTGAGTAAGCGCGGCATGGGTATGGGCGATGTAAAATTCGCGGCGCTGATAGGGACGTTTTTGGGCGTATACAGCGGGCTGTGCGCTTTATGGCTCAGTATCGTGATGGGCGGGGTATACGGCGCCGTTCTGATTATCTTGAAAAAAGCCACGCGCAAGACCCCTGTCCCTTTTGGACCATTTATGGTTTTGGGCGCTTTAGTCATGGTATTTTTCGGCGATTTCATAAAGCCGTTACTGTGGGAGGCATATCATGTGCGTGCGCGGTCGTAACTCTGAGGGTTATACGCTTCTGGAATCATTGCTGGCCGTCACAGTGGCGGCGTTTGTGCTGACAGCCGCGCTGCGCCTGCTTTCGTGCGTATCCATTTCTACTTCGCGCGCGGCGGTGCGGGCCGAGCTGACCGAATGCGCGCGCCTTGCCGCGGATGTTATGAGCGCGAATATCCAGCGGGCCAGCGCAATTAAAATTGAACTGTATGAAAATAAAAAGAATACCTTAAAACGGCTGGAACTTATAGAACCGGAGCAAGGCGTGTTTTCATATAACCCATACGCGCCGGTTTCGGTTTCGAACTATCACAGGCTGATCTTCAGCGGCGACAAGGGCAGCAATGAACTGGCATCGAATTTGGCTGATATACGTATTATCTCAAGCGGAGAAGATACATTATTCATTGAAATATTAACTGACGGCGCCATTACCGTAAACAGCGGCGCCGCGATTAAAAATTCGACAATAAGCGTCGGGTCGATTTTTATCCGCGTACCGGTTAATATCAGCGGTAAAAAATTGCTCCAATGAATATCGAAGCGCTGCGCTGAGAAGGCGCGCCCCGCGTCTTTTCCAGCGCCCGCGCAGGCATAAAACCGAGAGGAAGGTTATTATGTGGGAAAAATTCTTCCCTGATCACTATTATGATTCTGTTTTTGAGATTCCTTATAAAGAACTCAGACAGAAGAATATTCAAGCGCTTATTTTCGATATAGACAATACGCTGGCGCCGTACAATATCCGCCGTCCGCCGGAAAAGACATCGAATCTGCTGAACCGCCTGCAACGGATGGGTTTTAAAGTCTGCCTGCTGACCAACAACGGCAGGCGCAGGCTGAACCATTTTAACGAGCATCTTAAACTGCCCGCCTATCACAAAGGCATGAAACCCTTGGTGGGAAAGGCAAAAAAGGCCATGCTCATTATGGGCGTGTCTCCCGAAGCCACCGCGTTGATAGGCGATCAGATTCTTACGGATATTTGGTGCGGCAAACGGCTGAAGGTGACTACCATTCTGGTAAAGCCAATAAGCAAAAAGGATGTGTTGTCTGTGCGGCTGAAGCGCGGTATTGAGAAATCCATTGTATCCGCGTATCTGAAAAAGCGGGCGGAGGCCGGCGAATGATTACCGCCCGCACCGATGTTTTGGGCGTTATAGGTTATCCCATAGAACACAGCCTGTCTCCGCAGATACACGAACGCTTCGCGCGCGCTATGAATCAGGATATCTGTTACGCCGCTTTCCGTGTTGTACCGGAACGTCTGGGCGAGGCCATAGCCGGCGCGCATAGCCTGGGCATAAAGGGCCTTAATGTGACAATACCGCATAAACAGGCCTGTTTGCCGTTCCTCAGCCGAGCAGATGAAACTGCGCGGCGGATAGGAGCGGTTAATACGCTTGTTTATGAGGAAGAAGGCTACGCCGGATATAATACGGATTATATCGGCATAAAAATGTCTTTAAAAGCTGCGGGCGCGGAAATACGCGGCAAATCCGTGGTTATAATCGGCGCCGGCGGAACCGCCCGCGCGGCCTGCGTAATGACCGCCGACAACGCGCCGGCGGAAATTGTCATTGCCAACCGCACGTCGGACAACGCGGAATTATTAGCTGCCGGCGTTAAAAGTTTTTATAATATACCCATAAGGGCCGTTCCGCTTTCTGAGTTGAATAATATACTCCATAAAGATATTGTGATACAGACCACATCTGTCGGATTGAACGAACCGCCGGGCAAATGCCCGGTAGATTCGGAGAGTTTTTTTGAAGAGGTGAGCGCGGCATTAGATCTGATATACAGCCCATGGGAAACAAGGTTTATACAAATGGCGCGGGCCAAGGGCGTTCCCGCGGTAAATGGTTTTTCCGCCTTGGTATATCAGGCGGCGGCCTCATTCGAATTGTGGCGGGGCCTTCGTCTTCCGCCGCATTATTTGGATTCCGTTTTAGAGATTCTGGCGCCGATGGCGAAGCCGGTGTAACGCTGCTGGAATTGATAATTGCGATTTCAGTGCTTCTGATTGTATCTGCGGGCATATCCGCCCCCGGCGCGCGAGCCGGGCAAAGGACGCTTCATACGGCGTGCCTGCGGCTTCAGGCCGACATACGCGAAGCACAGCATAGGGCCGTGCTGGAAGGCGCGGATTATATTGTTTCTTTTATGCCGGCGGATAATTATTACGCGCTAAAGTTA
>JAITDJ010000145.1 GCA_031282635.1 Clostridiales bacterium
GCGGCTGAAAGCCGCTACCGTCTAAAGACGGCTGAAGATTTAATACTTGAAAAAAAGAAAAATGCTGAAAGCTAACCGGCTAAAGCCGGTGGTTTTAGACCTGGCGCATTGAAAATAAAGTACAGACTTAACGGAAGGTTTGATTTCATTGCATATCGCGAGGGAATGATTGAACTCGAAATCTGTATGCACGGCTATGGCGAAGGCGTGTTTGCCCTTCGTCAGGGATTGCACCGTCTCCCACGCGATTTTCCCCGCCGTTTCCGCGTCACACTCGCCGGGCTTAAAACTTTGCCGCAGATGATAGGCGATAACGTCACGCTCGCCTTGGTCGCGCCCTGTTTTGATGGCATATTCCCGTTTGGCGAGCAAAAATTCCTGCGGCGCGGTCAGCGGGTCGCACTCATAGGAAAATACAAGTTCGCCGCCGTTGGTTTTTTCGCCGTTTTCGATGTAGTCCGTCATTCTGCCGAGCGCGGCGGCGGTTATTCTGTTGTCGCGGCGGCGCTTACGCCACAGCGGTTTGTTGTGTCTTGCGCTCGCGGTATTCCCGCTGCTTGGCGGCGTTCTTGGCGCGTTTCTCGTCCAGTTTGCGCTCCGCTTCCAATTCCTCCGCAGACATCGTAGGCTCGGCGAAATCGTACTTGCCGATGAAGTTCAGATGAACCTCAACCTTCCGGGACAACTTGGCGCAAAAAGAGGATTTGGGTATAGACCTTTCTGCTGCCGCTTATGTCGCCGTCAACTGTGAGATTGTTGAATCCGAAAGCACCGCGTTGAGCGCCGAAAAGCTGTTGTCGTTATGCGCAGGCACCGTCAGAATGGTTCGCGAAACACTGAAAAAGATGCATAAATGTTATATCACCACTATGGATATACGGCATTTCAGCATTGCGTTTTGCTTTAAGAGCGGCGACATTGAAAACCAATGCGCCATACTGAGGAGCCTGCTGTTAAAAACGGTTTCGTTGGTGCGGAATTATTATAACGTCAACCTACGCGCGGCTGTGGGCGCAGTGGTAGAGAGTCCGCTTGAATTAAGGGAAAGCTATTTTTCCGCAAGACGGATGCTGCACTGTTCAGGCAATGAAAATCCCGTTGTATTCAGCACGGGAGAAGCCGAAAATGAGGAAGCGGGATTTGCTTTTTCAGACGTAAAGCCGGATATACGGCGCGCATTTGAGGAGCTTGACACCGTATCTCTTCACAACGCCTTGAGCAAAATCGCGGATTATTATGAGGAGCGGCCCGGATTGCGGATCCAAGCTATGGACGCTGCCTGCAACGTGCTGTACATAGCGATATCGCTGCTGCCGGGCGGTGATAAAACGGTGTCTGATATTTTCGCGGATGAAGCGGAGGGCCTACCGATGTATCTATCGCATCCATTCAACGGGCGTCATCGTATCGTGGATACGCCGTCTGCGTGATGGCTGTTGCGAGATTCTATGCTCTCAACGGCAAATTTACCGCAGACAGGTTGTGGCGAGTGTGCAGGAATACATCCGTGAAAATCTCGGCAAACGCCTTTCACTCAACGATGTGGCGGCCGTATTCAATTTCAGTCCCAGTTATTTGAGTCGACTTTTCACGAAAAATGCTGATTGCGGATTTGTGGAATTTATCACCGTCGAGAGAGTCGAAGCGGCAAAGGAGATGTTCGCCCGCAGGGAAGGCCGCGTCAATGAGGTGGCCGAGCGGTTGGGTTTTGAAAGCGCATTTTATTTTAGCAAGGTATTCAAAAAGCATGCGGGCGTTTCGCCTCGCGAATATCTGCAGGCTCTTACCGACAGCGGCGCGGGGGATTCTAATATACGATTGATACCCCGCTGACCGAGAACGGTTATGTTGCGGAACTGCTTTCTCAAACTTTATTTGCTGCACCCAAATTTGCTGGGTTGAACTTTCCTTTTTTTTTGATAGAATAAGTAATGATCAAAAAATAACCATTAAGGGGAACTTCATGAATACATATCCCGGAGATATTAAAATCTTCATTAACGTATGAGACTGGTTATAGGGCTGGGCAATCCGGAAAGGGAGTATAAAGGCACGCGTCATAATACCGGGTTTGAAGTAATTAATAAATTATCATTTGACTCTCGGATTCCCGTAAACAAGTCCAGATTGCGCTGTCATACCGGCGAGGGTTTTATTCACGGCGAAAAAGTTATGTTTGTGAAACCTCAAACCTATATGAACGCCAGCGGTGAAGCGGTGCGTGATCTGCTCCGGTTTTATAAACTCTCCGCCGCGGATATTATCATTATTTATGACGATACAAGCCTTCCCGTCGGGCATATCCGGGTGCGTAAACAGGGCGGCGCCGGCGGGCATAACGGCGTTAAAAATATTATTTATCATCTGGAAACCGATATTTTCCATCGTGTACGCGTAGGTATCGGTTCAAAACCTCCCGACAGGGTTTTGACCGATTATGTACTGGGAAGGTTTTCGCGTGAGGAAGAAGCCGCTTTTATAGACGGTGTGACCAAAGCAAGCGAAGCCGTACTCACAATACTCGATCGCGGGGTTGACGCGGCAATGAATAAATATAACCAAACGTTGAGCAAAAACAGCGATCAGGATTAATCTCAAGAGGTATATATGAATAATCTTTTTAGCATATTGAATGGTATTGACAGTTTTGCCGATCTGGTTCGAGCCGTAAACGCTCAAAAAACGCCTGCCCTGGCGACCGGCGTCATAGATTCACAAAAATGTCATGTGTGTTCGGGTTTAATGGCGGCCCTGGGCAGATCTGCCTTGGTAATCACGCATTCCGAATTGAAGGCCCGTGAGATTTACGAAGATCTGTGTTTTTTCCTGCATGACTCGGTTAAATTTTATCCGTCCAAGGATATTATTTTCTATTCCGCAGATATTAAGAGCGCCGACATTATACGTCAGAGATTTTCCGTTATCAAATCGCTGCTGGATGATGAAAAGATATGCGTGGTGCTTTCGGTTGAAGCGCTATTTGACAGGCTGGCGCCGCCTGAAATGTTTAAAGAAAACATACTGACCCTGACGCCGGGGGATATTATAGAAACAAATGAACTGGCTGAACGCTTAGTGCGTATGGGTTACGAACGGGTAGATCTGGTGGAAGCGCCAGGTCATTTCGCCGTACGCGGGGGGATTATCGATCTATTTACCGCGGTCTATAATAACGCCCTCCGCATTGATTTCTTCGGCGATGAAATTGATAGCATCAAACTGTTGGATACGTATTCTCAACGTTCCGTTGAAGAACTGTGTAAGGCCGTTATCTATCCCATGCGGGAACTGGTTTATGATACCTCGCTGTTAAAATCCGCTGTACAAAAGATCATATCCGAATTTAACCGAGCATATATGAGGCAAATAAAAACGAACCCCGAAGCCGCGGAAAACCTTAAATACAGCATTCAAGCCGTTATTGACAAGTTGAACGGTGACAGCGCCGTAACAGGCATAGATGGGTTTTCACAGTATTTTTACACGGACGCAGCCAGCTTGTTCCACTATTTTCCTTATAGACCTCTGGTGTTTTTTGACGAGCCAAACCGCATATCCGAACACGCCGAAAGGGTACTGGCTGAGTTTTCGGACAGTATTCAGAACCGCATCCTGGCCGGCAGACTCCTGCCCTCCCAAACGGATATGGTTTTTTCGTACGCTCAAATTTTGAACCACGCCGAATCTTTTGATTGCGTGCTTTTTACATCCCTCACTCAGGCTATTAAGGGTTTTACTGTTCGATCCATATCCTCTTTCACCGTAAAATCACAGTCGGTTTTCCAATACGCCTATCTGCGCGACGAACTACAGGTCTGGAGGGACGCCGGCTATCAGGTATTAATGCTGGCCGGCGGTAAGTTTCAGGCGCAAAAATTGGCGGAAGAGATTACGGATATGGGATTTTCGGCGCAATACTTCGAGACGCAGGACAACCTGAGGCTGAACGCGGGCGTAATTACCGTTATCAAGGGCGCGCTGAAATCCGGATTTGAATACCCGCTCAACAAGCTGGCAGTCATCTCCATTATGGCGCGGGTGGAGGAGAAGCGCAAAAAACGCTTAACCAAACAAAAAGCAAGTAAAATACAGAGTTTTACCGACTTGCGCGTCGGCGACTATGTAGTACATGACAATCACGGCATCGGCGTATACGAGGGCATTGAGCAGATAACCGTTGACAACGTAAGCCGCGATTATCTGAAATTATCCTATTCGGACGGCGGAAAGCTGTATGTTCAGACTAATCAGATGGAAATGATTCAGAAGTACATCGGCGGCGAGGGCGTTAGGGCGCGGCTTAATAAACTGGGTGGATCCGAATGGGGCAAGGCAAAGAACAAAGCCCGCAAGGCGGTCGCGGCGCTGGCCAGGGATCTGGTGGCGCTGTATGCGAAACGCCAAGGCGCCAAAGGATTCGCTTACGCTGAAGATACTGTCTGGCAGAGGGAGTTTGAAGATACATTCCCATTTCAGGAAACCGAGGATCAACTGCTCGCTATAGAAGACGTCAAACGGGATATGGAGCAGGGCAAGGTGATGGATCGCCTGATCTGCGGCGACGTGGGTTACGGAAAAACGGAAGTGGCTATACGAGCCGCTTTTAAAACCATACAGGACAATCGGCAGGTGGCCTACCTGGCGCCTACCACGATATTGGCGCAGCAGCATTTCAACACATTCCGTCAGCGTATGGACGCTTTTCCTATAAATATTGAAATGCTGTCGCGATTTCGGACGGCGAAAGATATGAAAGAGACGCTGTCACGCCTGAAAAGTGGCACGTGCGACATTGTTATCGGCACTCACCGGCTGCTGTCGTCTGATGTGCGGTTTAAAAATCTGGGACTTATTATTGTGGATGAAGAACAGCGCTTCGGAGTCACGCATAAGGAAAGGCTGAAGAAACTGCGTGAAAACGTTAATGTATTAACCCTTACCGCAACGCCCATACCACGCACGCTCCACCTGAGTCTTACCGGTATTCGGGATATGAGCATACTTGAAGAGCCGCCGCATGAGCGTCAGCCTATACAGACATATGTAATGGAATATAACCCGGAATTCGTGCGCGACGCGATAAACCGTGAATTGGCCCGCGGCGGGCAGGTATACTACCTGCATAACAGGGTGCAAAATATTGAGGAGGAAGCCATGCGGGTTTCCAACCTTCTGCCGCGCGCAAACGTCGCTTATGCCCACGGCCAGATGGCTAAACACGAGCTGGAAAACATTATGCTGGATTTTATCGAAGGCGCCATTAATGTACTGGTTTGCACAACCATTATAGAAACCGGGCTGGATATCCCCAACGTTAATACAATCATTATACAAAACGCGGATTATATGGGTTTAAGCCAGCTCTATCAACTGCGCGGACGCGTGGGGCGTTCAAATCGTCTCGCGTACGCCTATCTCATGTACCGCCGCGACAAAGTGCTTGCTGAGGCGGCGGAGAAGCGCCTGCAAACAATACGTGAATTTACCGAATTCGGCTCCGGTTTTAAGATAGCCATGCGTGACCTGGAAATCCGCGGCGCAGGCAACCTGCTAGGCGCGGAACAGCACGGCCATATGGATTCCGTTGGGTATGATATGTACTGCAAACTGCTGTCGCAGGCCGTGCTGGAGCTTACAGGCGGATCAGCGGATAAAGAATTTGAAACCTTTATTGATATTCCCATAAACGCCTTTATTCCCTCTTCATATATTGCTAATGAAGAGCAGAAGCTGGAGATATATAAAAAAATATCCTTAATCTCTTCCCAGCGGGATTTTTACGATGTTCAGGAAGAAATAGAGGAGAGATACGGTCAAATGCCAGCCAGTACGGCCAACTTGCTGTCCGTGGCCTTGCTGAAGGCCGCTGCTCACGAAGCGGGGGTTATCAGTATTATTAAAAAAAACAAAAACATTCTTATAACATTCAAACCCGACGCGCCCATAGACTCGGCCCGGGTAGCGCGGATTATCAGCGATAACCGGCTGAAGCTGCTGCTGACCCAGGCGCCGAACCCGTATATAACTTACAGGTTGGACAGCAATGATCTGACCGGGTGTTTGGAGAAAATGCGAGGGTGGATCGATGAGATGACAGTGAAACAGCGGCGGATGAATGATCCAAATAAAAAATGACGCAAACCCTCTCTCGGCTGAAACAGGAGAGGCGTTTGCGTTATTCCGCGAGCTTATACCGGCGCCGTACAGAATTAATAGAGCAAAAACAGCGCCGCCAGCAAGAATACTGTGTTACACCCGCGTTCTTCGGTTCCCGAGGCGCTGGGGAGCGAGCCGCCGGCAAGCGCGGGCGCGTACGCCGTATATACAGCCGATTCGCTTCTTTGCGCTGCGACATAGGCCGACACAATTTGATTCCAAGTGTTCTGACCGATAATCCCGTCCGCGGTCAGTCCGAATAGACGCTGAAACTCGGCGACCGCCCGTTGGGTGGCAGGGCCGAATTGTCCGTCCGCCGTCAACTTCGGTATGGAAGTATATGCCTGCGAAATGGCGTTTAAATAATTTTGCATAGTCAGCACGTATTCACCGCTGGCGCCAATGCGGATCAGATAGCCGGGATATGACGGATAATCTGTTTGAGGCGGCTTGTTCTCGCTCCCGCTGTTCAACATGCTGTAAACAGAGATAATTTTATCCCACGTATTCATTCCGATGACTCCGTCCGCGGTTAAACCGAACAAACGCTGGAACTCGATCACCGCCCGCTGAGTGGCCGGCCCAAACTTTCCGTCCGCCGTCAAAGCCGCTATAGACGGATATTCGCTGGCAATGGCGTTCAAATAATTCTGCGCGGCCAGCACATATTCGCCGCTGGAACCCAAGCTCATCAGATATCCGGGATATGGCGGGTAATTCGGCTCGGGCGTCGAGGCGCCGCCGCTGATAACCGCGCTGTGAACAGAAATGATTTTATCCCACGTGCTTTCACCTATTATGCCGTCCGCCGTCAACCCGAACAGGCGCTGGAACTGTATTACCGCCTGCTGCGTGGCGGCGCCGAATTGCCCGTCCGCAGTAAGCGTCGGTATGGAGGGATAGTATCCGGCAATGGCGTTCAAATAATTCTGAATGGTTCTTACATATTCCCCGTTAGAGCCCATACCGATCAGGTAACCGGGATAAGACGGGTAATTTTGATCTGGCTGCGCGGATCCGGCGCCCATGTAGTATAGCCTCGCCAAGTTCAGAAATTGGGCCCAGTTAACGCCCCAATCGCCTGTGCGCATTTCATAAGGGCAGTTTTTTCCGCTCCAGGCGTGATGCTGAACCACAGCCTCCAGGCTGAGCCCGTGCCTTTTCAGCAGATCCGCCGTCAACTGGGCGGCGTTGTCGCAGGCTTTCGAAAAATTGGCCTGATCATTGTTGCAGATTTCAATGCCGATGGAATTGCGGTTGCCCGCGGTAGTCGCCGTATGCCAGCACATCCGGTTATCTTCAAAACTCTGCCACACTTCTTGTGCGTCGACGGTATAATGCCAGGATGTGCCCTGGCCGTCCGAGCCCCGGTACAGATAATTCGCGTGATTCGCAGCGGTGGCGTATGAAGCGTAGTTCCCCGTGTTATGTATTGTGATAAATCTGACGGTATCCAGGTAACTGTTCGGATTGTTATTAAGCCCGGGAGGGCATAGCTTTTGTTTTAACGCATATGACATAGTGTCCCCCTAAACGCCTTATTGAATAAGCAAGTATATCATCCTCGATCCGATTCAATAAAAACCCTTTCGCACTTACATATTATATTCATCTAACCTGATATGCGTAACGGTTTACAAAGATTATATTTTATACACGCCAAGCCCTCCCCTGACAGGAAGGGCTTGTTTACAATCACGCCAAATAAAACGACTAAAAATTCACATCCATCTGACTGAAAGCTTTGCTGTTATTCATAACGGCGGTTATCCTTTGAAGCGATTCGTTCCAGGTCACGGTGTAACCGTTGGCTTCCAGTACGTCGCGGATACTGACTATTTTTTTGCCGTCCAGGACTTTTGTCAAATTATCCAATGTGGAATAAAACCTGCCGTTAATATTAACGGCTTCTATCTCGTAATTTTTATTACCCACGGCCAGATTCACATATCCCGACGGCAGTGTGGTTTTACTGAGCATATCCTGTACATCGTCTTTGAACTTTAACCACTCTTCAGGATGATTTACATAATAAAGCGGACAGAGTTTTCCGGTGACCTCATTATGTGTGAACAGTTTCTTATGCGGATCAAAGCCATGATGTACGCACATATCCGCGCATAGTTCAATAAGGCTTAAATTAGTAATATCTGAGAATTTACCGTCTGCGTTCGGATGACAGGTTTCAATACCGTAGTATATACTGTTGTTTACTTTAGCCTGCTCCAGATAAGCGCTGCTGTAAGCCGCTCCGGCGTGCATCGCGACTTCAGTTTCCGGTATGCATCTGATTATCTCACCCTGAAGCCCGACAATATAGTGGGATGAAACACCTCTTCCATTAGAGCCATTCTCAAAATAATTGCGGTTGGATATGGCGGAACTGCCTGGATTAGCCACATAATGCACCACAATACCTTTGGGGTTTATAGCTTTGCCGGTTCGGCCATGGCTGGCGCCCATTGTTAACAGAGCGTCCGTTATTTTCATAGATTGCCTCCCTCCTCTATCTATTATCATCCTATGCGAAAATAAGACATGCGTGTATTGTTCGCGGTAAAAATTGACGAAGCTCTGCAATGATGTTATTATCAGTTAACCGTAACGCTAAATTTATAATTTACTAAAAGGGAGGAATTATCAGTGAGAAAATTTTTCATATCCTGTCTGCTGCTGTTTCTATGCGCGTGCGGCGGCAATGTGAATACTGATATTACGCCAACCGTGACGACTACGGCCTCTGCCCTCGCGGAAGATGATGTCCGCCAGGATCCGGTTGCTTTTCCGAGCGGGGAGTATGAAAATCCATTTGGCGACGCCGGAACCAGATTTACGCTGACCGCAGCGCAGCAAGCCCTTTTTGACAGCTATTCCAAGGATTTCAACTTTGATATTTCACTGTTTAAAGACGCGTCCCCGGTGGATGTGGCTCAGGTATTTGTCGAATGTGGGATCGAGGGTTTATGGGAAGGAGAATATAACCTCTATTATTTTGAAACAAGGCGGGTGGCTAAAGCGGACTATAAAGCAGACTTTGAAAAAGACCTGTCCACGTTAGACATCCGTACGCGCCGGGATCAGGCTAACCTTGTGTTCCCCTACCTCAAAGACGGCGTATTTGTGGAAGAAAGCGACGGCTCAGGATATATTGAGTTTGAATCTATGGAGCAGACGTCCGACTATGAAACATTATATAAGGTAAAGACAAAAATGAATTTAAAAAAAGTCGACGGCGTTTGGAAGATAGACCAAAACAATATGTTCACATCTGAATAAGAGAAATTTCCTGATAAAAAAACCTAAGGGGGGGGCTTTTTGAAAGACCGCAAGAACGCTTTAAATCTGTTTCTCCTATTTATGGCGGGAATGGTTGTCGGAGGGTTTATCGGGTATTACCTGGGGCAGTACCCTTTATTCACATGGTTAAACTATGGCAAAGTATTCGGTATGGATCAGCCGGTATCTCTGGAATTTGGAATAATTCATCTGGTTTTGGGTATAAAAATTAATATAGATATTGCCAGCATCTTTGGCATGGTGTTAGGCGGGCTGGTTTATAGGCAGATGTAACGGCCTGTCGTCCACATAAAGGCGGATGTATATGAGGAAACGCGTATTCGGCAGGCAATGCCGTATTGATCCAGCCGTCTTCGCAAGTATTAAGGCGCCTTTGCTGATATTGGATCCGCTTTGGCAGGAACAGTTTAGAAACCGCAAAACAGAAAAAATTATATCTCTTGAAACAAAGATTAAGGATCTGATGAAAAAAAACGCCCGGTTGGTTGAAACCGAACAAACGCTTACAAATAAAAAGAAGGAATGTTTGAGCCAGATACGGAAACTGGCCGGGGATGTTCATGGGCATAACGATCTGGAAGCCGTGAGGGCCACCGAAATTTTCAAGACGGCGGTAAACGATATTAACACAGAGTTGGACGCGCTGGGCAGGAAAGCGGACAAGCTGCCGGATGAGATGGAAGAAGCCAATCGAGAATTGCTGGCTGAAACGGTTTCCGTTATTTATTTCAGTATGCGCGACAGTCTGACGCGCCTCAAAACCTTAACGCTGGAAATCGAACGTCTGCGTTCAGAGACGCGGCGTCTGACCACCGAGCAGACAGCGTGCGAGGAGGAAGCGGCGCGAACCTATCAACTTCTGCATAAGATGGTAGGCCGTGAGGTCGTTAATATTCTGGATCAGCGATTTAAGTTATGATTATCGGTATCGGAACAGATATATGCGAAGTGGCGCGAATTATAAATGGTATGCGAAATCCCCGATTCCGCTCCAAGATATTTACCGAGCGGGAAGCGGCCTACTGCGCCGATAAGCCCCATGAAACCGCCGCCGGACTGTTTGCCGCGAAAGAAGCCGCGGTGAAGGCCATGGGCGTTGGTTTCAGGGGCTTTTGGCCGTGTGATGTTGAAATCGCGCGCGACGATCTGGGCAAACCTTCTGTCTGCCCGCATGGGGTATTTAAGGATATATGCCGCTCAAAACAAGTTAATATCCATATTAGCATTTCACATACCAAAGATATCGCTATAGCGTTTGCGGTCGCGGAAACCGCGGAGAGGTGAATAAATGAAAGTAGTTTCAGGTAAGCGAATGCGTAGAATAGAGGCCGCCGTGACGGAAAAAATCGGCCTGCCCACTTTATTGATGATGGAAAACGCCGCTATACGGCTGTCAGAGCACTGCTTGGCATATCTGAAGGGAAAAGTCGAACCAAGGGTCATAATCTTGGCGGGCGTTGGCGGAAACGGCGGCGACGGCCTGGCTTTGGCCCGGCATTTGCACTTGAAGGGCATTGACGTCAGTATTATCCTGACAGGCGATGTCAGCAGGATACATGGGGACGCTCTGATTAATCTTCAGATTTTACAAAAATTGGGGCTGTGCATCCGGCTTTTCCCATCGAAGGATAACGCGATAAATGTCCCGTGGGAATTAGTATCCTGTGATCTGGTCGTGGACGCGTTATTCGGCGCGGGCCTGGACAGACATATTGAAGGCGTTTATGAATATATGATAGATATGGTCAACAGTCACGCGCCTTATGTCATAGCGGTTGATATGCCTTCCGGTATAAGCGCCGATACCGGGGCGGTCATGGGTACGGCGATTAAAGCGGATGTAACTGTGGCGCTGGGATATCTCAAAACAGGTTTGATAATTTATCCCGGCGCGGAATACGCGGGCAGGGTTGAGGTTGCAGATATATCTATACCAGATACGCCGCTCTCCGACATGGAAGGGGAGACCGGCATACTGACGGATCATGAAGCGGCGGCCTTGCTGCCGCGCAGACCCCAAATTTCCAACAAAGGAACGTTCGGACGCGTTTATGCGTTCGCGGGCTCCTCCAATATGCCGGGAGCGGCTTTCTTATCCGCAGCGGCGGCATATAAGGCGGGCGCCGGCTATGTCTGCGCCTGTGTAATCCCGTCTGTGGCGCGCGTATTACATCATAGCCTTAAAGAAGCCGTAACCTGCGTGCTTCCGGACTGCGGCGGTTATTACCACCCGGGCTGCCTGGACGTCGTATCCGAGGAACTCAGCCGGGCCGATGCGCTGTACGCCGGCCCCGGCATAGGGCGCGGACCGCGGGTTACCGAATTTGTATTCAGGCTGATTGAAACAGCACGAATCCCCATGGTATTGGACGCGGACGCCCTAAATGCGGTTTCAGAAGATGTGGATATCCTTAAAAAGATCCAAGTCCCATGTGTTATTACCCCTCACCCCGGCGAGATGAGCAGACTGACCGGGCTGCCCGTAAAAGATATTTTAGAGAACACAATCGGCGTCGCGGGTGAATTCGCCCGCGAATTCGGCGTGGTCACCCTGCTGAAAGATGCCCGAACCATTGTCACGAGCCCGGCGGGCTGTAATTATATAAATACCTCCGGCAGCCCGGCCATGGCCAAAGCGGGTTCCGGAGACGTGTTAACAGGCGTAATCGCCGGTTTTATGGCGCAGGGCCTGGATCCGTATACCGCCGCCAAGCTGGGCGCGTATGTTCACGGAAAAGCCGGCGAGTCGGCCGGCGCCGAATTATCAAACTACGGCGTTTCAGCTTCGGATTTGCTGAATCATATTTCTATGGTACTGAAACGCTGCGAAAAGCTATACCGCTGATTGTATTTTGCGCCCGCATATCAGATAAATCCGATTTTCATTGTTCCTTGCATATATTAATAAATTTTGGCAAAAATAACTACATGCCGCTGTACGCTTCCAAAATATTAATCTATCCAAGGAGCTGATTTTATTTTACCAGGTATAAGAAGGGCTGCTAACGTCGTATTCATCGTTTTGTTTGTAATAATTGTTTACGCCGCGGATATAAGTTACGCTCATGAAGTTGCGGCGCCCGGGTATAGAATTGTATTAAACGGACAATACATTCATCCTCATGTGACGCCAATGGAATCGGAGAACGGTCTTACGCTGCCGCTGCGTTATGTATCGGAAACCTTGGGGGCTGATGTTTCCTGGGACAGTGACAGCAGGACCGCGACGGTTTCACGAGATGGAAGCCTAAAGATATGCCATGGTACGATTGTCAACAATACAATGATGGCGCCCCTAAACTTTTTCGCGGATATGTTTAACGCGCAAACCACATTCAGCGATAAATTGAAATTGATCATAATAAATACCGATGGCGGCGCTGTTTCAGAAAAGGTCGCTTTGGCGCTGCTGCCTTCCTATAACGGATATTCCAGAGAAGATCTTAATTGGCTGGCTAAAATTGTGGAGGCTGAAGCCCAGGGCGAATCTTACGCGTCTAAGTTGGGCGTTGCCAGCGTAATCATCAACCGCCGTGACAGCGGAAAATATCCGAGCACCGTTAAAGGCGTCATATTTGATAACAAATACGGCGTTCAATTTACGCCCACAGCCAATGGCGCCGTATACAACAACCCGTCCGCGCCCAGTTTCATCGCGGCGCTGGAAGCGCTGGAGGGGCGCAATAACGCGCCCAAAACACTATTTTTTATGAACCCGGATCTTGCCACAAGCAACTGGATCGCGGCAAACCGTCAATACGCGTTTACTATCGGCGGGCATAGTTATTATTATTAATTTGATCCTACCGGCTCAAGCCCCTGTCGCATAACCCCTCTGGTCTGATACCCGCCCAGCCCCATACGGCCCGTAAAAGTATTATTGAGGATTTCTCGCATACTCAGCACTTTATCAATTGAGGTATATGCGATTTTTTCGGCGGCAAACACGGGATCTAAGGCGTGAATCAATATCCGCCCGGGGCTGGACGCGATATTCGCTCCCGAATCTATCAGGGCTTCATAGTTCGACTGACATGCCCCCGCGATAATAACCAAGCTGTCCTTTGAAGGATTATAGCGCCGCGCCGAACGTACTGTTTCGCAGAAATATCGCGAGCTTCTGTAGCTTTCGTTGCTATCCGGCATGCTGGCGTCATACAGCGAATCATGACCCGTAATAATGAGAATATCCGGCATATCGCGTTTAAGCAGCTCTTGAACCTCTCCGGCTTGTTTACTAACCATAATTACCTCACCGCGCGCGGGCATGGACAGGCGGCGATAAAAACTCAGGCAAAGCCGGAGATATTCTGGGTCTGAATCCATATGCAGTACTCTGCCGGGGCGGCAGTCCGTCAATATTTCACGCTGGCTCAGCACGCGTTCCATCATAACTTTCGTCTCGTCCAAAAAGAGCTCGCGGAAACGCTGCACCAAACTTTTCCGAATCGGCAGGCAGTCGCTTTCATCCGCCTCAATCAACAGACGGTAATTCAAACCTGTTAAAATAAACGACCCATTGCCGCATATATGTGTTATACGGAAAAGTACGTCGCAATTGTGTGAACGCCTTCCGACAATATCCCCGACCTTCATAAGTTCACCCCCCGCGGCCCATTCCTCTTTTTTCAGAATATGACCACATGTCCATAATGGTGAACATTAAATATTGTTTACTTATCCGGACAAAATAGAGACATGATATGATAAAAGGAGGAAATGTTTTATGAAGTGTTTTTTGCCGTCTTTGGTCACGATACTGCTTGCGACGGCGGCGCCGATGATGACGCTGACGCCGCAAGCCGATAAAAACGCGGTTCATTCCTTAAGCGGCGTAATACTTATTGACGATATGGAAATCGTTGAAATTGTCCCCGTAAAGGACAAGAGCAAAAGTGTTATAATCAGGCTGACCTCTGAAACGTATGTAGCCGACGCGGTAAGCGGCAAGCCCGCTTCATTGATCAACCGTAAGAACGACAACGTAGCCGCGTATTATAAACCCGGCAAAAACGGCGGCGAAGCGATAGCCCTTATTATCAATATTCCTGAGGATTATCTTCCGCCCGTCTACGCGAAGGTAATGTGTGTAATCCGTAACAGCGGGCAGTTAAGCGTTGTTACCGACACCGGGATAATTGTGACAATAAATGAGGGCACGCCGATTGAACCATTTTTAACGCGCGGCGGCGCGTCTATGGACGACGTGACCGAGAACGCCGATTTACTGCTCTGGAATCAGGCACTGACCACGAGCATACCCGCGCGCACTACGGCGAATAAAGCGGTCTTATTAAGCAATGGAAAATCGGAAAGCAATGAGGAAGAATGAGATTGCTTAATTTGGTATAACCCCGGCTTAAGCTAGGGTTATTTTTTATTTGACAAAATACCAGTAAAGATTTAAATTAATCTTA
>JAITDJ010000158.1 GCA_031282635.1 Clostridiales bacterium
AAGCTGAGATCTGCCAAGATCTATACTCGCATCGGGCATAAATTTATTTAAGCGAACTTAAAAAATTTGTGATACGCGACCCAATCATTTACTCTCCCGAACCAGAACTTCCTTTCTTGCCAAAAGTCCCGCATATACGGTTTACTACCCCAAAAACACCGCTCATTTTGAGGTAGCAAACCGCTATTGCTTCTGGCATACTGCAATTACGGCTGTTTCAGATATACCGTTTATACTCATTCCGCCTCCAGCCCCAACACTACCACAACCTCCTCATCAAACGCCTCTCCGTCAACAATGATCTTACTACCCGGGTACAACGCCTGAATGTCCCCGCCCATACCTTCGCGTTTTACGAAGATCCGCGTATACGCCGTACGCTCGCTTTCGTAGTTTCCGATACCGGATACCGTAAACCCGTTGTTTATCAAAAAAACTCTGCCCCGCGCCGCCAACCCCGACAGCGCCCCGCCGTTCAATACTTTAATAGGCTTCCCCTTAGAACTGTTCGGCAATTCGCCGTCGACCAGGCCGAATACCCTCTCGATGGCATCTCCGGACGCCTCCGCATCCACAATTATATAATCCGAGCCATTTATCCAAGCCTCTTTGGTAATAAGCATGTTGGACGATATATCGTAACGCTTGAACTCCCGGATATGTTTCAGATATTTCGCGATCGCGGTCGGATCCATATTTGTGTCCGTATATTCCCTCCAAGCCGATATCAGCGCGGCCGCGTTCTCCAATAAATTTTTTTCCGATATAATCTTGCCGGCCAGCGCCTTAATAAACGCCTGCTGGGTCTGCGCCCGACTTAAGTCCGTATATTCAGCATGCGAACCGTCGTCTGATTTTCTGTACCGCACCAGCCCCTCCGCCTGCTCGCCATTTAAAAGCTGCAAACCCGGCGGCAGATCTATGACCAGATCCTGAGCCGGATCGGCGTATTTCATATGAAACGGCACATCGTACTCAACGCCGCCTATTTGGTCGACTATGTATCTGAACGCGCTCAAATTGATCGTAACATAATATTGAATTTTAACGCCCAGCAAATCCTCCGCCTGCTTAACGGCAAAATCAGCGCCGTATTCCTCTCCCCCATAAGTGTATACCGAGTTTATCTTCATACGCCCGTCGCCTGGTATGCCCGGATAACGCTTTTTCATTACATCCAGCCTGTCCGCAGATACAGTTACCAGTGTATCACGGGGTATGGACAGCAGATTTACACTCTTGTTTTCAGTATTCAGACAACCGGCTATTATGCTGTCTGTGCGTCGGCCGCTTTTGTCCAAGCCCAGAATAACAAAATTTGTTTTCCGCGCTATCGGAGACAGCAGCGTATTTATCGGCCCCCCCTCGACGCAAGCAAAACACGCCCACACCGTAAAGGCCAACAGCGAACAAACCATCAAAGTACGGATAAACCGTGCAATCCTGCCGCTCACTCAATACAACCCCCCACTGTCTATTTTTGTATTATTATAACATAAATCAGTTATACTATACAAAGTATTTGAACTTTACAAAGAACAGGAGCGAGTGCAATGCCGCCAACGATCAAACACTGCTTATTTTTACTGATTTGTTTTTCTTTTTTCCGCTTCCACCCCACAGAAACTTTTTCAGCGCCCGTCTATGAGGTAGTATCGCAGCTCGGCGCCCCGCAGTACGATGGAAGGGAAACCCATTACCGTCACATATCTTCGGGCGCTTCCGTACTCTATATTGAAAACGCTGACACAGAGAGAGCGTTTACAATCGGATTTAAGACGCGTACACGGGACGATACCGGGGTGAACCATATCATAGAACACTCTCTGCTGAGCGGTTCCACACACTATGAAAGCAAACCGTTTACCTGGCTTTTAAACCATTCCGGCGCAACGTTTCTCAACGCTATGACATTCCATGATTTCACTGTTTATACGCTGGCCTCCCGCGATGAAACAGAGTACCGCAAACTAATAACCGCGTATATGAACGACATATTCTATCCGGCCGCGATCCTCGACGAAGGGATCTTCCGCCGGGAAGGCTGGCGTTTGGGCGAAGATGGTTACAACGGCACCGTATATAACGAAATGAAAGGCGTATATTCCACAGACGACGCGTTTTTGCGGCGCGCGGCATACGGCGCGTTGTTTCCCGACGGCGAATACTGCTTTGACTCGGGCGGTTTGCCGGAGGTAATTCCGTCATTAACCTATGAAAAGTTTAAAATGGCGTATGATTTAAACTACCGACCGGAGAACGCGCTGATTGTACTTTACGGCAAACAGGACATAAACAGCGTACTTGCGTTGCTGGATAAAGACTATCTATCTCAAATACCTCGCCGTATGGATAATAAAGATCATCTGCCCATATCGGGTTGTAAAGTTGAGTCATCTCCGCCAGCCAGATGGGTATACGCTTCATACCCCGCGAAAGACGGCATATCCAGTATGGCGATAAGCTATGCGGCGTGCGATCGTTCCGACCCGGCGTCAGCCGCGCGCATGGAAATTTTAGCCGATTTGCTGGATGACAGGAACGCAGCCGTATTCGGCGATATAATAAAGCGGGGCTTAGCCGCGCGGGTTCATACGGAGTATAACAGCATGATGGAACAATGTGTGCTGAGCATAGTATTAAAAGGCATCGACACTTCAAAAGCAAAAGAGATAAAGGCTATGGCGGACACCTGCCTGCAGCGGGCGGCGGACGCCGGCTTCGACGAAAAGCGCGTCGCGGCTGTGCTGCATCAATATACGTATAATCTTGCAGCGGTAAAAAACGAGGCGCACAGAGGCATAGACGCGGGTATCGAGGCGATGTCCGCCTTTGTCTACGGGCAGGCGGTGGATGAGTCCGCGTACCGGAAAGCCATAAAAACATTCGATCAGGCGTTTATAAAAGAAGCGGTAGAAAACTGCCTGCTGAATAACCCGCGTACCTCTGCGGCGGTATTATCCCCGGAACAGCCGCCGGCCGGCCAGGCGGCTTCAACGCGGCCGGCGCAAAAGGTTATCGCGTATACAGAACCGCGAGAAATGCCCTTCCCCATTCCGGATGATCAGAAAGACACGGCGCCGCTTCTTAAACTAAAGGCGCGGCAGGCGGATCAAATTCGCGCTGTGGCGCCTCCAACACCTCCGGCCTATAGAACAGACTCGCGGAGCGGCGTTAAATTGATCCATACTAACCTGAACACGCACGGCGTTTCGTCTATTCACCTGTACATGGGCGCGTCCGCGCTGCCTCAGTCCCTAATCGGATACGCGCAAATACTGGCGCATATCCTGGCGGACGAGGGCGTCTTACCCCTTGATGCCTCTATCGGAGAAATTCAGGGATATATGTCAGCGGACAAAACTATGGGTTACTCGGAGTTTACACCGCGCCTGCACCTGACACTGCGGGGTCTGGACAGCGATATTCCGTCTATGGTCAAGACATACGCCGCATTGCTGGATCCGGGCGCATCACCCGACAAGCGGATCGTTCGCGGTTATCTAACGCGCGTTAAATTAGCCATGGACAGCGGATTTGAGAATCAAATGCCGCTGTTTGGCTGCCTGGCCAGACTGTCAGACGCCGGATTATATGAATATGAAATTAACGGCTTAATGTATTATCAATTCGTAACCGGCCTGCTGTCTGATTTCGATCACGTCTGGCCCGATATATCCAATAACCTCGCGGCAGTGAAAAAAACACTGTTAGATGATAATGACGCCGTATTCAGCTTTACGGGTTCGGAAGACGCATATAAAATGTTCAGGAAACACTCCGGAGTTTTAGCGGCTTTATTCCCTGAATCCAATAAGGAGGCATCCTGCCCTGCGGGCGCGCCTGCCGCTTATAACATTCCGGCGCCCGCAGTCAGCGTATTCCCCGCTGCCTTGTCACAGACCTACGCTGTGATCCAGGGCGGCGATTTGAAAAAAGCCGGCAGTTCGTATAACGGCGCCTTCCTGGTTACAGCCAGTCTGTTGAATTATGATTATTTGTGGCCGCTCGTTCGTGACGAGGGCGGCGCGTATGGGGTAAATGTATCTGTACTGCACGACGGCCCGGTATTGCTGCGTTCCTACAGGGACCCGCATAAAGAAAAAACATTCGGCGTTTACAAGGGCATTCCCGCGTTTCTGCGCCAGCCGCCGGACGAAGAAGGTTTCGCGGGCGTGCGCGCGCATGTACTGGCGGAATGGGATGAGCAGTTTCAGCCGCATAGATTATGGGATTACGGGGCTGAAACGGAATTGGGCATTATTAATATGGATGTGCTTAACCGAGTCAGATTTGAAATTATATACAGCCAGCCGGGCGACTTAAAATATGACGCGGAGATTTGGGATAAAATTTTGAAACAGGGCGTAACCGCCGTGGGAGGGAAAGCGGAATAACCGCGGGATCCAGCCGTGAAGGCGGCGCGCAAAAGGCGCGCTCCGCCTTCATGATACGCGTATTTTAATCTCTGAAGTATAGATCGCGCGTATACACCTTATCTATTACATCACTGATTTCAGAATTATACCGATTCGCTACAATCACATCGCACGTTTGCTTGAACTCATCCAGAGAGCGGATCACCCGGCTGTTAAAAAAACTATCCTCCCGAATGGAGGGTTCATATAGAACCACATCCACGCCTTTCGCCTTGATACGTTTCATTATGCCCTGGATAGAAGACTGACGGAAGTTATCACTGCCCGATTTCATTATAAGCCGGTAAATACCGATAACAGGGTTGACCTTGTCCGGAAAACCGGCGCGCAGCAATATGCGTTCCGCGATAAAATCCTTGCGGGTGCGGTTGGCTTCCACAATCGCGCCGATGATATTGTTAGGCACATTGTCATAATTGGCTAAAAGCTGCTTGGTATCTTTGGGCAGGCAATAGCCGCCATACCCAAACGACGGGTTGTTGTAGTACATCCCTATACGCGGATCCAGCCCCACGCCCTCAATTATAGCTTTGGTATCTAGACCGCGAACCTCGGCATACGTATCCAGTTCGTTAAAATAAGACACTCTGAGCGCCAGATATGTATTAGCGAAGAGTTTGACCGCCTCCGCTTCCGTGGGGTTCATATAAAGAGTCGGAATATTTTCCTTGACAGCGCCTTGCCGGAGCAGCCCGGCAAAAACTTCAGCGGCTTTGCGCAGCCGCTTGTTCCGTACCGGCACGCCTACGATTATACGGTTGGGGTAGAGGTTGTCATATAGGGCGCGGCCTTCACGCAAAAATTCCGGGGAGAAAAGCAGATTGTCGCAAGCGTGCTTTTCACGCATGGATTCCGTAAAGCCCACCGGAACAGTGGACTTAATTACCATAACCGCGTTAGGGTTAATGCCGGATACCTGAGTAATGACACTCTCCACAGAGGATGTGTCGAAAAAATTTTTACGCGGATCATAATTGGTGGGAGTGGATATGATAATGCAATCGGCCTCACGGTAAGCCGGTTCGGCGTCGGATGTCGCCGTAAGGTTCAAATTTTTGGCGGCAAGATATTCTTCAATTTCCGGATCAATAATAGGGGATTTATTTTCGTTCAGCATCCGGATTTTTTCCGGGACAATGTCAACTGCGGTTACCTCATTATGCTGTGCCAGAAGAACCGCGTTAGACAACCCCACATATCCGACGCCCGCAACAGCTATACGCATTTGGCGGCCTCCTCTTATGTTTCTTCATTACAACTTCTTGTTAAGTAAGATTTCATATACTATATTACTTTTTGTGACATGTTTATTCAAGTCTTTTTTTGTCTTCTTGTTTTCACTTGACTGTGGTATGATAAAGCCGCTGTTTAATAAGGGAGGCCGTATAAAATGAATGATCTGCTTTTTCCTTATCCATCCCTGAGAAATTTAGTTTATGCCTCACGAGGAATGGTGGCCGCTTCTCAGCAGCTTGCCTCGCAAGCCGGCCTCGCGATGCTGCGGGCCGGCGGAAACGCGATGGACGCGGCCATTGCGACGGCAATGGCGCTTTGTGTTGTGGAACCATGCTCAAATGGCTTTGGCGGCGACGCTTTTGCCATCGTTTTCAAAGACGGCCGGCTTTATGGCCTGAATTCAAGCGGCCCGGCCCCGAAGTCCATAAGCGTTGATAAAGTACGGCAAATGGGATTTGAGGCGATGCCGGCGTTTGGCGCCGCGCCTGTTACGACGCCGGGCATTCCATACGCGTGGGCCTGCCTGAATGAGCGTTTTGGCCGCCTGCCTCTCGAAAAGCTTGCGGCGCCGGCGGTTGACTACGCGGAAAACGGCTTTCCGGTCTCCGCCGTTGTGGCTGATTGCTGGGCCGATTATTATGATAGCCTGTTCCCGTACAGAAATGAAGAATCTGTTTCATTGTGGTTCGATACTTTCGCGCCAAAAGGCCGCGCGCCGCTTCGAGGGGAAACCTGGATGCAAAAGAGCCAGGCGGATACTCTGCGTCTAATCGCAAGCAGCCGCGCAAGAGCATTTTATGACGGGATAATCGCCGAGAAAATCGACGCCCGCATGAGAAAAATCGGCGGTTTTTTACGCCGGGAAGATCTCGCGTCGTTTGCGCCCGAATGGGTAGAACCGGTGTGTATTTCATATCGCGGCTATGAAGTTTGGGAACTTCCACCCAACGGGCAGGGCTTTGTAGCTTTAATGGCGCTTAATATTCTAAACGGGCTGGAACTTGTGTCGCGCGATCGCGCGGTTGATTGGCATTATCAAATTGAAGCGATAAAGCTCGCGTTTACGGACGGGATGTTTAACATAACGGATCCGAAAGCCATGAAGGTCAACGCGACGGAACTGTTGTCACCGGATCTCGCGTCCGCGCGGCGCGGCGCGATTTGCCGTCAGGCAATCGATCCTTCAGATGTGCGGCCCTTTGATAAAGGAACCGTATATCTTTGCGCCGCCGACTCCGAAGGCATGATGGTTTCTTTTATTCAGAGCAATTACGGGGGGTTCGGTTCGGGCGTTGTAATCCCCGATACCGGTATTTGCCTGCAGAACAGAGGAGCGAATTTTTCATTGGATCCCTCGCACGCCAATTGCCTTGCTCCGGGCAAACGTACTTATCACACTATTATTCCGGCGTTTCTTACCAAAAACAGGGAGGCGGTCGGGCCTTTTGGCGTAATGGGAGGGTTCATGCAGCCGCAGGGGCATGTGCAGGTTATAACAAACATGATTGATTACGCGCTCAATCCCCAGTCCGCGCTGGACGCGCCCCGCTGGCAGTGGCTCCATGGGAAAAAAATTATTCTGGAACTGGGCGTGCCGCGGCATATCGCGGCGGGACTGGCAGGAATGGGCCATGAAATCGAATACTCCCCTAATCCCTACATCTTTGGACGCGGACAGATAATTATGAAAAACCCTTTAGGCGGCTATATAGGCGCCACAGAACCGCGAGCGGATGGAACAGCGGCTGCCTGGTAAGACATTAATTAAACGGGGAAGGGGCGTTTTGCTCCTTCCCCTCTTTAATTTAACCGTTTTGATAAGACGCCGCTTTTTTAGGCGTTTTACCCTTGACCACTTTGTGATAGTAATTATAAGTCATCGGGGACTCCTTTGATAGGCGCCGCGAGTCAATAATGTCGCCTCTTATAAGCTTATGCGTGTATATATCTTCAGAGCCTGTCACTTTGCACTCCACATACGCGCAGACTTCGCGGGTAAGCACGGGCATTCCCGATTCTGTAACTATATAAGGCATTGCTTTAAACTTATCTATATCATTGGAGGAACGGAAGCCAAACGTCGAAATTGTTTTAAGCGCGGCTTGTTCGGAAAATACCGACAGGGTAAACATGCCGCTGCGTAAAACCGCTCCCGTCGTGTAGTTTTGCGAATTTGACGATACCGCCATAGACGGAGGTTCCGCCGTGATCTGCATGGCCGCGTTAACAACACAGCCAACATACTTGCCGTCTGTATCGCGTGTCGCCAATACATATAAACCGTAATTCAAACTAAACAGAGCAGTAAGATCCATCTATTTCCTCCGGTTGATCTCGGATGACCGACTCACATCAATAGTCCTTGCCTTGAAGTGCAAAATAAGCTTTTGCGTGCGAACAGACAGGACATTTTTCAGGCGGGACTTTACCGCGGTGAATATGGCCGCAATTAAGGCAGATCCAAACAGTTTCTTCTTCGCGTTGGAAAACCTTTCCATTTTCAATATTGTTCAGCAGCGCCTGATACCTCTCCTCATGTTCCTTCTCTATCTTAGCCACACCGTCAAACAGAAACGCGATCTGTGTAAAACCCTCTTCGCGGGCTTCCCGCGCAAAACGGGCGTACATGTCGGACCATTCATAATGCTCACCCGCCATACCGTCCTTAAGATTTTCGGTCGTCATTGGGATACCGCCGCCGTGCAGCAGCTTAAACCATACTTCAGCGTGCTCTTTTTCATTATCCGACGTAATATTGAAATAATTGGATATTTGCACATATCCATCCTTCTTGGCTTGGGATGCGTAATAACCATATTTGACCCGAGCCATGGACTCTCCGGCAAACGCTTCCTGTAAATTTTTCTCTGTCTTAGATCCTTTCAGATCAGGCATTTTTATCGTTCTCCTTTTCTAGGCATGATTCACAAAACCCTGTAATAATCAACTGGCTGCCTGTCATAGCGAAGCCCGTTTCCTTCTGAACCATATTCGCGAATTCCGAACCGAATGACGCGCTGATATCCTCAATTTTTCCGCAGCGCAGGCATAAAGCGTGCGAATGATCATGGGTTGAACCATCAAAGTGATCACTGCCGTCAGGCATATGCAGCTTTCGTATAACCCCTTTGCCTGTCAGCAAGGTTAAATTACGGTAAACTGTACCCAAACTTAGGTTTGGGTACAGCGGATGCAATAAATTATAAACCTCAATGGCAGACGGATGCGTCTTGCTGGATATAACAGCCAACTCTATGATCTCACGCTGTTTTGAGTATTTTAACATACTAAATCACATCTTTGACAGTCAATTCCTTAAACGGCGTAACATTTGTAAAAATATGATAATGATAGTTATTATTTCATATTCATCCCGCTTTGTCAATCCGGTTCACTGAATTAAATCCAGCAAATCCTCCTTTGGCGCCACGCCTACCACACGTTTGTACAATTTACCGTCTTTAAATGAAACAATATTCGGAATGCCGGTTACATTGAATTCCATTGCCAAAGCCGGATCCTTATCCGTATTAACTTTATAGACATTCAGCTTACCCTTGTTTTCATCCGCGATTTCTTCCAGAAGCGGTGAAATACGCTTGCATGGCTGGCACCAGTCCGCGTAAAAATCCACAATAACAGGATTTTGGCTGTCGGAAATAGCCTGTTTAAACGTATCTTTATTTAATAAATCAATGCTCATATAAACCTCCTTAACTTAAATAAAATTATTATTCTGTTTTTCAGGCTTGCTTTATCAGAAAATACGGCGGCGAGTTAAATTTCGCAATCTCTTTCATACGCGCTACGGCGTCATCATATTGCAATACCTGGTAAACCTTCCACTCATTATGGACATCGTCGTTGTGGGCCAGCATACGCACCCCATCCGCGAATTCCATAAAGACGAACTCCGCGTTTCCAGATATAAACACAGGCTCTCCTTCATCCTGTGAAATTATACCAGATGCAACCATAGAATTTAACAACGCTGAAAAATCCGATTTAAGATCTTTCATGTCGCGCCACAGGTTGTAATCCGGGATTAGCTCCAGATTCAAATCCGGGGCCGCCGCGTTTATCGTGACAAATTTCTGCCATTCTGTTTCTATTTGCCCGATCAATATTTTACATTCACCGCCGGTCTTCCGCAACACAAATTCTTGTAATTGATTGTAATTACTTTGAGGGGAAACGACCGCCGATATATATTTTTCATCCTCCGACATATACCGCACGTCTAAAGGGCCGTCTAAGGCGGGGCTGTCTTCAAGAGCCTGAATTACGGCCCTGAATGTTTCCGACTGGGCGGACACCCGGGTAATCTTGCCGTGATCGGCGCTGTAACGATTTAATACATCCT
>JAITDJ010000052.1 GCA_031282635.1 Clostridiales bacterium
CAATATATTCAATTTGAGTAAGGCAATATTTTGTTTGATTATGTATGAATCTGAGTACGAAATAATCAGCAAAACTACGCTTTTACCTATTGCCTACCAATTTGACTATTTGACATTGCGTAGTACCATTTCTCAAAGTACGGGTTGTAATTTTAAATATGTGATAAATACAGGCACTACTAATGAATGGGCATTATATAGGCCAAGAAATGATGGAACCTCTGGAACATATTATTTTAAAATATATGAAAACGCATCGAATACATCCCAAGCTAATAATTTTATGAGCAATGTTAATACACTAAGTAATAAAGAAGCGGCTTATTACGCAGCGGCAACGGCAACAGTTGTGGCAGCGACTTTCGCAGGGTTTATGGTTGGATTTGCAACAGGAACTGCCGGTGCGCTTGCTCCGGCGGCAATCGCTGCTATCGTAGCGGCTGCGGGTGCTGCTGGCGCAGCAGCAGTAGCAGGGCAAGCTGTCGGCACACAATGTAATAACTGTATGTATGCTATTGATAATGTCTATTACGCAACCAACAATATGCATTTCTAATTAAAATTGGTTATCCATGCTCCAGATCGTTCTAATTCTCTGAAGCATGGATGTTTACCGTTAGGAGGCTAATTGTGGAATTCTTGTTTAGAATTATCATAGCTACAATGACGATCCTTGTTTTTCTGTTTTACACTTTTTTATCTGCAAAAGGGATTTATTTTGTACGATTTGTCCATAAAAAAATGATAAATATCGATAAAAAGGAATTAAGATTAATAAAAAAGAAAAGTGTTTTTACTCTTGGTTATGCTTTGGGAATGCTCTCTATATTCTTTATGTGTATTGCAGGTTTATCATTAGATATGTTGACATATATACTGATTTTTTATACGTTTATTATATCATTGGTTATAGGTTTAAAGGGCACAGTTTTTTTGACGTGGAAGGAATTAAAAAATCTATATAAAAAGTAAAGTCACCGGACCACCCCTTGAAGGGGTGGTCCGGTGACTTATACGTCTGTGACAGTTATATCAGCCGCGCCGGAAGCGACCACACATTTTCGCAGATGGGCAAGCGCTCCTTGGCAAGACACACAACCGCTCCTTGACCGAGCTTTTTGGCCGGGATATCCTCAATCAAACGGAACGCCTTGACCATCGACCTGTTTGGATCGCTTGTGGTTTTGATTTCGACCGGATGCAGCGTTTCGCCGTCCAAAATCAGCAGGTCAATTTCGTTTTTATCAACGTCCCGGTAATAAAAGAGCGGGGGTTTCACAATGCCATCGTTGTAGTAGCTCTTAATAATTTCCGCAAACACAAAGCTTTCGAAAATATGCCCCCACATGGCGCCATTGACCATCTGCTCCGGCGTGTTCCAGCCCAGCAGCCAGCAGGTGAGTCCGCTGTCCAGAAAATAGAGCTTGGGCGTCTTGATCATTCGCTTGTTCAAGTTGTTGGCATAAGGCTCCAGTACATAAACAAGCCCGCTGGATTCCAGCGCCGACATCCATGCCTTGACGGTACCCACATCTTTGCCGCAAATCTCGGCGATGGCGGTGTAGTTAAGCATTTCTCCGGTAAGTGACGCCGTCGCCCGGACGAACTTGATAAACGCCGATTCGTCTTGAATGTTCATCATCTCACGAACGTCTTTTTCTATATATGTCTGAAAATAGGAGCTGTAAAAATCTGACCAATCGTGCAAATCGGCAGGCGTTTCATGGAGTTCGGGAAAAAAGCCCTTGTGAATAAGCGTGATTAGTTTGTTATAATCAAAGCCGGAAGACACCCGCGTCATCGCAGCTGCGTGTTCATTTTTCGTGGTAAACGGTTCCCGATATTCGATTCCGGCAAGCTCGCGCAGGGAGAATCCGAGCATCCTGATGACGCCCGCGCGGCCGGCCAAGCTGTCGCTGACACGTTCCATCAGCTTGATGCTCTGCGAACCCGTGAGATAAAATTGTCCTTTGATCTTCTCTTCATCCACAATATCTTTGACGTAATCAAAGAGTTCCGGCATCTTTTGGATCTCATCCACTACAATGGGCGGCTTATTGACGTCAAAGAAAAGCGACGGATTTTCCCTTGCGCTTTCCCGTACCAGAGGACGGTTCATGGAGATATAGTTGATGTCGTGATAGACCTCTTTGAGCATTGTGGATTTTCCTACCTGTCTGGCGCCGGTTAAAACAAGTACGGGCTTGCGTTTAGCAATGCGCGCTACCACCGGTTCAATATGTCTGTGTATATACATTTCAAAACCTTCGTTTCGATAAATTTACAATACTATTCTAGTATAATCGAAATTAGGCAGTTTATCAAGAGATTTTTATTGCTGCCAAGTCTGTAGCGGACTTTCGCCGCCGAGTCGTCACCCATGCCGGGCGCGCATCCAATTATAAAAGCTCCGAAAATCGGAGCTTTTATAAAGAATTACAGCGTACCGGGGTTGTTGAACTGCATTACGTTAATCGCGTGGCTTACCGTGAGACTTCTAATGGTTTCTTCCTGCTGGGCAATCTGATAGTAAATCTGATCCAACTCCAATTTCGTGATTTTGCCCAGCTCAGCCTGCTTCACTTTTAGCGGAAGCTGCAAATTCAAGGCTTCCAGCGCCAATCTGGCGTTTTCGTATTGGATTTCCTGATTTTTTATGTTATTATAGGCGCTTACTACTTTTTGTTCGACGCTGCGCTGCGTTTCATACAAATTACGCTCGGCCTGGCTGAGATTTCGTTCCACGGATTCCCTGGTATCCGTGGAGGCGTCCGAATCATACATTTCCTGCTTATACTCGGCTACGTCTACATTGCCCTGCTGATTAATCGTGCTTATGTCATTTGAAACCGCACTGCTGACCGCTCCGGCCAAATTAACGTCTCCCATTGGCGTATATGCCTGAGGATCCAACACCACTTCATATTGCCGGGTCAATGAATAACCCAATAATCTGTTCAGTGAAACGAACGCGTTTTGTATGGCTATATTTTGCGTTTCCCTGGAAATCAACTTCTGATTGTAGCTGTTGGTCTGCGTGTCGTAATCGATTTTGCTCACATAGCCCAAGCTGTATTTAACCTTCGTGACGTCCAGCTGCCTTTTTTGGATGGACAGCGTCTGATCGGTGAGTTTCAGCGCGTTCTGGGCGCTGATTATTGACGCGAACATGTTCATGACGGAAATACGCAATTTATCTCTTGCCAAACCGGCGTTATTATTGGCCTGGCTGTTTTGAGTTTCCAGCTGCATGATCTGCACGGCCAGGCTCAACGCCCTGCTATAGTCTGTTTCAAGCTGGAACTGTTCTTTTAATGTATCCAGACTCTCATTATTCGAAATCATACTGTCGTCATAATTCTTTAGGTCATTGCTGGCGGCTATGGCGGCTTCCACCGCCTGATCAACCGTCAGGCGCTCCCATGCAACCGACGTTTCCGCGAATACAGGCGTAACCATCGCCAAACACAAAACGGCCGCCAATATAATCCTCTTCATTATTCCTATCCCCCTCTCTTCTAGTCCACGGGTTTAAACTGAACGATGATTTGCGTACCCCGCCCTAACTCACTTTCGACATTGATTGCCGCGTCATGCATTTTAATGATCCACGCCGCGATTGAAAGCCCCAAACCTGTGCCTGGCGCCTGCGATTGATTGGTGCGCGACTTATCGGCCCGGTAAAACCGCTCGAATATATACGGCAGGTCTTCCTGGCTTATGCCTATGCCTTCGTCTTTAATGCGTACGCATACTTGGCTTTTTTCATTATAAACATCGATCCAAATATGATCGTCGGACGATTTGGAATATTTGACCGCGTTCTCCGTAAAAATCCAAAACAACTGTTTTATCAGATCATAATCACCTTCGATAAGATCTGTGCCGGACGTGGTCAGCGCAACGGCGTTGCTGCGCTCTGTAAGCCCCATCTCTTTTATAATCTCTTCGACGATTTGCCCCAGCTGCAAAGGCTGTTTTGTAATCTGAACCTTGTTTTGCTCCGCTTTTGCCATAAAGAGCAGCCGTTTGACAAGCTGCCCCATATGTTCGGTTTCAGCCTTGATGGAATCAATGGATTCCTGCAAAACACTAACATCGTTTTTGCCCCATCGATCCAACAGGTTGGCATAGCCCTGAATGACCGAAATAGGCGTACGCAGTTCATGCGACGCGTCGGCTACAAATTGTTTCTGCCGCCGGAACGATATCTCCAATCGGCTTATCATGTCGTTAAATGTAACGGCCAATTCCTTTATCTCGTCATCCGGGCCATTCATCTCTATCCGCCGGCTTAAATCCTCAATACCGATATGTTCCGCCGTTTGGATGATCCTGCGTATGGGTCGCAGCGTCACACGGCTGATTGTCTTGCCAAGCAGGTACGATCCTATAACCCCGAATATAATAGTCAGCGCGTAAATTGTTGTAATCATATTGATAATCCGGTTTTCGCGATCATAGTTCCTATATACGCGGATTAAATACTGCCTGCCCGCGTATGATGCGACCTTCTCGTCAAACAGGTATTTTACGGCTTGAACCACAACATACTGACCTGGCTTAGGGTCGTAAGTATATACGTCCATAGAGAACGGAAACAGCAGGCTGCGCGAAAACCGCAGTTTAAGGCTGTCCATTTCCGTTATGCCTATCTGAACAGCTTTATTGGGGTTTAATTCTTTTATGGCCTTTTCAGTAATGGGATTGCCCGCCTCTATATACTCCGCCACTTTTGACGCCGTCTGGCTCAGTTCGCGCTGACAGTACCATTTATAGGTATATGTGACATTCACGAAAATAACCGAGCCTCCGATAATCAGTACTATTGAAAAAATGCCGGCGTACATAAACGTTATTTTCCCGCCGATAGTCATGAGCTTCAGCCGTGACGGGGATACCAATCCGCCGAAAAGCGGGATTTTTGCGGATGCGTTACTCGTCTTTTGCATAATATCCTACGCCCCGTGTCGTATAGATGATCTTCTCGTTGAAACGATCATCAATCTTTGTACGCAGATAGCGGATATATACATCGACTATATTCGTCTCTCCGAAATAGTCATAGCCCCATACCCGATTTAGAATCTGCTCACGGGTAAGCACTATATTCTTATTCTGTACCAGATACGTCAGCAGTTCAAACTCTGTCTTCGTCAATTCGATCTCAATTTCCTGCCATTTTACCATACGCTTCTGTGGATCGATGGTTAAATTTTTAATTCTGAGCGGTTTATCATCATGTGCGGTTTGTGCGCTTTTCTTAAAAGCCACACGCATCCTGGCCAGCACCTCCTCAATCGCGAACGGTTTTGTTATATAGTCGTCGGCGCCGCTGTCCAATCCGGACACTTTATCACTTACGTCGCCTTTAGCTGTAAGCATTATTACAGGCACCTGGGATGTCTTCCTTATTCTGCGCAGTATCTCCATACCGTTAAAGCCAGGCAGCATTAAGTCCAGCAGTACAAGGTCATATACATTCCGCCCGAATTTATCTATAGCGTCACGGCCGTCGTTAACAACATCAACCGTATATCCTTCGTATTTTAATTCAAGCTCCACAAAACGCGCAAGCTTAACCTCGTCCTCAACCAGCAGAATATTGCCTTTAGCCGTCTCCTCCATCAGCCTGCCTCCAATTATTCATATCTCAGCGCTTCAATAGGATCTAGTTTAGCCGCCTTGCCGGCCGGATAAACACCGAAAACAATACCGATGCCGCAAGAAATAAGCACAGCCAGCAGAACCGACTGAACTGTCACCACAGGCGCGACCCCGATTAGATTGCCGATAGCGTTTCCGCCGCCCCAACCCAATGTCAGGCCGATCGCGCCGCCCACACCCGTTAAAATAACCGCCTCTATCATAAACTGCCTGCGTATGTCACGCCTGCGCGCGCCGATAGACTTGCGAATACCAATCTCACGCGTACGCTCTGTTACGGTCACAAGCATAATATTCATTACGCCGATGCCGCCTACCACTAAAGAAATGCCCGCCACCGCCGATATGAAGCCCGTAATCATGGAAGTGACTGAATTGATCTGCTCCATCATAGCCATAGTATTCTGCGCGTAATACTTTTCCGTGGTTCTATGCAATATGTCCAGACGGTTTGTTAAAGCTGTCGCCACGGAATCGGCGTTATTCGAGTCATTCGCCAGAACAGTGATCTGGTCGACCTGACTGGTTCCATACAGACGCTGCAGAGTCACTATAGGCATAATAACGCTTTCAGGGAACTGATCGCTGTACTGGCGTTCGATAGCCGCGTTCGCGTTGGACAGTACGCCGACTACTGTATACTTTTGCACGCCCCTGTAAGTCGGCAAAGAGATCTTCCGGCCTATGACGGACTCGTCCGCGGCGCCGAACACGTTCACCGCAGTCGTGTCATTGATAACGGCCACTTTGGCGGCCAGATCATTGTCGTTGTCAATTATATAACGCCCATACAGCAAAGTCGGACTGGTTATCTGCTGATAATCGCCGTATATCCCGGTCAGGCTGGCGCGTTTGGTCTTAGTTTTATCCAACAGCTTGATTTCAGCGGACGCGGAATATGTGGCGGCGATATACTTTATATCTTCGTTCTCAGCCAGCGCGTTATAGTCTTTAATTGTCATCAGGTCGTTTTGAGAAATATCGCGGTTATTTCCAGCCACACTCACGTTTATGCGTCCCATGCCCATGGATTCAAACTGCTCGTTCATGGCCGCCTGGCTGCCCGCGCCGATAGACATAATCATTATAACAGAGCCTATGCCGATAATAATACCCAGCATAGTCAACAGAGCCCGCATCTTATTAGCAAATACATTTTTTATAGAAGACTTTAGATTCTCCAGTATATTCACGCGCCCGCACCCCCGATTCCCAACGCCACCGGCTTATCCGATATAATAACGCCGTCTTTGAATGTGACAATGCGTTTGGAATGAGCCGCGACGTCTTGCTCATGCGTAACCATGACTATTGTGACCCCATCTTCGTTCAGGGATTTAAAGATAGTCATTATTTCCTCACCCGACTGAGTGTCCAGATTACCTGTGGGTTCGTCAGCCAGCAGCAGACTGGGATCGTTTACCAGGGCGCGCGCTATCGCCACTCTCTGACGCTGGCCTCCGGAGAGCTCATTGGGTCTATGCTTCATACGATCCGTCAAACCTACCTTTTCCATAGCCTCGCCCGCTTTTCTTCGACGCGCGGAGATTGATACGCCGGCATATATCATAGGCAGTTCCACATTCTCAAACGCGGTAAGTTTAGGAAGCAGATTAAACGACTGAAATACAAAGCCTATCTTCTTGTTGCGTATGGACGCCAGCTTATCGTCTCGCAATTGTGACACGTCTGTTTCCTCAAGCAGATAGGATCCGGACGTCGGGTGATCCAGGCATCCCAATATATTCATCATGGTCGATTTACCGGAACCGGAAGCGCCCATAATGGATGTAAACTCTTTATTGGCAATATCCAAGTTAATGCCGCTGAGGGCTTTTACCTCCAAATCACCCTGTTTATAAATTTTTATCAGGTTTGTGATATTTATGACATTCATACAGCGCCGCCTCCTTACTGTCTTCCGCCGGCACCCGGCCCTGCGTTGACGCGTACTCCGCCTCCCATATTCATACCCGCGTTTGGACGGCTGTTCCCGCCGAACATACTGAATCCGCCTCCATCTGCCCGCGCAGCGCCATTGCCGCCCAATTCGTCCATGCTCGCGCCGTCCCGCATAGTTTCCGTCGGGCTTACTATTACCATGTCGCCTTCATTTACGCCGGAGGTGATCTCCACCACCATATCGCTGGTAATGCCTTTAGTTATGGAGGTCTTTTTAAGCGTCCTGTCCTCCCCGACTACGAATACGCTGTATCCGCCGCTTTCAGCGTCCTTTTGAAGCGCGGTTATAGGTACCGTAACCGCTTGAGGGCTGTGAGCTACCGTAATCTCCAGTTCAAGGTTAAAACCGGGTTTCATCCCGGCGGCCAGCCGGTCGAACGAAATCTCAACAGGTACTACGGTCTCGGAACCGCTCGTAGCGTTCTGTGTCTGAGCCGAGTCGGATATTTTTGTTACACTACCGGTGTACAGTACATTTTCTATGCCGTCGGATGTCATAACCACAGGCTGGCCGAGTTCCAGTTTCGGAATATCGTATTCGGAAATGTTAGCCGTTACAATCAGTTCTTCAAAGTCGGCGATAGTTACCAGTATTGTCGAAGTGTCCACAGATTTGCCCTTGGCCGCATTAACCGCGGTTATAGCGCCGGTCATGGGGCTTACGGCGTTTTCGGTAAGATCCTCCAATTGTTCTTTATAGTCCGCGAGATCCAGTTCTAAAAGTGCAATCTGATTCCGCTGTTTCTCATAATTAATCCGATCGCTTTCCTCTTTCAGCACAACGCTCGCGTCCGCCAAATTACTTTGGGCGTTAGCCAGGTTGGTCTGCGCCGAGGCTGCATTCCGTTTATTGGATTCAAGCGTATTTTGCAAGTCGCGCAGTGTGTTTTCCGCGCTGTCTACGGAGTAACCCGCCTGCTTCTTGGCGTCTTCCGCCTGCTTCTTGGCGTCCTGAGCGGTTTCCAAAGCGTCTTCCGCCTGCTGTACATTGTCACGCGCCGTTTCAACCGCGTCCTCGAATTTTTTGTATTCATCCTCGGAAATGCCGTCAATATCCAGCAACTGCTTCTGCTTTGCCAGTTCTTCCTCGGCTTCCGTGACTTTCCGCTGAGCTTTCTCAATGTTTTCCATAGCTTTAGCGATATTCCTATCTGCTTTGTCTATATTGTCCTGTGAATTCCCATAAGTCTCCTGTGCGCGGGCTATCGCCTCCTGCTGGTCGCCGATCTTCAGTTCTGTCGCTTCTATGCTGCTCTGAGCGTCGAAAAGGGACTTATCCGCGCTGTCCACACTTGTCTGGAGCTGTTTTACGGTTGATTCACCGGCCGGAATCGTCATGCTTTGCAGGGTTAAGTTTTGATTATTCAGGTTAAGCTCGGTCTGCTGAATCTGCTTTTCCAGTTGTTTACGCTTTTCCTCTATATCATATAACACTATGACCTGGCCTTCCTCAACCTTGTCCCCTACCTCTACCATCACTTCTGATACGCGTTCGCTGGTTACGGCGTAAACGGACTCTTCCTTACGCAGCTTAACCACGCCCGACGCGCTTACAATCTCGCTGATATCTTGTACCGCGGCCGGTTGTATGGATGCAGCGCTCGCCATAGAAGCCGCCATCGCCGTACGAGTCTGGTTTTGTCTAAACGCCTGAAAACTGAAAAAACCTCCGGCGCCTATCGCCGCGATTATAATCAAAATTAAGACGACCCGAAATACTTTCTTGAGTTTTCCTGACTGACGCATATGTCCCCCCATAAATATTTTATTTCACTCTAAATTATCATCCAATTGTTTTAGAAACACAATAGAAGGTTATTAGAATACAATGAGAGTTTGCCCGCGGTTCGGTGTGACAATCCACGGTAAACTTTAGAATAAAAAAGGAGCCGCCGTAAATCTGGGGATCTACGGCAGCTCCTTTTTATGCTCATTGCCAATAAGTTTAACCGTTTCCATTGACGAAGACGCCCTCAGTTGGATGTAAAAGCGGGACTAAACCGTTAAATAAAAATCAAAACCACAAGGACGACGGCTAAAATTCCAGCCACATACGTCACACATCCGAGGCAGCCGGAACGGTATCCGCCATGCATATGCCCGCCATGCCAGTGATGAGGGCCGCCGCGGAATCCGCCAGGCCCGTGGTGACGCCCTCCATGTCCGAAAGGCGGGCCTCCGTGCCCGTGACGCCCTCCATGCCCGTGATGTCCGCCATACCCGTGACGCCCTCCGTTCCCGTTCACATAATCACCCTTTCATTTATTATTTTGCATCTATATTAATCAGCAGCCCCACAGGACAATGATCGCTGCCGTACACCTGATTATAGATTTCAGCTTCAACAATGCCGGTCTTCAGTCTATCGGACACAATAAAATAATCAATGCGCCACCCGGTATTGTTAGCGCGCGCGCTGCCCATAAACGACCACCAGGTATACGCGTCGCGCTTGTCCGGATACATGTGTCTGAACGTATCCACGAAACCGCTTTCCAACAAAGCGGTCATCTTTTCACGCTCTTGCGGGGTAAAACCCGCGTTATTCACATTCGACGCGGCATTTTTTATATCCATTGCCGTATGCGCCACGTTAAGATCGCCGCACAAGACCACAGGCTTGGCACGATCCAGAT
>JAITDJ010000217.1 GCA_031282635.1 Clostridiales bacterium
GCCGCAAAGCCATTGGGCTTATAACGATGTCTTAACCCTGCGGAATCTGGATGTGACACAGGGTATCGGCAATAATATATTCGGGCTGGGTCGATCCATGACCCGGGCGGAGTTCGTTACGTTCCTTACGAAATTGTTTAAATGGGAAACCCGGAGTCTGTCGGATGGCGAGCCTTGGTATGCCGTATATATAGAGGCCGCGGCCGCGGCGGCCGCTGTGACCGGCGAAGAAATCATGTCGTTCCGTCCGGATGATCCCATAACGCGGGAAGAAATAGCTGTTATGCTGATCAGATCGCTGGGTTACGACAGTCTGGCGCTCCAACTGAACACTCTGCCGGCTCCGTTCGGCGATGTATCCAAAAATATTGGCTATATAACTATGGCCAGGGATTTCGGCGTTATATCCGGTATGACCGACAAGTCGTTCAGCCCTTCGTCTTCCGCTACGCGTGAACAGGGCGCGTCGATGATGGCGCGTCTGTATAATAGACTTGTTGAAATTGACCGGTCAAGCCCTGCCAGCGGATGGATCAACGCCTTTTACGCCATTAAATCCATCGGCCAAATCGGGCTGATCGACGTGATGGACAGCGTAAGCTTCGGTTGGAGCAGGGTAGAGTGGCGTAATGGCGTATATATAAATATGACGTCGTCACAGAATAATGAATACAGCAGACCGGAGGGCTATGACACGGTTTTGTCCGACGCCCGGGCGCGTAATAAGCAGTCGCTTCTGATGGTGACAGTTGAAAACAAGACGGTATTGGCCGCCGATTCGCCGGACGCCGCGGGCCAGCCGCTGTCATCCTATCTGCTGAACAACGAGCAGCTCCGACGGCGGATGGTCAGTCAGATTGCCGCCGCCGCCGCGGATTTTGACGGGGTGACAATCGATTTTGAGAATCTGAGAGGCAGCCAGGCGCGTCAGGATTTCACGGAGTTTTTAACCGAGCTTAAGGGTACGCTGACTCCGAGCGGCAATCAGATGTTTGTAGCTGTTCAGCCCGCGCGCGTCCCGGGTCAGCCGTATTACGACGGATATGATTTCCGCGCCATCGGCCGCGTGGCGGATAAGGTTATCCTGATGGCGCACGATTATTACCCCAAGAGCCTGACGGACGAAGAAATGGAGAACGGATTTAACGTGACGCCATTGTCGCCCATTAACGAGGTATATTACGCGCTTAAGGCAATCACGGATCCTGTCAGCGGCATTGAGGACGCGGGCAAGATATTGCTGCAATTCTCGTTTGATTCCGCCCAGTGGAAACTGAGTGAGGGACGCGTTATTAACCGGGAACCCTTCAAACCGGTTTATGAGGCGATCTATAACCGCGTGTCGCTTGGAGCTTCCAGGCAGTATTCACTTAAATATGAAAGCCCGTTTATCACGTTTATTAACGAAGAAGACGGAACGGATAACATAGTGTGGTATGAAAACCAGCGGAGCGTCGCCGCTAAACTAAAACTGGCGGCCATGTTCCGCGTGAAAGGCGTTTCTTTGTGGCGACTGGGGATAATACCGGATGACGTGGTAGAATTGTTTGAATAGGGTAGAATTGTTTGAATAGAATAGGCGGTTCTGATAAAATGGTTGTAAAGAAATGACGGCGGGAATATACTATATTTAGTGACCGGCTGGGAGGATTTTCATGAAAGACAACAAAATTTATCATTTTTTTACACCTAATTCAGAACTGCCATACGACGAAGGATTGCCCTCTGAAAAGAGGGGTTCGGAACAGTCTAAGCCGCCGGCCCATCTGTTTTGGACCGGGGCGGCCGCTGGCATGATGCTGCTGGCGGCGGCTTTTTTTATGTTTGGCTGGGTCAAGGATGTTTATAACCGGGTTACGCGTCAGCCTTTAACGGTTGATGAAAAAATCGGTGAAATTATGGGCGTTCTGGACGCGCATTCCATTAACCCATATAAACAGGATGAATTGCGTGAGAGCATGTTCCGCGGTCTGGTCGCCGGAGTAGGAGATCCTTATACGACGTATTTTGATGAAAAATCCTTAAATTCATTCATGCAATCTACGGAGGGAACCTACGGCGGCATCGGGGTAGTGGTAAAAAGCGATCCCAAAGACAACCTTGTTACTGTGGTAACCGCGTACGAAGGCGCTCCGGGGGCGCTGGCCGGCCTTCGGGCGAACGATAAGTTTATGAAAATAAACGGGCTGGATATCACCGACTCCAGTTTAGACGACGTTACCTCAATGACCAAGGGCCAGGCGGGAACATCGGTGCGCATAACCATTTACCGTGAGAGCGAAGATCGGACGTTTGATGTAAACGTGGTGCGTCAGAAGATAGACATACCTACGATTTTCAAGAAAGTACTGGCGGATAACATCGGTTATATCCGCATCAGCGCGTTCGACCGCGTTACGCTCGATCAATTTATCAAAGCGTATGATGAGCTTCAGGACGAAGAAACAGACGGACTGATAATTGATTTACGCAATAATCCGGGCGGCCTGCTGGATGTGGTGACCAAGATAGCCGATATTCTCGTTCCGGAAGGCATTATCGTTTATACGGAGGATAAAAGCGGACGCCGCGAATATACCAATTCCGACAAAAAGGCGGTAGACGTGCCATTGGTTATACTGGTGAATGAGAACAGCGCCAGCGCCTCTGAGGTTTTAAGCGGAGCGGTTAAGGATCTGAACGTCGGCGTTCTGGTTGGCGCGAAGACATTCGGCAAGGGCATTGTACAGAATTTGTACCCGCTGTCTGACGGCAGCGCCATTAAAGTGACGGTAGCCAAATATTATACGCCCAGCGGCGTATGTATACAAGGCGACGGCATCGTTCCGGATTATGTGGTGGAAATGTCCGACGATGACACCGCGCGCATCAGTGAGCTTACGTTGGAAGCGGACGCGCAGCTGAGTAAAGCGCTGGAGGTTGTTAATAATAAAATAGCGCAAAAATAGGCAATCGCCCTCGCCTGAAGGCTGCTATAATAGACCAGGCGCGCATGGGGAGCGCGGCGCGCGCCATTTGAGGCAGCCGCTGGTATTCACATGCACGCGGTCCATGCATATGATGGTAAGGGTGTTATTTTGCTTTTTTTGCTGTCCGCGCTTTGCGCTGTTTCCGCCAATTTGGATACGATAACCGTCAGCTCGGCTTTCGGTATGAAAAAAGTTAAAATCAGTTTTCCGGCCGCAGCGGCTATCAGCGTGATTTCGACTTTCGGTACGTGGATATCCATGTTATCCGGAAAATTAATTACCGGTAAGATAAACTCCGCGGTATTGAGCCGGGCGGGCGCGATAGTCCTTATGGGGCTGGGCGTTTGGTTTATTATTACCGGCATACGAGAGATTAGGGGGCATGATTCAACGCCGGCGATGCTCTCTCATCCTGAAGACGCCGATTCGGATCATTCCGGCGTAATTGATTTAAAAGAGTCGACAACCCTGGCGTTCGCGCTGACGGTTAACAACCTGGCAGTCGGCGCCGCCGCAGGCGCCGCTGGGCTGGATATTAAAGTAACGACTGTCTTCACATTTTGGGCGACTCTGCTGGCTATAAAGCTCGGTTCGGAATTCGGCAGGAGTTTTCTGGCCCGCTGGCTTGGAAAATACGCCTCCGCGCTGTCGGGCTGCGTGATCTTTCTGGCTGGACTGGCGTCGACACTATTTTGCACCGTCTGGATATAACATCCGGGCGGTCTTTACTTTGCGCGGGAAACTGTTGAATAACACGAAACCATATGTTATACTTTTCGGGTAAACCCATGCGTAGATTATGGAAGCTCCGGCCGGTTCTCCGCATTGGGGCTAAATAAAACAGGAGGATTTATATGATCGATAAGAAAAACATCATTGCCAAGTACGGCAGAAAAGAAAACGACACCGGTTCGCCGGAAGTGCAGGTCGCGCTTCTGACGGAACGCATCAATCACCTTACAGATCATCTGCGTCTGCATCCCAAGGATTTTCATTCACGCAGGGGTCTGCTGAAAATGGTTGGCCAGCGCAAGGGCCTGTTGAATTATATCAGGCAGGGTGACGTAGTCAAATATCGTGAACTCATTGGTGATCTGGGGCTTAGGAAATAGCCGGGGCACGGTCGTGCGCGCCGCCCTGCCGGAAGCCCGGTAAGGCCCGCGCGATTTTACACGCGCGGCGGCGTGATACACGGCCGCGCGTTAGCGTCCGGGGGCGCCCGGATGTGGGCAGAAACAAATGAAGGGAGTATTTATGTCAAAAGTTTACACCATGGATCTGGCTGGGCGTATGTTATCCGCGGAAATAGGGCGCGTCGCGGAATTGGCCGGCGGCGCGGTTATTATGCGGTATGGCGACACGGTGGTACTGGTTACGGCCGCCACGTCGGACAAACCCCGCGCGGGTATTGATTTTTTCCCGCTTTCCATAGATTATGAGGAGCGGTTGTATTCCGTCGGCAAAATACCCGGCGGGTTTATTAAACGGGAAGGCAAGCCGACGGAAAGGGCTGTTTTAACATCGCGTCTTATAGACAGGCCGATAAGGCCGTTATTCCCTCAAGATTACCGTAATGACGTAGCTGTAGTGGCGACCGTACTGTCTGTGGATCAGGATAACAGCCCCGAGATAGCCGCGATGATTGGCTCATCCATTGCCCTGTGCATTTCCGATATCCCGTTTAACGGCCCAACCGCCGCGGTAAATATCGGGTTGACGGGCGGGGAGCTCATAGTCAACCCAACCGCTGATCAGCGTGAAAAATCCGACCTGCTGTTAACAGTGTCGTCAACACGCGGGAAGGTTATGATGATCGAAGCGGGTGCCAACGAGGTGTCCGATGAGAAGATGTTTGAAGCCATAATGCTGGCCCATGAAGAGAATAAAAAAATTGTGGCGTTCATCGACGCGATTATAGCGGAACACGCCAAACCCAAGCGGTCATACGCGGAACACGCGGTACCCGCGGACGTTTACAATAAAGTTAAGACGTTTATTACGGACGGGCGTATGGAAAGCGCCGTGTTTACCGATATGAAGCAGGAGCGCGACGAGCGTGTGTCCGTGATTACTGATGAGGTTATGGAAAACCTGATGCCATCCTTTGAAGGCGACGACCAGGAAGAGTACGCGGGTTCTATAAACGACGCGATCTATAAATTTGAGAAGGAAACCGTGCGTCGGATGATCCTGCGCGATCATAAACGTCCGGACGGCCGCAGGATGGATGAAATCCGACCATTGTCAGCGGAAGTGGATGTTTTGCCATGTACACACGGTTCCGCTCTGTTCAGGCGCGGGCAGACGCAGGTGCTGACAGTCACCACACTGGGCTCTATGGGTGAAGTGCAGCGTCTGGATGGGCTTGATATAATGGAAGAAACCAAACGCTACATGCATCACTATAATTTTCCCAGCTTTTCCGTAGGCGAAACCAAACCGTCGCGCGGTCCCGGCAGACGCGAGATTGGCCATGGCGCTCTGGCCGAGCGCGCGCTGCTTCCGGTGATACCGTCGGAGGAGGAATTTCCCTATGCCATACGACTGGTGTCCGAAGTTTTAAGCTCCAACGGTTCCACGTCACAGGCCAGCGTGTGCGGCAGCACATTATCGCTGATGGCGGCCGGCGTGCCGATAAAGAAGCCGGTAGCGGGTATTTCGGTAGGATTGGTGACCGGCCAGACGACCGATGACTTTGTGCTGCTGACGGATATTCAAGGGCTGGAGGATTTTTTCGGCGACATGGACTTCAAGGTCGCCGGTACCGGCGACGGCATTACCGCCATTCAAATGGATATCAAGATAGACGGCGTTACGCCGGAGATTATAAAGCAGGCGCTGGAACAGACGCATAAGTCGCGCGGTTTCATTCTGGACGGCGTGATGCGCGGCGCGATAGATAAACCCAGACAGGATATCTCCGGATTCGCGCCGAAGATCGCCATGGTTCGCGTAGAAGTGGACAAGATTGCCGAGGTTATCGGCTCGCGAGGTAAGGTGATTAAACGTATTATAGAGGAATGCAATGTTGAAAAGATAGACACGGAGGACGACGGGCGCATATTTGTGGCCGATCGCAATCTAGACAATGTACGGCGGGCCATTGATATGATCAATACGATTGTCCATGATCCGGAGATCGGTAAAATCTATACGGGCAAGGTCACACGCCTGCTCAACTTTGGAGCGTTCGTGGAGATCGCGCCAGAAAAGGAAGGCCTGATACACATTTCGCAGCTCGCACAGGAGCGTGTTAAGAAGGTTGAGGACGTCGTCAATGTAGGTGACATTATTCAGGTCAAGGTTATTGAGATCGATGAGCAGGGCCGTATTAATCTGTCTCGTAAAGCGACGCTGCCCGGCGCGTCCGAGGCGGACGAGAACCCGGCGCCGTCTCCGCGCAGATCGGGCCCGCCAAGAGGCGCCGGTTCCGAAGGGCACGGCAGATCGGGTCCATACAGAGGCGGTTCGGATGAACGCAAATCCGGCCCGCACAGAAACTCGGTTTCGGACGAACCCGGAAGTTCCAGAGGTTCGGGGTCAGATGATCGCGGCAGGCCCGGGGTTCCCCGTAAACCGTTTGGCAAGGAGTAAAGCCATGTTTAAAGTGGTAACACTAACAAACGGGATAAAAATCGCAATGGATGAGATGGACTCTATACGGTCTGTCTCTTTCGGCATTTGGGTTAAGAACGGATCCAGGAACGAAATGCCATCTGAAAACGGTATCTCCCATTTTATTGAGCATATGATGTTCAAAGGCACGGACAAACGCGCCGCCAAAGATATCGCCGATGAAATGGACGCTGTGGGCGGTCAGGTTAACGCCTATACCACCAAAGAATATACCTGCTATTACACACGCACGCTGGATTCGCATCTGTACATCGCACTGGATGTGTTGTCGGACATGTATCTGCATTCGGCGTTCGACGAGGCGGAAATAAAAAAGGAACTCAACGTAATAACGGAAGAAATAGATATGTATGAGGACACGCCGGAAGAAACGGTACACGACTTGCTGCAGACGCGTATCTGGGCGGATAATCCGCTGGGCTTTTCCGTTATAGGAAGAAAGGATACGATCGTAAACTTTCGCCGGGATACGTTTAAAAGCTATTTAGACAGGCATTACAGCCCCGAAAATACTGTGATAACGCTGGTCGGGCACTTTAGCCCCGATGAGGCGGTAAAGAGAATCGAGGAGGCTTTCGGCGGGTTCGGCGGTTCCGGCAAGGATGAAACGCCAGCGCCGAAACCAGTTTATATGCCCGGTATATCTCTGAAACCCAAAGATATTGAGCAGACGCATTTATGCTTGGGTTTTCCCGGCATAGCGCTGGGAGACAACCGCGCGTATGATCTGACCGCGATGAATACGATGTTCGGCGGCGGCATGAGTTCGCGGCTGTTCCAGACCATACGTGAAGAAAATGGATTGGCGTACTCCGTGTACTCATATATGACGCCGTATATCGATACAGGTCTGTTTACTGTTTATACAGGGTTCAACGTCAGCCAGGCTGAGGATGTTATCCAGCTGATGTTTGATGTTATCAACGGTTTTTTCACAAATAAGGTCACGCGTGAGCAGTTGGATAAAACCCGCGAGCAGCTGAAAAGCAATTTCCTGCTGAGCCTGGAGAGTACATCCAGCCGGATGAGCAGCTTGGGACGGTCACAGCTGTTATTGAACCGCACACTGAGCGACGAGGAAATTGTGGCGAAACTGGACGCGGTAACGCTTGACAGCCTGTATGATATAGCCAAGCTGGTGTTTGACATGGACAACGTGTCTATGTGCGTGGTGGGGCGTTTGGGAGACTGGGATTACGAAGCTCTGCTGAACAGCGCCAAACAGCGGGGGTAAATGATGAGTGAAATTTTTTTTATCAAGCGCGCAGCAGACGCGCGGGATTTGCCGATGCCGCGTTATATGACGGAAAATGCGTCGGGCATGGATCTGCGAGCTAACGTGCAGGAGAACATACGGCTTTTACCCGGCGGTTTCATCGCTATACCCGTCGGGATCCATATAGCCCTTCCCAAGGGGTTTGAGGCGCAGATCAGGCCGCGCAGCGGGCTGGCGATGAAATACGGCGTCAGCATGATAAATGCGCCGGGTACCATAGACGCTGATTACCGGGGAGAAATCCATGTCATTTTAATCAATCACGGTTCGGCGCCATTCATTATCCACCGTGGAGACAGAATAGCTCAAATGGTTATTGCGCCGGTTGTTACGCCTGTGTTTACCGAAACGGAGAATCTGCCGGATACCGCGCGGGGCGACGGTGGTTTCGGGCATACGGGGTTGTGAGCATGGCGGATCTTATTGACAGCATACAGGATGTTTTATCGAAATTCCCGCCGCGCCGGGATTTATTGCGTGATGTTATGAGCTATAATGATTCAATGACTATTTCTCAGGTGATAAAGTTTTTTGAGCGGCAAGGCGTTGTGTTTACAAAGCCCATGATACAGCATTATGTAAAGGTGGGCGCTTTGCCCCCTCCGGAGGATAAACGGCGCTACACGCGTCTGCATCTGCTGAGGCTGGCTGTACTGCAGCAACTGAAAGAGATATACTCGCTGGAAAATATAGCGGCCGCCTTTTCAGGTTTAGCCCCAGTGGACGACACTCTGATTAAGCGGTTTCAGTCACTGGCCGAATACGCGGCGGCGACGTGGCGGGAAACGCTTCCGGGGCTTGCGGATAAAGCGGCGGAAACGGCTAACAGCATGAAACTTGGTGAGGATGAAACCCAAAAGCTCTTCGAGTCGCTTATTATTCTGAGCATTATGACGCAGAGCGCCTCCGCGGAACAAATGGCGCGTATGCTGATTGCCGGGGCTAACGAGTGAGATATTTATGCTATTATTCATATGTAATGATTCGCCTTAGCTGAAAAAACAGCCAGGCGCTTGGATTAGTGGCGCGCCTCGGCTGTTAAAGCGTTCTTAATTAAAGCTCAATTTTAAGCAATTCGCGTACTTGGCAGGTAGTTTCGACGGCAGCTTTACATTCAGGGCGCCGAACGGCTGTGCGAATTCCAGCCAGCCCGCGCCCAGCAGTTCAACCCGTTTTACAGGCATGTCCATGAAACTGTGCAATATCGCGACTCCACCTTTTTGCGGATTCATCATGAATGCGTACACAGAGCCGTTTTTCTGTGTAAATCGATAATCGTCAACTCCCCACGTGATGGGCTCTTCGGTAAAATCATCGTCAATCCGCGCCTTAGCGAAACCCTCGCCGCATACGCTGAACGGGCGCGTGTCATACACCGCCTCGGAACATACGGCGAACCAATCTCCGATTTCCTTTAGGATAAACTGCGTCTCATCGTCTATGGTACCGTCGGGACGCTGCAGTATGTTCAGCAGCATCGTACCGTTCTTGGAAATAATATCGACCAACGTTTCAATGATGTGAGCCGGTGTTTTAAAAGACGCTTTAGCGTCGTAAAACCAGTTGCCAATGCAGGTGTCCGTATGCCACGGGCGCTCGGAGATATCCGGCAGCAGGCTCTTTTCAATATCCAGAACGCCGACTTTATAAATCTCCGGCCGCCTGTCTTTTTGCAGATAAACGGCGTTGTTGCGGCCATATTGGGCTATGGAGGCGTTATACAGGTACGATACGGCCTCAAGGCCGCGGTTATAAACCTCGTCACCCGCGCTGGTCGTCGCCGCGGTTTTATGCCAGTGCCCGCCGAATGGCAAAGCGCCGTCCGTATAAATCAGATCCGGCGTAAAAATGTCGATAAATTCCTTAATTACGTTCAGCCAGTATTCCTGATGCTTCCAATTGCCCGTATACCAAGGGTCTGTACTTGTGCTTCGGCTTTCAGTCACATGCTCATAATTGTCCAGGTAAAAATCGCGATATTCGGGGTCGTTGCCGTCGTAAGGAACCCCCGCGTACGGCCCATATGTATCGCTCCATTTATTTGTTTTCCACCAGGAAAAAGTCGCGCCCAAATGCTCGGTCAAACCGAAAGGCATTCCGAACTTGTCGGCGGCTTTGCGCCACAGCGCGCAAATATCTTTCAAAGGCCCCACTTGTGTGGAGTTAAACCTGTTGTATTTGGAGCCGTAGTTGAAGAAATGATCGTGGTGCATGGCCTGCGCAACAAAATATCGCGCGCCGGATTTATAATACAGGGCCATTAAGCCTTCAGGATCAAAATTTTCCGCCTTCCAGAGCCGGCAGATATCTTTGTAGCCGAATACGGACGGATGGCCGTAACGCCTTAGATGGTAAAGATACTGCGGGCTGCCCTGAATATACATATTGCGGGCGTACCAATCGCCGCACATGGGCACGCTCTGCGGCCCCCAATGGCTCCATATTCCGAATTTCGCATTGCGGAACCAGGCGGGCGGCTCGTATTCATATAGAGATTCAAAGGTCGGTTTAAACATAAGCGCCTTCTTTCAAAATAATTTATATCAATTATACTCGGGAATAAATAAAAATAATAGCGAAACTTGCTCCCCGATTTTATCACTTATTCTTTCGTCACCAATAATTTCGCATATAAAGACATAATAGACTCTGTGTGTATAATCAGGGTCGTTTTTTCGTGCTTCCTCATTTGTAACTAAAGAGTCTTGACAACCAAAAAAAGGATATGTTACAATAAATCATATAAAACATATCTGCCATATATGATTTATGGCTAAATGGAGGCTATTTACATGAAAAGGGTGAAGGGCAAAATCCTGCATATCGTTATTGGCGCGCTCGGAGCGGCGGTGGCAATGATTCCGCTTGCCATCTACAATCTCGTCGAAATAGCCGGCATGCACGGAATGGCCATGGCTTGCGAACGGGCCTGCGTTGCGGAAACCTTTGTCGGCGCGGCCATTGCGGCCATTGCCGTGGCGTCGCTGTTTGTCAAGAATGCAAAACTGAGCGTCGCGAGTTCGGCGATGCTGCTCGCGGGAGGCGTCGCGGCGATTGCAACCCCGTCAATCATCGGGCTGTGCGAATCCGAAGCAATGGCTTGCCGCTACATTACCACGCCGACGCTTGCGATTTTGGGTTCCGCAATTATCGCTTTGTCGATTATTCGGCTTGCAACCGGCATCCTTGCAATTCGCAGAGCATCCGCCGCCGTATGAGCGGCAATAGAATCTCCACGGCGAAAATCGCGGTGAACAACATCCTGCACAGACGCTTTCGCTCCGCTTGCATTGCGCTGCTAATCACGATCACCACATCGTTGATCACAGGCGGCACATTGCTCGGCTTCAGCCTGCAAAACGGCGTCGGCAGCATTCACGCCCGCCTTGGCGCGGATGCGATGATTGTGCCGCAGTCGGCGGGCGATAGTTTCGAAGGCGCGCTGCTCGGCGGTGTGCCTTCGACCTTCTACCTGACTGCCGGTACGGCAAATCGCATACTGCAAATGGACGGAATCGAGCGCGCAAGCCCGCAGCTTTTCATCTCGACCTTTGATTCCGCGCATTGCGCCGCGCTTGTGCAGATCATCGGCTATGAACCGGAAACGGATTTCGTCGTCAAGCCTTGGCTGAAAGGCTCAAAAGCAGCGGAGCCGGAAGATGGGGAAGTCGTCGTCGGAAGCAATCTCCAAGTTGCGGTCGGTGACAGAATACAGCTCTTCGCGGTAGAGCTTGACATAGTGGGCGCTCTGGACAAAACAGGAATGGGCTTTGACAACTCCGCGTTCGTCAATATGGAAACGGCAAAAATGCTTCTCAACGAATACGAGCGGTTTGCGGGAGCGTTGCCCTTGCCGGAAGGTACGGACGCGGACGGGGTTGTTTCCGCGTTATTGCTTGATTTTGAGAGCGGCGCCGATATTACCGCCTTTCAGCGGCGCGTTAACCAAGGCTTCCGGGATGAGGGCGTTCGCTTCGTCTCATCGCAGGCGCTTCTGCAAAACACGGCGAAGAATCTCGGATTGATTGGCGGGATTTTGACAGTGCTGCTTACCGCGATTTGGATCTTTGCCGTTTTCGTGCTTTCGATTATTTTCACGCTTGCGCTTAACGAGCGGCAGCGCGAGTTTGGAATCCTGCGGGCCATCGGAGCAACGCGGCGCAAGCTGATATCCATCGTCCTCTGCGAAGTGTCACTGCTGTGCGGCGCGGGCGCGCTTGCCGGCGTAAGCGCCGTATGCCTGATTGTGTTCCCGTACAGCACGCTTATTGAACGCGTTCTGCAAACCGCTTACCTGCCGCCGGACAGCGGCGCGGTCGCGGGCCTGCTCATCGCATGCCTTGCGCTCGGCGCGGCGATCGGGCCGCTCGCATCGCTGTTTTCAATGGCGCGCATCGGGAAAAACGAGGCGCTGGCGAATCTCCGGGAGGGCTTGTGATGCTGCTTCAGGCAACAGGGCTTACAAAGAGCTATGCGCGGCGCGGCGAAAAATTTTTCGCCGCGAACCATGTCAATCTTCGCGTGGCAGCCGAAGACTTCATCTGCATTACAGGCGAGTCCGGCAGCGGAAAAAGCACGCTGCGGAATATGCTGGCGGGGCTGCTGAAAGCCGATTGCGGGGAAATCGCGTTTGACGGCAAGGATCTATGCTCGCTCGGCGATGCGGAACTGGCGCAATTGCGCAACGGCAAAATCGGATATATTCCGCAAGGGAACAGCCTGCTTCAAAACTTCTCGGTTCTGGACAACGTCTGCCTGCCTTGGTATTTGACGCGCAAGGAGGATATAAAAAACACGGCCCGCGAGCTGCTTGGCAAG
>JAITDJ010000064.1 GCA_031282635.1 Clostridiales bacterium
CAATGAGGAAAAAACCATAAGAAAAGTAATCGCGGATGTGCAATCGGAACTTTCGGACGCTGTTATTTATGTATATGATAATAATTCTACAGACAAAACATATGAGTTAGCGGCGGATATGGCGGATATGGGCGTTATTGTGCGTAAAGAGCCTAAACAAGGCAAGGGCCGCGTCGTCCGCGCGGCTTTCCGCGAGATTAACGCGCATTGCTATCTGGTGGTTGACGGTGACGATACATACGCGTTGAACAGGTCACGGGAAATGTGCGACTTAGTCTTAAAAAACAGGCTGGATATGGTCATAGGCGATCGTCTTTCAACGCTTTATTTTACAGAAAATAAGCGTCGTTTCCATAACAGCGGGAATCTTGTCGTACGGTTGTTTATTAATTTGCTTTTCAATTCGGATATCCGTGACGTTATGACCGGGCTGCGCGCAATGAGTTACCGCTTTGTTAAATCATTTCCCATAATTTCGAAGGGTTTTGAAATAGAGACAGAAATGACTATCCATGCGGTGGATAAAGATTTTTATATAGAAAATATTAATGTGGACTATCGCGATCGGCCCGCGGGCAACGTTTCAAAATTAAACACCTTTGCTGACGGTTACAAGGTTATTAAGACGATAATCAAACTATACAAAAATTATCGTCCATTGAGGTTTTTCAGTATGGTTTCCCTGCTTCTATTTGTAATATCCGGTATTTTTCTAACGCCTGTTTTACTGGCTTACTTAGAAACCGGAATGGTACCTCAGTTCCCAACGCTGATTGTCTGCGGCTTTACCGCGATTGCCGGGATACAAAGCTTTTTCGGCGGCTTAATTCTGGATACTGTTGCCCAGAAAAACCGACAAGATTTTGAATTAAAGCTGACCGAGATAGATTCTTGGAACCAATTCGGTGACAGAAAGCTTACAAGTGGAATTAAGGAGTTTACACATGAACAGAAACATTATTAATGCATTGAAATGTTTAACCATATGCTGCGGCGTTTCATTATACATATATAAATTGGACAACTTATTGTACTGGAATGTTATCTCCGATATGTTTATACTCTTGGGCGCTTTCGCGCTTTTAAACGGCGCTGACAACCCGAGTGAGCGCACGCGAAAATTCTCCGGAATCTTATCTGTAATTTTCACCGCTCTTGTTGTTATCGGCCAAATGATATGGAATAATAACAATTTTAGTGATATGGGCAGTCTGTCGGGCATTTTTCAAAACGCGCTTAAATTCTTTGGCTTTTATTTCTTATACGACAGTCTGCTTATACGATTATTTGCGCGAATGAAAAATCGTGAATACAAACCGGCGCAAAATCCGGATAAGGTCTATTTTACCGTGAATAAAAGATCTTTTTTCCTGATGTGGGGTATTATTTTCTTGGCGTGGCTGCCATGCCTGCTGGCTTACTGGCCGGGTACTTTGCCCTACGATGCGCCGGGCCAGGCCCGTTCCTCACTAAAGTTTTCTGATATGAATATGCATCACCCAATAATTCATACGGCGTTCATCGGCGTATTTTACAGGATAGCCTTGAATTTTGACAATCCCGAACTGCTCCCGATTTTGTACGCGTTGGCCCAAATGCTGATAATGTCCGCTGTATTCAGTTTTACCGTATGTTACATGGCAAAAATAAAACTTCCGTTCTGGTTTCGCGTCTTGTCATTGTCTTTTTATGCCTTCTATCCGTTTAACTCCATATTCTCCATTGTTATGGCAAAAGACGAGTTACACGCTGGGGCTGTGTGCTTGTTTTTTATATCGCTTCTAAGCGCCGCCTTAAATCCCAAGGCTTTCTTTAAAAGCAAAATGAAAATGTTTCTATTTATCCTGGCAGGCTTTCTATTCGTTATTACGCGTAATAACGCTTGGCCGGCATTTCTGATCTGCATTCCGGCGTTACTTTTTTGTTTTAAGAAATTTTGGCTGAAAACCGCCGCTTTACTATTGGCTGTCGCAGCGTTGCATATAATATACAACGCTATTCTTATATCGGCGCTCCATGTCTGGAAAGGCCCTGTAAAAGAGACATTTCCTTTCCTTGCCCAGCAACTGGCTTATGTTGTTACCCATCATAAAGACAGCCTGAGCGAAAAAGATTTGGCGGATATTTATGACATTCTGCCGGAGTACGCCATACCCGAATACAGCCCCCGTTACGCAGATCCTGTTAAAGGACGGCTGAATGAGGAGACCTTAAAAAACAACCCTGGGAGGGTTATTTTTACATGGCTGCGTATAGGCGTTAGGTATCCTGTAGGCTATACCTCCGCGTTTCTGTCAAATTGCATGGGGTTTTGGTACATAGACGCCTTTATAAATGACCCGTCCGTTCAGCGCAGGTATATTGAAACGTCCTTTAACACAGATTTTGATCCTCTATTTGAGCGCAAATCCAAAATTCCGTTTCTTTTAGACTATTATGAAAGTTTTGCCAGGTTTGAGGGCAATATTTCCAAAACCCCTATACTGGTTACATTTATGTCTGTTGCTTTTCCGCTCTGGCTGCTGATACTACTGGGTGGAATACTAATATATAAAAATAACGGGCTGGTGATAACACTGGCGCCACTGGCCGCGTTATTGTTCACTGTAATGCTCGGCCCGCTTGCGTACGGGCGGTATATTTACCCCTTTACGGCTCTATACCCCATGCTGTTTGGATTGCCGTTTTTGGCGCGGCTGCGGCGCCGCGCCTCGCCGCGAGTTTTGCGCGGTATAAAATAGCGGCAAACGCTTAACATTTTTTTCGGATCCACTTGACAGAAGACCTGTCAAGTGTTATTTTATAAGAGTAGTTAGCACTCAATAAAAGTGAGTGCTAACAGCTTCGGGGGTGAAGTTCATGGTGTTGAACGACAGAAAGATAAAAATCCTGGAAGCGATTATAAATGACTATATCGAAACGGCCGAGCCAATCGGTTCGCGGACTATCGCGAAGAAATACGATCTGGGCATAAGTTCCGCGACAATCCGTAATGAGATGAGCGACCTTGAGGATATGGGATTTATTATTCAGCCGCATGCTTCCGCCGGGCGTATCCCGTCCGACAAAGGGTATCGCTTGTATGTTGATCGGCTTATGCGCCGGCGCGAGCTCACCGAAGAAGAGGCGCGATTTTTGCGACGTGTTATAGCCAGTAATATAAATCAGATTGACTACATGATGCAGGAAACCGCGCGCGCGATAGCGCTGCTTACAAACTACGCGACTATTGTTTCGGAGCCCACGGTTAAGAAGACGCGTATCCGGCATATTCAGTTCGTGCCTGTGGATGAGCGTTCTTTTGCGATGGTTCTGGTGACGGACAGTAAGGTCGTAAAGAATCATATTATTTATATGGATAACACGCCTGACGAGGAAACCCTGCAAAAGCTTTCCAAGCTTGTAAATGATAACCTGCGCGATTATTCGTTTGAGGATATTGACGCCGAAGCCGTGAGCCGGCTGGCCGCTTCGGCGGGTGAGAATAAAGATGCTGTAATGGCCGTGCTGCACGCGGTGGTGAATGTTATTCAAGCCGAGGACGACGTGCAGATATATACCAGCGGTGTAAAAAATATATTAAGTTTTCCTGAGTTCAGCGATGTTGGAAAGGCTAAGGCCATGTTTCAGGCGCTGGAAGAGAAAGATATGCTGATTACGCTGCTAGGGAAGAATCACTCTGAAAAGATTCAGGTGGTTATAGGCGCGGAGAATAACTTGGCGCTGTTAGAGGATTGCAGCGTTATAAAAGCTAATTATAACGTAGGCGGGCAGAATTTCGGATCCATCGGCGTTATCGGGCCCAAGCGTATGGATTATTCACAGGCGGTATCTGTTCTAAGCGGTATATTAAAACATATAAACGCGGTTATTAAAGCGCTGTCAGGCGGCTAATGAAAGGGCGATTGCATGAAGTATAAACCAGACAAGGTTAATAAGGGTGAAACGCGGGATAAAAAACCGGAACAAAACGCGGAGCCGGAGATAAACGCGGAACCAATGCCGATAACTGAAACCGAGGCGGAGGAAGGAACGCCCGCCGAGGATATCGACTGG
>JAITDJ010000088.1 GCA_031282635.1 Clostridiales bacterium
CCCCTCGGACTGGTTAAAACGGATTATATCTTGAATGCGCTGTATCTTTGTTTCATTTGACTCCGCGAAAAGCAGCATCATCAGATGCGCGTCGTAATTGAATTCGGATGTTCTCAAATGGACGTCCACGGGTTCCGCCGGCGCCAAGGCTTTAATCCGCGTGTCATTAACAGCGTTTTCCATAATCTCGGTTAATCCGTCCGATAAGCCGCCGCTCGTAAATTTGTTTAAATAGAAAAAATCGTCCGCGGACGCTTCTCCCGACGCTTTCAGAATAAGCGCGGAACCTCCCGATTTCAACGCTTTGTATTCAACAGCCGCTTCCGACGCGGCCAGAAATATCGCGACCGCTTCTTTAATCTCTGTAAAATACGGTCGCAGCTGCGGAAGTTCTTCACAAATCATTTTAGTGACAAAATATACGGCTTTCTTGGCGTCTGTATTCGTATGCATATACGAAAGGCATTCAGCCATTCTTGTTCCATAAAGCGTCAAGCCGGCGTATTTCGAGCTGGCGTTCTCATCGGGCGCCCCCATTAGTAAATATTCGAGTTCATAAGTTAAATCCCGGTGATCCGTCAGGCCGCTGAGGAGCTCTCCCTCCAGATTCCTTTTTTGCTTGGTAGGATCCAGTGTCGCTGTAAATGATTTAAATGTTTTCATACTGTAATAATTAATCAAAAATTGTTCAAGCGGCAAATCCGAAGACACATTGCCGGAATCGATCCAATCTTTTGTTAAAACCATTATGGTATCGGCGAAGTCGGCGATTCTTAATATTTCGCTGAAGCATCGGACTATTTCAGCGGCAGAAGCGTGATCTATTATAAACCTATTGTAATGCGGATCCGCTGTGTCTGTAACCGAAAGAGCGTCTATCGCCGCAATAAGCCCGCCCACTGAATCAGTAAAAGGCGGGCTGAAACTAATCCCTTCCCATAAACCCGTAAATCCGGAAAATATATTATCATCCGCCCGGCTTGATATAGTTAATCCAGGCGCCCCCGCGCTTTGGATAATGTCATAATTAAAAAAATCTGACATTACTTCCTCCGTAACCAGCCTTTTAACTTTTGTATAACTGATATCTCTATTAATCTCAAGCAGAGCATCCGATGAAGCCGCGTCAAATTCACTGATATATCCGCCATACGAATTATTGGGGTTAACGGAATAAATCAAGTCAGGATCCGCTTCCTCATATTCAAGGATTATATCGTCATATCGCTGCGCTAAACCGGTATTGCCATTTATTATATCATTTATCGTATTGAAAAGATTATCTATACGCGTTTTATCCCTGCTCAACAAATTGGACAGATCTGCGTAATCTGAAAGATCCGCCTCTATTATGCCTAACATGTCCTTATAAAAGTTGAGCTTATCTCTTGCTTCCTGAACAACGCCATCATAAAAAGAATCATTATTATCCGCATAGTCAAGATAGTTTTCAAAGACCTCTAACTTATTATTCCTTAAATCCGCGATCAACGTCTGTGTGATTTCAGATATTCGCTGTTTGCACGAGTCAATTATTTCACTTGTATCTTCTAACCTTTCCGAGTACAAACTAAGCTCGGAAGCGTCCGGCAAAATGTTTTGCAAACCCGAACCGCCGGCGTTGGACGGAAAAACCCATCCCGGTTCTTTTATCCGGTTTACGTAAGGGATATCCTCATTATAATAAATCCCTCCATATACTCCTTCGTAAACATCCATACATTTCTTAAATAACTGATTAACAGCCATATCCAGATCCACTTGTTTTTCAATAAAATCGACAATATTAAATGATTTCTTAAAGTTTTCTGTGAGTTCATTAAACTGATCGGAATTTTCCCCCGAAACAAGGCGCCCATAATAGTTTTCCAAGCTAATGTCTAAAGGAGCTAAATATTTTGTGTATTCCAGTATTTGAGTTTTAAGTATATGCGTATCGGAAAGCGGCAGCGGGCCGCTTTTGTTGATCACCAGGGCTTCAGGGTCGTCCTTATCTATAATATATTTAAACAGACGCAACCCGTCAACGTCTTCCGGCGGGTTCAAATTGGTCAGAATTAATTCTCTTATATCCTCTTTTATTTTTGCGGGCTCTCTGTCTATATAAAGAAGCCCATATTGCGACTTCAAGCGTTCGCTGTAACCAGCCAGCGCAGATAACGCGGCGGAATTCACGGCCCGCGCAATCTGCGCCCTTGCAATAAAAAGACGTGTAAAGTCGATTGCGGCCGATATTATTAAGACAAATATTAAAAACATTAAACATAAGAATACAGTGATTGATGATTGATAATACCGCTTCATTCCGGGAACGTCCCTTTCGTGAAAAGATCCGCCGTATATGCCGATAAAAATATCTTTAAATCATCATCCCAGATAAAATCAGTGTTTGCGAGCCGGGTGGTTAGTATCGCGCATTTGCCGTCAGTTTCCCTGATGTACTGGGAAGGATTTATAATGGAAGCAATCCCGCGTGAGTTTACCGTTACGGCGTTAATACCGAAAAATGTGCTGGCTGTCAGTTTCCCCCGTATTATTACGGATACCCCCAAGTCGGCGGATAAGGAATCTGCGGTTAGCTTTAATATGTGAATTCTGTCTAAAACCTCATTAACACTATCTAATAAATTATTGTCATTGATAAACTTTTTTCTGACATAAACAGGATTATTCTGTAAGTCATAAACGCCGGCCTTGTCTTTAGCAGTCTCTGATAGATCATTTGCGATATGTTGGGCGTTCAGATTCATAACCGCCAATTGCGCGGCGCTTTGATACATAACCAATACAATAAACAGCACGGCAAACATAGCGCTGAATACAATTGGCAGCACTAACGCTGTTTCAACTGTAATACTAGCCTTTAGTCCGCCGTATGTTTTCATATTAACCCTCTTCTCCACAATAATAGTTCATTGGCTCAGCGCGTCCGTCACACGCATATTTCAGAGTATCAGTTAATCTTGTCGATCAGGTCGCTGGCTTTTGTCATAGCCTCATTCAGCCACCCGGTTATTTGACTTTGCAAAGCGGCGACTAAGCCCACCAAAACCACCAGGATCAATACGAGTTCCACTGTCTGCAGCCCGTCTTCTTCCCGCCAAAATTCTTTTATTAACGCCATCATACACAAACCCCTCCTATATATTTTATAAAATCTAGAATAGAACCCGGAATATAATTCGGATAAACCCCTGGTACAAACGCACGCTATAATACAGCATTGATTTTTGTTTCAAGAATAGAATAAATCGACTTAAGCGCGGCGGATATTTCACCTTCAAACTTAATTAATATAATAATCGCGATAGCCAAAATCCATACCGTCAGTTCTACATTAGCAAGGCCGTCTTCACTTTGAAAAAAATCTTTCAGCCACGGCTTCACGATCATCGCCCCTTTCATTTATATATCAAAAATCCAATGATGTAAATATAGGGTATATAACCAGCAATAAAACTGAAACTAATGACAGAATCATGGGGAACACCAGTTTTGTTCCCGCTTCTTCTCCTTTACGGCGTATATCAGCCTTATGGAGCTGCCAAACGTCGGAAACCTG
>JAITDJ010000224.1 GCA_031282635.1 Clostridiales bacterium
CGAGAACATACCGCCCAGAGCCACAATTAACAGCGGGATAGAAAACATCATGGTCTGTTGAACCAGGAAGTAAATAACGGTCATTTGACAACACCACTTCCGCGGATCGACGTTATGACTCCTTTTAATACCAGCGAGAACGCGCTGAAATAAATAATAATCGATATAATAATTTCTATAACCTGCGGGGGAAAATTGAATAATTGCATAGAGAACCCGCCTACGTTCAGGTAAGCTATGAACAGAGCCGCGAAAATAACGCCTATGGGGTTATTGAGCGCCAGCAGGGCGACAGGTATACCGTTAAACCCCTCATTGGGAAGTACGTCCAGCACGTCTATACCCTTGCCGGAACCCGCCAGATACAGCAGGGCGCCGCCCAAGCCGGCCATAGCGCCGGCTATTACCATAGAGCATATGACGCTGCGCTTTTCGCTGACTCCCGCGTAGCGCGCCGCGTCTTTATTGAAGCCGCAGGCTTTCAGCTCAAACCCGAACTGCGTTTTTTCCAGCAATACATAAATGGCCGCAGCCGTAATGATCGCCAGCAGGATACCGCTGTTGGCGCTGGATACATTATTGCCCTCGCAAAACAGCAGATCCAGGCCCAGCTTGGGCATATTGGCGTTGCCCGCGACGCGCATGGACTGGTTCTTCAGCGAGTCAAACACCGTCCGTTCAATAAGAAAGTTCACCAGATACGTACCGATGTAATTCATCATAATGCAGGAAATAACCTCATTAACATTGCGGTATGCTTTGAGGATCCCCGGAACGCTGCCCCAAAGCGCCCCCGCGAGAAAAGCCGCGATAAGCGCCGCTAGGCACAGCAGCGGACCCGGAAGGAACGTACACTTTACGCCGACGAGCACGGCGCAGTAAGCCCCGGCGATAAACTGGCCTGAGGCGCCGATATTGAATAATCCTGTCCGGCTGGCGAATCCCACGGAAAGCCCCGTCATAAGTATAGGCGTGGCGGTGTAAAGTACCTGGCCCATATTTTTTCTGTCACTCAGCCCGCCGGACAGAATGGTTCCAAACGCGCCCAGCGCCTGAGGCGGGTTACTGATCAGCAGTACTATAAAGCCCGCCAGCAGACCAACGATAATGGCCATTAAAGACGACAATACACTGGCGGAAGTAGTTATGCTCAAAAAATTTTTCAGACGGCTGTTCATCCGACGGCACTCCTTTTCGAGCCTGACATGTACAAGCCGATTTCCTGATAGGAAACCTCACGCGGGTTAAGCTCGGCGACTAGTTGGCCTTCATAAATAACCAAAATCCGATCACTGACGCTCAGCACTTCGTCCAATTCCAGCGATACCAGTAAAATACCTGTTCCCTTGTCTCTTTCAGCCACCAGCTGGCTGTGTATGTATTCAATAGCGCCTACGTCCAGACCACGTGTAGGCTGAACCGATATCAGCAGCTTGGGGTTCCTGTCTATTTCCCGGGCGATGATCGCTTTTTGCTGATTGCCCCCGGACATGCTGCGCGTCATGGTATCCGCGTCTTGGCCGCTGCGGATGTCAAAACGGTCTATCAGCGTTTTGGCGTAGCCGTAAATCTCATTGTATTTCAGAAAACCGTTATGCTGGAATCTTGGTTCAAAATAACGCTGTAAAACTAAGTTATACGCTAACGGGTAATCCAGAACCAGGCCGTGTTTATGCCTGTCTTCGGGAATATGCGCCATACCCGCCAAGCCGCGCCGCCGGATGGTTTCGCGGCTTATATCCTTTCCATCCAGACTCGCGGTTCCGGTCTCTGCGGATATTAAGCCGGTCAGGGCGTACACCAGCTCACTCTGGCCGTTTCCGTCGATCCCGGCGATACACACGATTTCGCCTTCTCGAACCCGAAAGGTTATGTTATCCACGGAATTCTTTCCGGTCGCCTTGTTCCTGACGGTCAGGCCCTTCACATCCAGTACTGTCTTTCCGGGCTCACGATCCGGCTTATCCACATTCAGGCTGACCTTCCGCCCAACCATCATCTCGGACAACTCTTCCTTGGTGGCGGGGGCGACGTCCACCGTGCCGATATATTTACCCTTGCGCAGCACGGTGCAGCGATTGGCTACCGCCTTTATCTCATTCAGCTTATGGGTTATAAACAGAATAGATTTGCCTTCCGCGGCTAACCCCCGCATGATCTTCATCAGGTCGTTGATTTCCTGCGGTGTAAGTACGGCTGTGGGTTCGTCGAAGATGAGTATCTCATTTTCGCGGTAGAGCATCTTCAATATTTCCGTTTTTTGCTGCATACCTACGGTAATATCCTGTATATAGGCGTCGGGGTTTATGTCAAGGCCATACCTTTTAGAAATATCCATTACCTGGCTCCGCGCGCCGGCCATACTCAGCAAGCCATTTTTTACGGTTTCCACGCCCAGTATGATATTCTCCATCACCGTGAAGTTATGCACCAGCTTAAAATGCTGATGCACCATGCCTATACCCAGGCGGGTGGCGTCATTCGGGCCGTGAATGCGTACGAGTTCTCCGTTTTTCAGAATCTCGCCGGCTTCAGGTTGATAAAGTCCAAACAGCACGCTCATCAGCGTGGATTTGCCGGCGCCGTTTTCGCCCAGCAGCGCGTGAATCTCGCCCTTTTTCAATTGCAGATTTATGCCGTCATTCGCGATTACGCCGGGAAATTTCTTGGTGATACCGCGCATCTCAATAATATAATCCATACCAGCCCGCCTTTCATGATAGGGGGTTACAAAATCGGGCATTCGCGTAACGTCAACGCAAATGCCCGATTTTCACTTGCCTGTGCAGGAGCGGGAGAGAGGAGGAAACGCCGCTTCACGGGGCGCCGGAGGCCGCAAGCGGGCCAAGGAGGGCTTGCGCAAAGCGACACATCGCCGTTACCGCGATCCGCGGCGTTACGCTGACCGCTCTTAGTTGATTTCAGTTACTGTCGCTACGGTTACAGGCAAACCTCCTAATTCGATCGGCGTATTGGAACTATCCGCGTTGCCCGCGATAGTGATGGAGTCGGAAGCCAATTTCGCGTAAATGGCGTCATAATCGGCTTGAGTGAATTTTGTAAACTTCGCGGTGTCCATCGCCAGTTCGACTCCTTGATTCTTCGCTGAAAATACGAGACTCTGGCCTCCCGGGAATTTGTCGTCATAAAAATCTCTTATGCAGTCATAAACAGAAACGCCCAGCCCTTTCATCGCGGACGTAATGACCGTCGCCGATTCGCCGCTTTGATCCACGTCCACGCCAATAACCTTTTTGTCAGCCTGCTCGGCGGCGGCCATTACGGAGTTGCCTACCGCTCCGCCGCACGCGAAGATAACCTCAATGCCGTCATTGTACCAGGAAGCGGCCATGGCCTGCGCTTCCGGCGTTGCGGCAAACCCGCCGGTGTAGTGATAATTGATTGTAACGGCGCCGTCGCCCAAGCCT
>JAITDJ010000228.1 GCA_031282635.1 Clostridiales bacterium
TACAAGGTTGATAGGCGGGATGTGTAAGCGTTGTGAGACGTTCAGCTGACCCGTACTAATAGGCCGAGGGCTTGACCTCTTTCTTTCCTTTTTCTGTATTCAGTTTTGATGGTATAATGAATGGTAAACCTGTACCCCCGTCGGTTAGGCGGGGGTTAAAAATTGTTAAAGTAGACTGTATGGCGTTGCGCCCAAGCCTATTTTGAGAAATTCCGGGGTGTAGCGTAGCTTGGCTAGCGCGCCTGATTTGGGATCAGGAGGTCGCAGGTTCAAATCCTGTCACCCCGATGTGATTTTTCCTGCCGCCTGTTATGTATCTGTAGCTCAGCAGGATAGAGCAACGGCCTTCTAAGCCGTGGGTCGGGGGTTCGAATCCCTTCAGATACGTTGTTTGGTGGATGTAGCTCAGTTGGCAGAGCGCCAGATTGTGGTTCTGGATGTCGTGGGTTCAAGCCCCATCATCCACCCGCATGAGCCATTAGCTCAGTTGGTAGAGCACTGGACTTTTAATCCAGGTGTCCCGGGTTCGAGCCCCGGATGGCTCAGGCTAAAAAAAAACAAGGAAATAAAAGCAAGGAAATAAAAAAACAAAAAGCCTTAAAAATAGAAATGTAGGATATGGAGATAAAGCCATACCCTACATTTTAACTTTACCTACATTTTAGCTTTAGAGAGGGAGGCAAGTCTATGCAAAAAGTTTTAGTGACAGGCGCGTCCGTAGGGATCGGGCGCGAGACCGCTGTGGCTTTTGCTAAGCAGGGCGCGCGAGTAGCCATCAATTACAACAGTTCCGAGGCAGAGGCGCGGGAGACCCTTCGCTTGGTAGAAGCCGCCAGTGGCAGAGGATTCCTTGTGAAAGCCGATGTTTCCGATGAAGCCGCCGCGACCGCGCTTATTCGCGAGGCTGCGCGCCTGATGGACGGTCTGAATGTACTGGTTAACAACGCCGGTATCACGCGCTTTATCCCCTTTGACGATTTGGACGCGGCTACCGCCGACATCTGGGATGTTTTGTATAAAACAAATGTCGAAAGTATCTTTTTCTGTTGCCGCGAAGCCGCAAAGGTCATGCCGGAAGGCTCTTGCATCGTGAACCTGGCTTCTGTTTCGGGCATGCTGCCGCGTGGCAGTTCTATTCCCTATTCGGTGTCCAAGGCGGCAATAATTCACCTGACTAAGTGCCTTGCCAATGTGCTGTCCCCTAAAATCCGCGTAAACAGCGTCTCTCCCGGCGTAATCCAAAATACACGCTGGAACGCGGGTAACAAAAACTTCAATATGGATCAATATCAATCTGGCGCTGAAGCCATACCGATGAAGCGCTTGGGCGAGCCCGGTGACATTGCGTCCGCTATCCTTTATCTGGCGTCTGAGCGGTCAGGCTATATCACTGGCGTTAACCTCCCGGTTGAAGGCGGCATGAATGTAAAATAAATATGCGGATGAAATACAGAAGACTTGGCGGGGCCAGCCTTAAGGTCAGCGAAGCGATCGAGAGGAAATCCTTATGAGAACAGTATCAGCGAACGGATTGCCCCTCCCTGTCCTTGGACAGGGAGGGTGGCATATCGGTGACGATCCCCGCAGAGAGAGCGAGGAAACAGAAGCCCTGCGCCTCGGCGTCAGCCTCGGAGCGGCTCTGATTGATACCGCCGAGATGTATGGTGATGGACGATCTGAAATATTAATCGGGAAAGCGCTCAAGGGCAGCAAGCGTGAAGATTACCTTCTTGTGTCAAAGGTCTATCCGCATAACGCGGGCAGGGGGAATATTTTTAATAGCTGTGAAGCTTCTCTCAAGCGTTTGCGTGTGGATTATCTGGATCTATATCTCCTGCATTGGCGCGGGGCAATTCCTTTGGAGGAAACGGCCGCGTGTATGGAGGAGCTTGTGAAGGCCGGAAAGGTCAGAAGATGGGGCGTGTCCAATTTTGACGTCGCGGATATGGAAGAACTATGGAGGGTTCCAAATGGGAAAAATTGTGCTGTCGATCAGGTGCTCTATCATTTGGGTTCACGCGGCATTGAGTTTGATTTGCTTCCCTGGCTTCAAGAACGCAATGTCGCGGTAATGGCCTACTGCCCTTTGGCGCAAGCCGGTTCCCTGCGAAGAATGAACCAAAATCTATCGAAAGACAAGACCCTCGCGATTATCGCGCAAAAATACGGTATCAGCGTCATGCAGCTTTTGCTTGCTTTTGTACTCCGTCAACCTGACGTGATAGCGATACCCAAATCCGGTTCTCCGATTCATGTACGAGAGAATGTAAAAACGCTGGATGTCGATATTAGCAGCGAGGACTGGGCCGAAATTGACCGTATATTTTGGCCTCCAACTTCAAAGATGCACCTTGATATGGACTGAAGGTTGTTATTATAGAATGAAGGTTGTTATTATACGAGGAGGAATGACAATGAAATCATTGACCGATTGCCACAAACTCTCCAATGGAGTGGAGATCCCCTGCATAGGCTTTGGCACCTGGCAAACGCCGGACGGAGACGTATGTGTGTCTTCCGTAAAAGAAGCCATTGCGGCGGGCTACCGCCACATTGATACTGCGCAGGGCTATGGCAACGAGGAAAGCGTAGGCGCTGCCGTAAAGGAAAGCGGCGTTTCGCGCGAGAAGCTTTTCATCACATCCAAGTTGAACAACAGTGAACATGGTTATGATAAAACCCTTGCCGCTTTCGAGGAAACGATGAAAAAACTTGATATGGATTATCTCGATCTTTTTCTGATCCATTGGCCCAATCCCGTTGCGTTTCGCGATAACTGGCGGGAGGCGAACGCCGGCACATGGCAAGCGTTTGAAGAACTGTATAAAACTAAGCGTATCCGTTCTATCGGCGTCAGTAATTTTCGTCCGCATCACATTGACGAGCTGATGAAAACGGCTGTCATTGCCCCCATGGTCAATCAGATCAGGTTGTGCCCTGGCGATACACAGGATGAGGTGGTTGACTACTGCCGCTCCAAGAATATGCTGCTGGAGGCGTACAGTCCGTTGGGCGTGGGTAAAATCTTTGAAGTGCCGGAAATGAAGGCGCTGGCGGAGAAATACGGAAAATCTATCGCGCAAATTTGTATCCGCTGGAGTTTACAACGCGGATACCTGCCTTTGCCCAAGTCGGTAACGCCCGCCCGTATCAGGGAAAACGCCGATGTTTTCGGGTTTGAACTGGATGCGGCGGATGTGCGGTTTATTGCCGATATGAAGGGTGTTGTCGGATATTCATTCGACCCGGATCAGACAACATTTTAAAATAGTATTTTTTCGCGCCGCCTACGGGAAGCGAAGACAACGCCTTTATACTTTCTTTATATTTTCATGGTCGAATTCTTAAATCTTGCGCTGTACAATGGGGACATATTGACCAACGGAGGTGTCAGACCTTGCGCGGGAATCGCGGAAATATATGAGAATCGTTTCCGACAAGCCCGGGCAGGTCATGACCCTTCTCCGCGAAAAATTCGCTGTCGACGACTGCATCGTTCGCAGCGGGATGCTGTACGTCACCGCGTTCGCCTGTCTGTTTCTGGCGGCAATTCAATCTCAAGGCGCGTATATGAGAAGCGGCGCCATTTTCGTGCAGGACTCCGTCGTATTGAACGTCGGTCGGGTTTGGCTTTTCTGGCAAATCGCGTCGCTCTTCGCCGTCGGGCTGTTCTGCGCTTCCGAATTTACAAATGGAACGATTCGCCTCCCCGCCGGTATCGGCAGATCGAGAACCTCCGTTTATTTGTCCGGCTTGTTTGCCGCGTCAGTCATTTCCACATTTATACTGCTGACTGTATCACTCGGCGTCGGCGTTATTTGCTTCATTGTGTCCGGCACGGGCGGCGCGGCTTTGGGCGAAGCCCTCCTTCTTTGGGCGGTTTACGTTGGCAAAGCGATTCTCCTTCATCTGCCCTACGCCTCGATATTCCTGATGCTCGCATTTTTGAGCTGTGACCCCGCCCTATCCATCATCCTGAACTTTATAACGGTAATGGCGCTGGCGGTCGGTCCGAACTACATCGCGATGATAGCCGGCGGCAAATATCAGTATTTGATTCAATATTTTCCGAACTACGCCATAGGCGCGGAGAACGAGAACTTCCTTCTCGGTTTTGCCGTAAGCGTCGCTTGGACTGTCGCCGCCGCCACGATAGGATGCTTTGTGTTCTCGAAAGAAGATATAAAGTAAAACGGGAGGTTTCGGTATTTGGATGAAAAAATCCTGATCGTTGAGGACGACGCGGCGATAAACCGCTTACTCTCCGACGCGCTTACGGGGGCGGGCTGCCGTCCCCAAAGCGCGTTTTCGGGCAGCGAGGCAAGCCTATTATTGCCCGAAGGCGGTTTCGATCTCGTCATTCTCGACTTAATGCTCCCCGGAAAAAGCGGCGAGGAGGTTTTGGAGGAGGCGCGTCGTGACAACACCGTCCCCGTCATCGTGTTGTCCGCCCGCGTGGATAAGGAGAGCAAGCTCGCTTTGCTCGCCCTCGGCGAGGACGACTATATCACCAAACCCTTCGACGTGGATGAACTGCTCGCCCGCGTAAAAGCGCAGCTCCGGCGCGTATCAGACTACGCGGAAACCGGACGTGATGATATGGCGCTGTCTGTCATACCTCGACATTTCACTATCGCCCGATACTTACGAGGCAAGAGTCGGAGACGCCGTACTGCCATTGACGCTCCGCGAGTTCCGGATTCTCGCCCTGATCGTCGCAAGCCCAAAGCGCGTGTTTACACGAGCCTAAATATATGAAAGCGTTTGGGGCGGCGCGTATGTCGGCGACGACAAAACCGTGAACGTCCATATCAGTAATCTTCGGGCAAAACTTGCCGGGCACTCGCCACACAACCATATCAAGACAGTCTGGGGCGTGGGCTTCAGGCTTGCGGAGTGACGCAATGATCGGCAGGCGTCAAATCAAAAAACTAATCGAACAACTTCGGGAAATCCCGGAGAACGCGGGATATAACAGGCGCGTATATGTTGACAACGTGAATTCACCGGCGGTGGAATTGGCGGCGGAGATCAACGCGCTTGTGGACGGCTACGAGGGGAAGCTGCGCGAATCCGAGAAGATGGAGCGCAATTTCCGGCTTGGCGCACGACATCCGTACCCCGCCGCGCTGACCGATACACTTGATACATTCGCGCTTGTGTTTGGCGGTGAATTGTCGTGCCGCATTGCTTCAAGCAGAGCGTATTCCGGCTGCCCAAGCCTTTCTATGCTGTCTCTGTTAATATCAATCAACCCGCGTGGTATCAACGAAATATCATCCTCGTCAATGAGGATGTCCACCAGATCGTAACCATTGCCTTCGGGCGACATTACTCCAAAGAATACTTCAAACTTCCCACCGATAGCTTCACAGCGTTTGTGGAGCTCAAGCTCATATATCAATCGCAGAAAATCGCTCAGTTCGCGCAAGCAGCGTTTTGTAATAAACAACTGCCAACGCGGTGATATACCGGCTTCAATCAGTCGTTCGCTTGCTAACAGACTATCACGGAACGCCCCTTTGCGGCGTATTCCCCAATCCGTATTATCCTCCATACCGAAAAAGGTAATTTGACACACTTTCGGCAGCAGGGCTGCCGTCCACTTCATGTAGCTTTCGTCTCGCGCTAATCGCCAAATAGACAGCAACTCAAATCGCTGCGTCCGTCCGGGAGAGGATAATATTTGCTCCAGTTTCCATAGTTCGCGGTAATCATCTCGGAAGTCCGGCTCGCGCCACCAACTGAAAAAGCCAAGCTCTCGTATGCTGTCGCCGTTTTCATCCCTCCAGTTTTTAATCTTGTCCTTGTTGATTTGGCCGGAGGGGAGTATAATACCCTTGTCGGTCAATGCGTTTGTCATAACATCCTCCTTGAATTTTGGTCGGTGAAATGGCGCCAAAATGGTGACCGGGCTTCCAAAAACAACTTATGCGGAGTTATGACGCGATACGCGGGAAAATGTGAAAAATCCGTGTTCATGCGGTTTTGGCCGGTGGACTTATACGCACTTACACGGGCTTATACGCGCTTTTTTCGCTTTCATGTTTCAGGGCGCCGCCGCGTCACGGCGGCGCCCATTCTCAAAGGAGGAGAACCGTGCGATACAACAATTTATCCGGCACAAGTCTGAAAATATCGGCGCTGAGCCTTGGCGCGATGATGTTCGGCGGCCAGACAAGCGAAGCCGATAGCCTCGCCATCATGAATTATGCCTATGATAATGGCATAAACTTCTGGGACACCGCGAACGTCTACAACCAAGGGGAAAGTGAGCGCATCGTCGGCAAGGCGATGAAGGGAAGGCGTGACAGGATTTTCCTCTCTACAAAAGTCTGTGGCCAAATGGGGGACAATCCCTTTGACAAGGGGCTTTCGCGCCGCAGTATTGTTTCCGCCGTGGATGCCAGCTTGAACCGGTTGAATACGGATTATATCGACTTGTACTATATGCACTCCCCGGATTACGAGACCAAAATCGAGGAATCGTTGGAGACGATGGATAGTCTTGTAAAGGCCGGGAAGATACGCTATGTGGGCGTGAGTAATTTTGCCGCCTGGCAGGTGGCTGATATGTTGGCGGTATGCGATAAGCGGGGGTATGCAGCGCCGGTCATATCGCAGAATGTCTACAATGTCATTACCCGAGGCGTGGAAACTGAACTTATTCCTTTTCTGCAGGCGCATGATCTGAGCATGGCGGTATACAACCCCATCGCGGGCGGGCTTCTGGCCGGAAAACATAAGCCGGGCAAGCCCGCTGAAAACACGCGCTTCGCCAACAATGAAACGTACTATCAGCGATACTGGTCAGACGAGAATTTTGCCGCTGTGGAAAAGCTTACGGAGATTGCGGCGCGGCATGGCGTCAGCATCCTTGAACTTGCCATGAAGTGGTGCGTAAGCCGTCCCGGCGTCACCAGCGTCATCAGCGGCGTAAGCAAGCTGGAGCAGATCAGGCTGAACATCGCGTCTTTGGAAGGGGCCGCGCTGAGCGAGGATATACTGGAAGCGTGCGACGATGTATGGCGTTTCCTTGTGGGCGTCCGTTTTGGATATAACAGATAATTTCTTAAACAAGACAAGGCGCGCGCCTTGTCTTGTTTTGAAGATACTGGACAGGCTTCTGTTACGCGCTCCGCTGCCGGTTTGCTTCATAAAACATAACCGTCGCGGCGCAGCTCACATTAAACGACGACGCGGAAGACAGCTTGTCCATAGGTATGGTCGCCATCACATCGCTTATTTCCTTAAGACGCCAGTTTAACCCGTCAGTTTCATTACCTATTAAGAATAAAACCGGCCCTGTCATATCAACTTTATATATATCTGTTTCCATGTGTGACGTGGTTCCGACAATCCTCATCTGGGGATACTTTTGCTTTAAATCTGTTATGTACTTATCGATAGCGGCGTTATCCGACAATCTTATAAACGGCGCTCTAAAAAACGAACCCATGGAGGCGCTGATTACATCCGGTTCATAAATATCAACAGCGTGCCCTGTAATAATTAATTTCTCCACGCCGAACGCGTCACACGAACGCAGCAGCGTTCCCAAATTCCCTTTATTCGACGGTCTGTCAAATAAGGCGAAAATAGGATTTGCGGACGGTTCCTTTTCGTTTTCCGCGTTACTTCGCATATTTATAACGGCCATCAATTCCGAGGACTCATCTTTTCCGCTTAACTCACTCATCAGATTGCCGCTCAACTCGTAATTCGCTTCTGTTTTAATGTCGCAAAGCATATCTTTAGCCCACTCGGAAAGCTCCTGTTCGTATGAATAAATAAAAGAATTAATCCGCCAATTATTTTTTACCGCCTCGTTTATATTCCGGACGCCTTCAACAATAAATTCGCCGTATCTGTGCCGCTTATTCCTGTTTGTTTTCAGAACCTCAAATTTCTGGTATCCCGCGTTTCTCGCGGATACAACGCGTGTACTCATTGTACTCCTCTCAAGATAAAAGTATTTAATTAAATATATAAAAAAGCGAGCCGTCAGGCCCGCCTTTTCGTGTTAACGTTTGATGTTCAGTATTTCAGCAGCACGTTAAGCATCTGGCGATCCAGTTTGTGCCCGCGGTAATCTTCATAATCCACATCATCACGGCCCGAATCCAGAATACCGAAGCTGCCCTCCAGATTCCAAAGCGCATAACCGATATTATATCCCTTCAGTATGTCCAGTACGTCGTCCAGCCATTTCAGAACCACGTCATGAGGCGTTCGGTTATGGCAGCCGCCCTCGCCGCAGTGTACGCCGAAGCCGTAATTCTCAGCCATAGCCGCCCAGCCGCCGTAATGCTTCTCAAGAGCCTCCCGATCCCAGAGAACGTCGCCCTCATATCCGCCCGGCCACGCGGGCTCGGGGAATGTTTTGCTGCCGCGCACCCATTCAGCCTTATAATGGGTTACGCCATGAGGTATATACGCCCGGCAGGACTGCGCTACGTGATCCGCCGCCAAATCGCCAAGGTCGGCTAAGGGTATATTGCCGTATCTCAAACCGTCCAGCACAATCAGCCGTTCGGGATCCTGCTCATGGATAGCTTTTACAGCGGCGCGCATAACATGGGCATGCCTTTCAGGGCTTACATCCGCCGGCTCGTTTAACAGATCAAAACTGACTTTTTTATTGTCATACCCCTTATACCGCTTCGCGAATGTGGCCCAATGCAACTTAAACGCGTCCAAAGCCTCTTTATCCCGCCATAGATCAAACGGCTCTACCCTGTCGCCGGCGACAGAGTAGCCGGGGCCCCTGTGAAACGCCACATTTACGTGTACGCCGTATTTCTCGCCCCAGCGTACGGCCTGATCCACACAGGATATTTTTTCCTCATTGATGTCGAACGGATCGTTATGGTTGATCCAAAACATGTAATTCAACGGCAGACGCACAAAATCGAACCCCAGATCGCTGACAATCTGAAAATCCTCTTCCTCGAAACGGCCGGGTGAACTCATAACAAACGCGCCCAGCAGGTTAAAACCGCGCCAGCGCGGCAGAACAGATTGTTTGGCCAAGATATCGCCTCCTGAATATATTATAATACTATTTAAGCTGTTCGTCCAGTTCGGCGGCCACAGGCCCCCATTTCGGCGCCATCTCCCCGAGCCATTGATCCAGCATGGAATCCACATCATCGGAGGAGGCCAGAACAGTTTTTATAAATTCGTCCCGTTCAGAACTAAACGAGCCGTATTGGCTAAACTGCTCGCCGTTAAATGTGTTTAGATCCCAGTTCAGCGGACGCACAAAGTAGTCCGGCGATGTCTGAATAAACTCGAAGATCTTTTCGAACGCGTTATACCCGGTCATGTTCGTGCCTTCGTTAGGGCTTGGAACCAAACAGGGCGGCGTGGCAAAGTTATTGGCCGTATCCCGATATGGTGAGTCATATAGGCCGTCAGCGGTCTTAGTCCACAGTATATTGATGTCAGTATCGGAAACCCTCTCGTAATCCACACCGGGGATGCCGGATACGCGGTAAGCGCGCCCGTCTTCCGAGGCATACCAATCCCACAACTGCAGAATCCGCTCGTATTTCTTGTCATCCACATTGTGTGAAAAGTTGGCGACAGTCCAGTAATCTTCCGTTTGAACCAAGGTAAACCGTGTGTTGGTCACCGGGCCGAATATAATCATGGGCGCCAGGGCGTCCGGGCTGTCTATTGAGCCTGTTTCAACCCATGAGGCGTACTGACCTGAGAACCAATCCGGAGAGTTGTTGCCCAAATACATAAAAGCGCGGCCGGCCTTGAAGTTATCCAGACCTTCGCTGCCGCTGATAGCGATCTGATCTTTCCATATATAACCGCCGCGGTAGAGGTCGGCGAGGAATTTCAGTTCCTGCCTGAACGCGTCGGTTGTAAAATAGGGCGTATATTTGCCGGACGCGTCTTTCACGTAGCTGTCCTGGGTTTCGCTGTAGTCTAAAATAGACATATAAACGCCGGGAAACGCCCATGTTTCGCTGACCATGCCGAAAGTATTGCCCGCGCCGTTACCGTTTGGATCTTGCTGCTTAACGGCGTCGATCATAGCCAGTACCTCCGCCCAGGTGTACTGATCACCTTCTTTATACATATTGAGCGCCTGGGCCCAGTCCCTGCGGTAAGCGAACATAGGGTAATAAGCGTTGTCCAGCCAATCAGGGTTATTGCGGTTTGCAGACCAGCCGTACAGCTTTCCGTCCACAGTCAGCATTTTTTCCATAGAGACCGTTTTTTCACGCAGTGCCTGCAGATTGGGGTAAGCCGCGGTATCGCCGATTTCGCGGAAAGCGCCCGCCTGAGCCCACGAGCGGAATTCCGCCGTGTGGTTGATCTTCATATCCCACCAGAGAATATCAGGGATATCGTCGCCTGCGACCATAACGCGGACTTTTTCAAGCCAGTCGCCCCAGGTGACAGGGATAAGCTCGAATTTGATGTTAAACTGATCGAACAGCCATTTGTCTCTGGCGGTATTTCCTGTCTTCTCCGCGTCCAAGACGGTCATGGAAATGGTTACGGGTTCGGAAAAATCTCCGACAGGGTACCCGTAACCCGGGTTTTCATATTGGCCGTCCGAAGCGGCCGCTTCTCCGCCACTGTCAGCGGCCGCGCTCTCCGACGCGGCGGCATTGCCGTCAGACGCGGCCACGACGGGATCGCTTGGAGCCGCGCCGCTGTTATTCGCGCCGCAGGCGCTGAACAGCATGACACTCGCGACAGCCAGGGACACAATAATCAGTAAACGTTTCTTCATAAGAACCTCCTACAATATATTTTTAAACGGGCGCCCGATTTAGGGACTCGTCTTGCCGTACTGTTTAATACCCGCTCCTAGCCTTTCACGGCCCCGGCGGTAAGACCGGTCAGAAAATAGCGCTGTAAAAATGGATAAACAGCCATTAACGGAAAAACAGTAACCACAATACACGCCATTTTAATACCCTCGCCATATGTGGGCGGTCGGTATTCGCCAGTTACGGCCTGGGTGGAAATAAAGTTGGCGTCGGATATAATTTTTCGCAGCGCGTACTGCAGAGGCCATTTATCCACACTTTTAATAAACAGCATAGCGGAGTACCATTCATTCCACCGCTCGACAGCGTAGTACAGCGTAAAAGTCGCCAGAATAGGCAACAGCAGCGGGAGCATGATCTGAAACAGGATCCTTATTTCACCTGCCCCGTCCATAGCCGCGGATTCAGTGAGCTCGGAAGGCACGGAATTCATGCTGTTGGAAATAATGAGCATATATGTAACGGAAATTACCGTGGGCAGAACCATCGACCAGAAATTGTCCAACAGGCCAAGCGCCTTTATCAGCAGATAATAGGGGATTAGCCCGCCGCCAAAGTACATGGTAAACACCATAATAAAGCGAAAGAAATTCCGTCCCGGGATCGGCCTTGTCATAGCATAGGCGAACAAAACCGTCAGCAGCATGTTATAAATGGCGCCAACTACCATCATAACGGCGGATGTGGCCATAGAGCGCAACAACACCGGCGAATCAAACACAAACTTGTAATTTGTGGATTCCACCCTTGAGGGCCAGAGCATCAGTGGCGCCCGGACATAATCATTCTGCGGCACTATAGATATGAGCACCGCGTTATAAAAGGGATAGAGAATAAGAATCAGGATCAAACTGAGCAAAACCAAAAGTATGTAATCAAGCGGTTCTTTTCTGTAAAGGCCTTTTTTAGTCGCCGTCAACGCGGCTCACCCCTTTCCTACATGATGCCGTCGTAACCCATTTTACGCGCCGCGGCGTTGGCGAAAATCAGCAGCGCGAAGTTGATGATCGTTTTTAAAGACCCGACCGCTGTGGAAAAACCGAAATCCATCACGGTTGTGGATTGAAACGAGAGACGGTATATGTACGTATCTATAACGTCGCCCACGGAAAATACCGGCGCGTTGTACAGGTTAAAAACCTGATCAAAGTTGGCGTTCATAATGCCGCCGATATTGAGAATGAACAATATAATAATCATGCCCGCTATGCTGGGCAGTGTAATATACCATACGCGTTTCAGCCTGCCGCAGCCGTCCATAATGGCGGCTTCGTACAGTGATTGATCGACCCCGGCGATAGCGGCCAGATAGAGAATAGTACCCCAGCCAGCTTCTTTCCAAATATCAAGCGCAACCAAAAACCCTCGAAAGATGTGAGCGTTATAGAGAAAGTTCCAACTGTTCGCCAGTTCCGGCCGGAATAAAACGGAGACCTTCTTCACCACTCCGGAGTCCCCGAAGAAATTAAGCGCTATACCCGCAACAACTACCCAGGAAAGAAAATGCGGGAAGGTATATACAGTTTGCATAACCCTCTTATAACCTTTGACGCGAACCTCATTAATCATTAGAGACAGAACAATAGGAAACGGGAAGCCTATCGCTAATTTCATGATTGAAATAATAATGGTATTGCCAAACGCCCGCCAGAAATCCGGCTCAACAAACATTCTCTGAAAATGTTTGAGTCCGACCCAGTCGCTGGAAAACAGAAAGCTGTATAGCCCGGACTTTCCAAAAGAGGGCTTAAATGTTTCGAAAGACAGCATTATTCCGGGCATAGGCAGGTAGCGGAACAGTATTACCAAAGAAAGCGCGGGGGCAACCATAAACAGATAAATCCATTTGTATTGCCAGACGAGCTTTATAAACAGCTTCCGCCATTCCGCGCTTAAGAATGGATACATCTTCAGCGGCGATAACACCCTGGAATCTCCAAACATATAATCCCCCCTCTTTACGCTCGAGTACGCCGGCACTTACTGCTATGGCCGAAAAATCTGATAAACGAACGGATGCAATCCATGCAGGCTCATTTCTCCTATTTGAACCACGTTCATTCCATTTTCGACGCCGGCTTTATGGATCAGATCGCGCTGATCTGTCAGGATCAACGCTTTGCCGTCCACAGTGAGTATACGGCAAAGTTCCTTTATAAACTGATAGTACAGCGCTTCCGCGTCAGGCACGGCTATCTGCTTGCCCCAAGGTATATTGGTTACCACAGTGCTGACGCTTTTGTCTTTCATTGTTGAATTAACCGCGTCCGCTTTGAATACGACCGCGGATTGTTCTAAATTTGTTCTCGCGGCGGTTACCGCGGTCATACTGATATCACTGGCGAAGATTTTTTTGCTTTTGTAGTATGATCGCTCGAAGGGAATAGTTCCCGCGCCGCAGAACGGATCATAAAAAACGTCATTATTTCCCGGACTGCTCAGCTTTATCAAACAATGCGCGGCCGACGGGCGAATGCCGCCCGGCATGGTCTGAAAATCATTGCCCCTGAAACGAAGCCGCGCCGAAGACAATTGTTTGTAAACAGCGCAGATTTCATCCGTAATATCTATTCGCACGGCTAAATCGTGATTTGCCGCGTCCCCCGGGATGAAGCCGCCGGCGGAAGTTAAACCCCTTTCGGCCTCGATCGCCGCGTCAAAACGCGAATAGGCGTGCCTGCCGCTGCGGCTGGCGCTGACGATAACACGCTGCGGCCGCGCGCTATGCGATTCAAAATCTATCGCCGCTATATTTTTGCCCAGCTCTTTCAGGTCGGATTTATGTCCGCCTATTTTAAATGTACACAACAGCTTGAAGAGGTTATCTATACATCTCATTCCGCTATAATCCAAATTTTGGGCGTTACAGTCAAAAACAACTTTACCCCGGACACAGCGCATATTGTTTGCACTCTTTACAGATTCTTTTATTTCAGCGGCGACTATGGTTTCCATACCCGGAACGCATGTCGCCATGCATCGGTTTGCATATTTATTCATGTGATAAAATTCCCGCTTCGCATTTAGATTAATAACAGTGCGCGAATTTTCTGATTCACGTAGAGTTCAGATTAATAATTCACCGACATACATCGAACATTGTCAAAAAACTAACGAATACACTAAACCTTTCCCTTGGACAACGGTATATTTTGTAAAAATTATCAGGCCAATCATGACCTTTCCATAAAAAGTATACCATAATGAATTTTACGCGTCAATACATTCACTAATGTTTAACCAGACCGGGCAAGCGGCGGCGCCTGGCTTATTTAACTGTATTGCTGAGCGTGATATTTCAGATATACTCCTATAGTTTTAGTAACAACCCCAATAGTGGCAATCTGTACAGGTATAGTAACCGCGCATTGTATAGCGCGGGGTTCAACGAGTTGATGAAACGGCGAACCGTATAGTATGGAAATCCATAGAGTGTTTAACAGCAAGCTCAAAATAAGCTGATTAACAGCTACCGACGCTATTATACGAGCCATCGTTTGCCTTTTATATAAAAACAGCCCGAAAACCAGCCCCATTAACGCCGCTGTCAGCGTAAAACCCGGAAAAAAGGCGCCTGATGGGAACAGCATCGCGCCGACGAAATCCGAAATACCCCCGACAAAAGCGGCCCTTGTGGGCCCGAGCATAACAGCCGCTATAATAAGCGGTACAAAGGCGAAACCAATCCTCATATTCCATTGTGAAAATGACAAAAAGCGCGCAAACACCACCTGAATGGCAATGAGCACAGACATTGCCGTAATACCGCGCGCACTAAATATATTCGCGTTTCCTTTCATTAAAAAGCCCCCCCGTTTTATAGCTTAAATGATTTTTATAGCTTAAACGCTTTACTTACTTTAACAGGTATACTCGAGAAAAACAACCGCCGCTTATCCATCGAACAAAATGCCCGCGTTTCTTTTTGACAGTGCAGAGACATCGAGTTATAATAAATGAACCCTCTTCCGGAAAGGATTTACCCTATGCTGATTCCCGACACATGGAAAGACTACGAACTTCTGGACACGCACCGCGGCGAAAAGTTGGAACGATGGGGCAATGTTATTGTGGCTCGCCCCGATCCGCGGATCATTTGGCCGGGGGACACAAAAAACCCGCTGTGGAAAGACTGCCATATGCGTTACCTCCGAAGCCGTTCGGGCGGCGGCTTTTGGGAGGTAAAAAAGCGCGCGCCCAACGCCTGGCGGATTAATTGGGAGGATCTCACATTCAAGATCCGCCCGACCGATTTCAAACATATGGGCCTGTTTCCCGAACAGGCGGTAAATTGGCGATGGATTATTAATAAAATAGGCGGAAAGCCGATCCGGCTCCTCAATCTTTTTGCCTACACTGGCGGCGCGACTGCCGCGGCTGCCGGCGCCGGCGCGTTTGTAACCCATGTGGACGCCGCGAAAGGCATGAATGTGTGGGCAAAAGAAAACGCGGCTCTGTCCGGCGTTCCGGAAAACAGACTGCGTTTTATAACTGACGACGTATTGAAATTTGTACTGCGCGAAAGGCGGCGGGGCGCCTTGTACGACGCTGTTATTATGGATCCGCCCTCCTACGGCAGAGGGCCCGGCGGTGAAGTATGGAAAATAGAAGACAAGTTGTTTGAGCTGGTATCCGCCTGCGCCGCCATTCTGACCGCCGCGCCATTGTTCTTTCTGATAAATTCATATACAACCGGATTTTCGCCTGTTACGGCGGAAAACATTCTGCGCTCGGTTATTGAAAATGGCGATGTATCCGGCGGAGAACTGGGTTTAAAGCCCGCGAACGGAATGGTTTTGCCCTGTGGCGTTTACGCCCGTTGGGAGAATGGGTACTCATAATAAAAGCTCTCCGATACCCGCGTTTCCGCGCGGCCGTTTGTCAAATCCGTTATCTCGCGTATGAACCGCCTTATAGTCTCTTCCCGGGCAACCAGTTCCAGATCCACGCGCCCGGTATAGTCTGTACGTGTCAGGGATACGTCAGATCGTCCAATAAAATACTGAAGTTTTCCCCAAAAAACATAGTCCGCCGCTAGGAAAATTTTTCGGCATCGGACTTTTTTTATTACCTTGCCGGTTCCAAACAAAAGCTTCGCGCAATGGCTGTAAGCGCGGGTCAATCCGCCTGTTCCCAGCAAAACGCCGCCAAAATAGCGTGTTACGACAATAATGGCGTTCCTCATGCCCTCGGCTTTCAGGATGTTCAAAACCGGTGCGCCCGCTGTGCCGGAAGGCTCGCCGGCGTCGCTGAACCGTTCGGTATCAGAGAGCCTGTACGCATAAACATAATGACCGGCTTCTTTATATGATGACCTTTGTTCCTCAATAAAAGCCGCCGCCTCGCTCTCCGCCGACACTTCCGTCCCGGCGGATATAAACCTTGACTTTTTTTCCGTCAGGAACGCCTCGACGCGTTCCGCGAAAGTGAAATATTCATTGTTCAATGGTCCACCACATACGCCTTTAAACGTCCGGCCAGTTCATCGTCCAAATACGCCTCGATCACGGCGCCTTCAGGCGTATGCTCTTCGTGTGATATTTCACAGCGATCATGTATAAGTTTAACCCATCGCCCTTCGGTGTAAGGAATAAAGAGCGTGTTTTTTTTGCGTAAGTCCCGCGTGATTTTTTCAATCTGACTTAGCAGGGCGTCTTTATTTCCGCCGGTCAGTGCGGATATGTTTATGCCGGCGCGCGCGACGGAGTCCGGCGGCGTAAAGGAAACAGGCAGATCGGTTTTATTGAACGCCGTTATTATCGGCTTACCCTTGCAGCCTAATATATCCAGCGTTTCATAGACCACTTTCATTTGATCCCCGCAATCCGGGTTCGCGGCGTCCACTACATGCAACAGTATATCGGAATAACGGAGTTCGTCCAATGTGGCCCGGAAGGCTTGAATCAGATGATGAGGCAGCTTCCGTATGAACCCGACCGTATCTATGAATAAGGCCTTTCCGCCGCCGGGCAGGGAAACTGCGCGCGTTGTGGTATCCAATGTGGCAAATAGTTTATCCTCGGCTAGAACGCCTGCGCCGGTAAGACTGTTCATCAGCGTGGACTTCCCCGCATTGGTGTAACCCACCATAGAAACAACAGGCAGCCCGGTTTTGTTTCTGTTTTCACGTAAAAGTTCGCGGCGTGACGCGATATCTTTCAATTCACTGTTTAACTGGGCAATTCTGGTGCGGATATGCCTGCGATCCGTTTCCAGTTTGCTTTCGCCCGGGCCTCTGGCGCCGATGCCGCCGCCCAAACGCGACAGACTGGCGCCTAAACCGATCAAATGCGAAAGCCGATGTCTGTACTGCGCCAGCTCTACCTGTGCCTTGCCCTCCGCGGTAGACGCGCGTTTGGCAAAGATGTCCAGAATAATCAGCGTCCTGTCCAATACGGCGACGTCCAGAGCTTTTTCCATAGCGGCGCGCTGGGAAGCCGATAATTCATCGTCGGTTACGACCGCGTCGGCGCCTGTCCGCTCTATCAAGGCCTTCAGTTCCTCCAGCTTGCCCTTCCCCAGATAGTGCCCCGGATGAGCCGCCTCACGCTTCTGAATCAGCTCAGCTACAGCCTCATTACCGCCCGTTTCAATCAGCAAAGCCAGTTCCTTCAAATTGACTTCCGCTTCCCCGCTAACGCTGTTAACAACGGCCGCCAGCACAAACCTCTCTTTTTCAGCGGATGTTTCTATCATCTAATATCTCCTTTTCTAATATCTCCTTTTCAACTTTCTTCCGCGATTCATAAACCGCTTTGACAGAAATGACTATCGCGGGGCCCAGTATCAATCCGGGGACGCCGAACAGCTTTAAACCTATAAACATGGCCATCAGCGTTAACAGAGGATGAACGCCGATTTGACTGCCGACTATCCTGGGCTCCAATGACTGCCTGGTTATCAAAATAACCAGGTAAATAACAATAAGTTTAACGCCTGTTACGATATTTCCGTTTATGAAACAGAACGCCGCCCAAGGCCAAAGTACGGATCCACTTCCAAAAATAGGCAGCGCGTCTATAACCGCGATTAAGAGTCCTATAAACAGCGCGTACGGATAACCTGTAATTAACAGTCCGATAATTAAAACGCAGGCCACAATGCTCATAATAATCAACTGGGCTTTAAAATAGCCCCAAATCGCGTAAGCCAGACCTTTTTTAACAATAGCCAGATGCGACGCCAGCCAAACCGGTATATGGGATTTTATCTGACCGAATATCGCTTCCCTATCCCTGATAAAAAAAAACGTCGACACAAAACTCAACAGAAAAGTCATCATAAAACCAGGTATATTCGTGACAATATTCCAAGAACCGCTTTTTACGCCGGCACCCAGACCAGAGGATAATATTGTGACATAATCTGTTTTTTCTATTACCAGCCAGAGCCATTCCGGAACTATAGCAGTAAATGCCTCCATGTTTTTTACAATTCCGTTAAGGATACTTGACATTTGACTTACATAATATGGAATAGCATAGACAAATGAGCGCGCTTCATTTATGATTTTATTAACGATTGTAGCGCTTAACAAGCTCAGCGCTATAATAAGTACCAGCAGGCATAAACCCGCGGCAACGCCTCTGCTCAGCCTGAACCGACTGTTCAGGAACCGCGCCAGCGGTTCCGCGACAAGGGAAAGTATCAAACCGACAATAAAAGGCGCAAAAAATGAGTAGAGGTATGTGATAAAAATATAGATAAAAACAACCGTGCCCAGAACAAACAGCGCTGTATCTATTCTGGCCTTATGAGTGGTATAGATATTTGGCATAAAACCCTCCCATATACGTGGAGCGGGACATAAATAATCCTCCTTAAACTATACGATATTTTTATTTATTCGACTATAGCTTTTTTGATAATTTTTCAAGCCTGCATAAATGCCAGCGTGTATAACCTCCGCCATTTTCACTACAAGATGAAGCCGTGTGTTTTGCAAGACCGCGAAATCCATACCCATAGCCACATTGACAATGCCTGTAATAGACATATTCCCTACCGTAGGCAGCGATTTGGACAAACCCGCGCCCGGGTTGATCGGCCCTTCGCCGATAGTAATATATCCTACGCTTTCAGGTTTGCCCAAGCAGGCGTCTATAGCGGCGATGAACGGGTTATCATAAGCCGCGTGTATATAGTCCAGCGTTTGATGGATATTCTTCGCGTGTACCGGTTTTTCCAGAGTGCCAAATATAGATACGTCGCCACTGTCAACCGTCGATATCAGCTTATGCCCCGTTATAGGTCCAAGACTGTCGCCGGTAGCCCGGTCGGTGCCTATGCAAAGAATGATAAGGCGGCGGTATTCATCTAAATTATCATGAATCTTGTTAAAAAATATATCACCGAAACGTTTGGCCGCATTTTCTGACATAGCGTCTATATAATATATATTTTTTATCACGGAAATCCTCCACAAACAGACAGTCCACTGCAAGTATTTTTCCCAGAATATAAAAAATAATATTGGCAATTGTTGGATAATCTGTATAGTGAAATATTTATAATATATTCCAGAATAATTGATGAATTTGTAAATTAATAAAGATAAGAATTTTAGTGGACTTACAATATTTACTATTTATTTCTTATTGATTGTGTTATACTGTGCTTGTCTAGCATAGATATATACTGTGGACGTGGCTAATGGATTCGTGCAAAATAGACATAAAACGTTAAGATGAATGTCTAAGCGCAAATTTTTATAGCTTTAGTATATGATTTTCATCGTTATTATCTATGTTGTCGCGGATTGATATTTCATGTCACAAGACATATGACGGATTTATGTATTATTTTACATTTCAGGAGGAATCAAAAATGGATCAGTTTGAACTGCCCGCCAACATTAAACAAATAGGGTCTATAGGGGAAGGCCTGCGTATCTATGTTGAGGATTATGTCTGTTCTTATTTGTACACGTATGCTGAGGCGGGTGGTTACCAGGAACGGATCGCTTTACTTGTCGGGCGTTATCTTATAATTGACAATCAACCTATATTATTCATTAACGGCGCGATACAGGGCAGATACGTCGAGATTCGCAACGGGTTGACTCTGTTTACTGATCGCTCTATGGATTACGCTCAGACATGTATAGATCAGTATTTCCCTGGTATGAAAATCGTCGGCTGGATGCAGTCGCAGCCTAGTTACGGCGTATATCTGAACAGCGGCTATATAGATGTACATATAAATCACTTTAAGAAAAAATATCAGATAATGTTTGTTATGGATCCCATAGAAAAAACAAACGCGTTCTATGCTTATACCAAAAGCGGGATGACACTGGAGGAAACTAAGGGATATTTTATATATTATGACAAGAATGAAAGCATGCATGAATATATTATACAGAATAAAATGTCAGATATCCCTGAGAACCCTGTTATGGTAGCTTCTGAAACGGCGCTGCCTCCTGATCACGCCCCTGTGGTAGACAGCCTGAGGTCACGCTCGCTGTCTAAGGTATATTCAAAAGAATCGCAGGAACAAAAACGGGTGCTGAACCTGCTGGTCGGCCTGTGCGCTGTTCTGTTCATTGTTTCTTTCATTGTTGGAGCGGGGCTGATTCAGAATCAGGATCGCATATCAACGATGGAACGGCAATTGGTGCAGCTTAACGCGTCTTATAAAAATCTGGCCTTGCAGTTCAGCAAAGACACCACAATACCTGTATCCGGCGGTCAGGAAAGCCCAAGCGTAACAAACGCGGCCGCGGCCTCCGGCGTTATTCAGGAAAACGGCGGTCTTATATCGCGGCCCAGGGATACGCCTGAGCTGACCGAGGAACCTGCGCCGACGGTTACGCCGGCGTCGATACCCCCAAGTTATACGATTCATGACGGAGATACCCTTAACTCTATCAGTATCCGTTTTTATGGAAATTCTGATATGATATCACGTATTATGGAATACAATGGAATTACCGATCCTAACATGATTGTATCCGGCCGTACGATCGAATTGCCGCCTAATCAATGAGCCGCAACGACAAAGGGAGAAGAGGGAAGGGAGATGTCAACTTTCGGAGGGAACCTAGAAACGTTGGAAGAAATGGCCGCTACCATAGCTCATGAGATCAAAAACCCCCTAGCGCTGGCGTTGGCGAATTTAGACTTGATAAAGGTGAGCGATACCGAAGAAATATATAAGAAGTATTGCAGTATAATCGAACAGGAACTTTTTAAGATCAATCGGCTGGTAATGGATCTAATACATATCACGCTTTCGGAAGAACGTGAGGAAATGTTTGATTTGACCGCAATGCTGGATGATTTAGCCTCGGAGTATCAACGCAGATATGAAACCATAACATTTTCCCGCGAACCGGGTTTATGTTCCTCGTGTTTTTGCGGGGTTGAGAAAAAAATTCAAATGGTTTTTACTAACATTTTGAATAACGCCGTTGAAGCGGTTTCGCAAAAAGGCGTTATTGAAATTGTTCAGGAAAACGGCCCGGATACGATCAGTATTACAATAAACGATAATGGGATAGGTCTTCCGCGTGAACTGCTGGATAATCGAATCGATTTATTTACGACTAAAGAAAATGGCACCGGTGTGGGCCTGTACTACTGCCGCGCGACAATAGGCAAATGTGGAGGGCGATTTTTGATGCGGAACAGGCCAGGCGGAGGCTGTTCGGTTACAGTCGAACTGCCCCTGAAAAAATGAATAGCGTGTTTATTATCGGAGGATTTTTCCGCGGGCTGTTTTTTTGCTGTTGACACAGCGAGCGAGCTGGGGTAGAATACTGTTTATTGTATAGGCGATCCTAGCTCAGCGGATAGAGTGTTCGGCTCCGAACCGAAAGGTCGGGGGTTCAATTCCCCCGGATCGCAAAAAAGCCCTGTAAATGGTCTATTTACAGGGCTTCTATTTCTTTATATTTTAACTGATTAACCACTTTTTAGCCACTCAGTCAAAGAGATAGCTTATTTTTTCAACTGCTGTTATTTTTATTTGAGGCATGACATGGGTATATGTATTAGCGGTGATCGCAATATTAGAATGCCCCAGCAGTTTTGAAACCGTTAAAAGTTCCACGCCTTGTTCAAACAAAAAGTAAGCAGGTTTTCCTTTTTTGCATTTCTTGGAGATTTTTTATTAAGTAATAGTTTTTTTTCTCCTGAGCTTTCGTAGGTTAGGTTAGGTAGGTACGTATCATTCAATTTTTTGAAACCAAGGCTTCTATTTTTCACATCTTTTCACATCAGCGGAGGAGAAGGCCTGCGCGAAAGCCTGTCCCGAACCGGGTAAGGCTTTAATATATGTCAGATAACCCGCTTGGCGGTTACATATGTACGAATATAATAAGCTTCGTTTAAACTTGAAATGGTAACGCCCCATGTCCTCTGGGAACTTGAGGAATGTATAAACTGCCCGTTGCCCATGTAAATGCCTACATGCGATACCTGACCGTTGTTGCCGCCGCTGGTGTCGAAAAACAGCAGGTCGCCTTTTTGCAGATTGGCTTTATTGACGCGGCTTCCGTTTCCGGCGGCCATGGAAGCCGAACTGCGGTTCAAATAAACCCCGAAGTGATTATACACGGAATACACGAAACCGGAGCAGTCAACGCCTCTGCTCAGATTTGTGCCGCCCCATCTGTACGGCGTCCCCACAAACTGCTTGCCATAGGAGATTACCTGATCGGCCACACTATTATATACGGGCTGCGCGGGTTTTTTCCCGGTATGCAATTCCACGAACTCGGTCTTCATGAAACCAACCGTGCCGTAATAGTTGACCTTTGTCCAAACAGGCCATGAATCCACAACATCAACGGCCGCGCCGTCGGGCAGGGCCATAATTATGCCGGAATCCAAACTGGCGTCGGAACGTAGATTTAACCCGTCGTCAGACTTGACTATGGCGTAGCGGCTGTTGGAAGCGTATACATCCTTCGCCTCCGAAGAGCTTTCCAAGTTCGCCCCTTCTATAGGCGCCGTGGTTTGAGCGCCTTCCACATCCAAAAACTCTGTATGTATATATAAACGTTCCTGCCCGTTGACCGTAACCTGATAATAATCGCCCACCAGGGATGTTACCTCAACCGTTTCACCGGCGTTGATAAAACCGATAATTGAAGAGTCGGGGTTCGCTTCGGTGCGCAGGTTTACATTATCCGTATTTACAATTCCCTGCTGCGCAAAAGCAGTAACCGCGTAACAAGAGGAAAAGAACGCTCCTAACGCCAAAGCCCTGGCAATATGATGCTGATTCGGTTTTATGTCGTTTGGGTTGGCAACGCTATGTACGTTATGATTAATTGATTTCATTTTTGCCTCCAAATTATAATAGTTCCGCGTCAAAAATTTTACGTATTCATTACGATTTATTAATCGCATTATACAATCCTTTCAATTTACTGTCAACCTTCCGGGGCATAAAATTCAATAAAAATTTTTTATTGGCCTGATATGCGGAAACATAATACTTATTTTAACCGATAGCTGTTAATATATTAATAAAATATTAACGAATAATTGTTCATGAAAATGTAATAATAAAAACCGGAGGGGATAATATGAATGATCGTAAAAGAAAGGTCAGGTTAAGTCTGATTGTGATAGCCGCCGTTTTGACGGGGTTCGGAGGCGTCGCCGTATTATCGCGCGGTATTGAATATGTTATAGCGGCTGATATACATGCCACGGCTGCGGAGCCGGCGCCGCCGAATACCGTGAAAAGAAGCGCGAGTTCCGCGAAACGGGCCGCGACCGGGCCGGCGGACGCGTATTCACAGGACGATAAAATACTGGGCGAATATACCACTAAATTCTCATCCGAACCGAAATCGCGAAACGTGAATATCGAACGCGCGGCGGATTCCATAAGGGGAGCGGTTATAGAGCCAGGCGAAGTATTTTCGTATAACGACGCGATAGGGCCGACCACAAAGGAAAATGGATATAAGATGGCGAGAATCTTTATAAAAGGTAAAAAGGCCTTGGGCTATGGAGGAGGCGTATGCCAAGTTTCCAGCACTCTGTATAACGCCGCGGAATCAGCGGGCATGGAAATTGTCGAACGGCACAGCCATTCACTGCCCGTCGAATATGTGCCTAAGGGCAAAGACGCCGCCACATCTTATGGCGGCATAGATTTCAAGTTTAAGAATACTTATTTTTATCCTGTCGAAATAGACACGGGAGTTGTCGATAACGCGCTTACCATTCAAATTGTAGCCGCAGAATAAAAGGGATAAAAAGACTGTCATTACCTTTCAGACTGGTAATGACAGTTTTTTTATTTGTGGTACCCAACCTCAGGCCTATTCATATACTGTATAAGTAAACAACCTGGATGTGTCTGATGGAGGCGTAAGTATGAATATACTGGAACTCAACCGCATAGTCAAGAATTATCATGAAATAAGCGGCGAAACTCAGGCTATCGCGGATGTCAGCTTAGCTTTGCGCGACGGTGAGATATTAAGTCTTGTCGGACCCAGCGGCTGCGGGAAGTCTACACTGCTGTCTATTATCGGCGGCTTAGTTAAGCCGTCTTCAGGCAGCGTCCTGCTGGCGCGCCCGGTTAAGCTGGGATATATGCCCCAGCGGGATCATTTATTTGAATGGCGCGACATCTTCAGCAACGCCTGCCTCGGCGTCGAGATCCAGAAAAGAAAACATAAAACCCCGAAAACAGTCCACCAAGAAAATATTAAATTCATTAAAGATATGCTTATTCAATATGGATTAGGAGATTTCCTTCACCATTACCCTTCGCAGCTATCCGGCGGCATGAGACAGCGCGCCGCATTAATCCGTACCCTAGCCGTTAAGCCGGATATTCTTCTTTTGGATGAGCCGTTTTCCGCCCTCGACTATCAAACGCGTCTGTATGTGGCGGACGAAATAACGGCGATTATCAGGCAGCAGAAAAAGACGGTCGTTTTTGTTACTCATGACATTTCGGAAGCGATAGCCGTGTCGGACAGGGTGATCGTACTCTCCGGCCGGCCCGCCCGCGTGTCGGCGGAACACGAAATTGAACTGACGCC
>JAITDJ010000011.1 GCA_031282635.1 Clostridiales bacterium
ACCACTATTTTCGACGCCGTCTCATTCGCCCTGTATGGCGAGGCCAGCGGTCGTTCGCGCGGCAGATACCCCATGCTGCGCAGCGACTTTGCCGATGAAAACGCCAAAACATTCGTGGATCTGCGCTTTACTTCCGGGAACGATATATACGCCGTAAGGCGTACAATAAAGAAAAACAGCGGGCAGGACGCCGTTTTGACATTGCCGGACAACTCAGTTATGACCGGGGAGCGGGCGATAAAAGCCAAAATCGCGGAAATAATCGGTCTGGACAGGGAACAGTTTGCGCAGATTGTAATGATAGCGCAAAACGATTTCCTGCGCTTCTTGCGCAGCGGCACCGATGATCGCGTGAAGATATTGCGGCGCATATTCAATACGGAAGCGTTCGCGCGGTTTCAAGAGCGCCTGAAAGATAAAGAAAGAGAATCGAATGGCAAACGCGAGGTCATATTGCGGCGCTTTCAGGCGTATGGCGCGGACGCTTATAAAAGGCATGAACTGTTTGCCGAATGGGAGAAGCGGACGGCGAATGACAGAACGGAAGTTGAGGGGGTCGACGCGAGACTTGCGGAATACGACAAATTCAAGGCGGATTTGGCTGGCAAGCTCGCGGTGGCTGAGGATCTGAACAAGAAATTCTCCGAATTGATAGCCGTACGTGCGGCGTGCGCCAAGCACGAGACCGATTCCGACGTTATACGTAAACTGATTCAAAAGAGAACGCGTGGTGAAGCGGCCCTGCGCGGTGTAAAACATATCGCAGATGAAGCTGCGAAGGCGGCGGCCAGGCACACGGATATTCAGGCCGAACTGTCAAAAGCCCGTATGAGCCATAAAACCGCCGCGATCGCTTTGGAACGCGCGAAAACAATCCTTCGGGAACTGCCGTCCATGGAAGCGGCGCAGAGTGTTTACGATGGTTTGAAACGCGAGTGTGAACAGGCGTCGGATAGGTTGAAACGCCTTAGCACCCTTGAAAAAAATCGCGATGTTATTTTAACCCGGCAGTCCGATCTGGAAAAGGCGCGCGCGGATTTCGCCGCAGCCGAGCGGTCGCTTGCCTGCCTGCCTGATCGGGACAGTTCGAAATCGTCGTTGGAAGAGCTGCGCCGCAAGTATGAACGGATATCTGAAAAGCAAGATCGCCTTATCGCGTTGAATAAGGACTTTCAAATAATTATTGAGAAGCAGGCCGCGCTTCGTACGACTAAAAAAGATTTGGCGGATACCGAGAAGATCCTGGCTGAATTGCCGCCGTACGACGACGTTAAAGATGCGTTTGATCAGCTCTGCCGAGACTGGGAAAAGGCCCGCGAGGATCTGAACGCCCTGAAACAGCTTCAAGCTGATTATCGGAATACCGCTTCGGTAAAGGCCGGACTGGCGAAGTCGCAGGCCGAGTTTGAAATTCTGTATTCAAAATACGCCAATTTCAGCAGCCAATACGAGGCTTTAAACGAGGCGTTTTTAAGGGAGCATGCCGGTATTTTGGCAAAAAGCCTGAAACCCGGCGCGCCCTGCCCGGTCTGCGGCTCAACGGAACATCCCTCCCCGGCGCGTCCGCCCGAAAAAGATATCAGTGAGGAAGTACTTAAAAAAGCGAGTAAGAATGCGGACGAGTCGCGTAAAAGGTTGGAATTGAAGTCGGCGGAATGCGCCGGTCTGAAAACCGAGTTTGATACGCGCGCCGGGCGGTTGACGGATGATTTTCAAAAATATGGACAGGCAGTGGATTTTGAAGCGTTAGGGCATAGTTTAACCGGGATATTCAATATGCAAAATACCACCGTGAAAACGCTGGACGCCAGGAAATCCGCGGATGAAAAAACGTTGGCCCAGCTTAAATCCGACTTTGAAACCGCCGCGAAAAAACGTGAAAAAATCGCGCCGGAATATACGGCGCTGGAAACAGAATTTAATACGCTGAGCGCCAGGTTCATGGAGGATCTGGCGGACTTCCTTCCGGACGCGGCCAAGAAAACAGCCGGGCGGCAATTGAATCAGATCCTGGAGGAAACCCGGGAGGAAACGAAAACTCTTGCCGGGCGGATAACCGAAGATGAGAAAACTGTATCGGCGCTGACGGAAGCCTATGAGGCCGCGATAAAAAAGAGGGATGACGCGGCGGGCGGATACACGGCGCTGTCCGCCGAAATCACCACGCTTACAGGCAGGTTTATCATGGATTTTTCCGAATATGAGCCTATATCGGATTGGGAGGCCGCCCGCGTGCGAATGTCAGAAATTCTAAACCATACGCGTGAAGACGTTAAGCGGCTGAGGGCGCGTAAAGCCGCGGATGAAAAGTCGCTGGCCGAATTGACGGCGGGGTGGGAATCGGCCCGCAGACGGCATACGGAGGCGGAATCGGCGTTTAGCGCGTCGGAAGCTCTGGTAAAAGAGCGTGAAAATCGCGAACAGAACATGCGGATCCTCAAGGAAGAATCAAGGGCGGCTTTTGAAAGCGCCGTCCGAACCAACGGGTTCGCTTCCGCTGAGGACTACGAAGACGCGCTGGTTAACGAAGACACGTTCAGCCTGATTACAAAGCGGATTAATGATTATGAGAAGACGGGCGAACAACTCGAAAGGGATCTGAATCGCCTGGAAAGTGAAACCGCCGGCAAAGAACCGCCTCGGCTGGAAAAGCTGCGTGAAACCTTGGATATCATAACCGCGGATTCCGTTAAACTCCGCGAGACCCGCGACGCTGTCAAAAGCCGGCTTATTCAGACAGAGTACATGCTTAAAGAATTGCGGACGTCTTCTGTGGAATTGGACAAGGAGGAAAAAATTTACGCCGCGGTTAAGCAGTTATCCAACACGGCCAACGGTAAGCTGGATTTTGAAACGTATGCGCAGACGGCGTATTTTGAACACGTATTGCGGGCAGCGAATCTTCGCCTGAAAGTTATGAGCCAAAATCGCTATACGCTTCTGCGAAAGACTAACAGCGACAATAAACAGCACAAAACCGGTCTGGAGCTTGAGGCGCTGGACAGTTACACGGGCAAGGCGCGATCCGCCAACAGCCTGTCGGGCGGAGAATCGTTTATGGCCGCGTTGTCACTGGCTTTGGGTCTGTCTGACATGGTGCAGCGGAGCGCGGGCGGCGTGAGACTGGACGCGATGTTTATCGACGAAGGGTTCGGATCGCTGGACACGGACACGCTGGAACTGGCGGTTCAGACGCTGACGAATATGGCGGGCGGCAGCCGTGTGATTGGTATTATTTCACACGTGGCGGAGCTGCGCGAGAGGATCGATAAGCAGATATGGGTAGAAAAGACGCCCGCCGGCAGCCGGATTAAAGTGAGGGTGTAATATTTGAGGTTAACCGCTTTCGGTTTAACCGCTGAAAGCGGATTTTTTCTGGTAATACTATCACCTTGACAGAATAGTCGCTTATTAGTATCCTTATGTATATATATTACAATTTAAACAGACATTCGTATACATATGATAGGTAATTTTAAAAATACAGATATTACAGCGGCAAACGTCTTTCACGGGATAAGGGTGGTCTTAAGTATGATTGAATTTGATATAGGAACCAGAATACCGTTGGAATCTGGCGGAGAATTAGAAATATTGCGGACAGTGGGCGACGGCGGACAGGGCACTGTCTATAAGACAGCATATTCGTCCCGGGAATATGCCCTGAAATGGTATAAGCCGGAGTATCTTAAAGATTTGGAAGACAAAGGCATTTTGCGGAAATTTAGAGATAATATCAGTGAAAATGTCAAAAACGGACCGCCCAGCGATAAATTCATCTGGCCGTTAATGCTCACCGCTGACCACGAAGGCGGTTTCGGTTATCTTATGGCTCTTAAACCGGATAATTATCAAGACTTTACCGATATATTCAATACACATGACAAGTACGGGAAAAAAGTGGAATTCAGGGACTTAAAGGCCGCGGTAAACAGCGCGCTCAATATAGTTGAAGCGTTCAAGGTTCTGCACCGTTCCGGTTATACTTATCTGGATTTGAATGACGGCAACTTCTTTATAAACACCCAGAACGGCGACGTACTGGTCTGCGATAATGACAACGCGACTTCGCAGCCGATATTCAACATTGGTAAGCCCGGATACATGGCGCCGGAGTTGGTGCGCTGCGATAAGGGGGTAAATTCCTCGGCGCTGACTGATTACCATTCGCTGGCGGTCGTTTTATTCAAGCTATTGATCCGGCACGATCCCCTTATGGGAAAGAATTATGTTAAAAGCGTATGTATATCCGCTGAAAAAGAACGCGAACTGTACGGCGTGAATCCGGTGTTTATATTTGACCCGCATGACGACTCCAACCGCCCGGTGTTTAATATACACGCCAACCCCATAAATCTTTGGCCGCTTTATCCTATGTATATACAAAGCGCGTTTGTGCGGTCTTTTTCGGAAGGTATGAAACAGCCTGGGAAACGCCTTACCGAATATGAGTGGACTAAGGTTCTGGTTAAGCTGCGCGACGAAATTATTACCTGCGCCTGCGGCGCGGGCATGTTTCTAAGCGGTCTGGATCCGCACGAATTGATTGAATGCCCACATTGCGGCCATACTTACGATTATCCCAAACACATAGAACTTGAAGATTTTCGCATTAGCATTTTCCCCGGAAACGAGATTTTAAACTGCCACATACATGGCGGCGAGGATTATAAAACCGTCGCGGGAAAAGTTGTGAGAAGCAGGAAAGACCACGCCCGGCTGGGCATTAAGAATTGGTCCGCCAGATCCTGGCGGATTAAATACCCTGATGGGGAGGTCGAAGTGGTCGCTCCCGGCAAAATAGCGGTATCACAGCTGGGTATGGAAATAGAATTCGCCCCCGGCGTAATCGCTCAAGTTATCGAATAATCAAAGGTTTTAGACAGGAGGACTATTATGGCGCGAGCGATCAATCCTTTGGAAGCGGCTGTGGAACCCGCTAAAAAGGAATTGGTTATATTCTTTATTATAGACAGATCCGGCAGTATGAGCGGAACAAAAATTGGCGCCGTTAACACGGCGATGAGAGAGGTACTGCCTGTACTTAGGGGCATCGGCGGTTCAGACGCCACCATAAAGATAGCCATATTGGGTTTTTCTACGGAAGCCTATTGGATATCCCCTCCCGCTTCGGTGGATGAATTTATATGGGAAGATATTACCGCAGTTGGTTGGACAGACTTTGGCGCCGCGCTCAACATGCTATGCGAGAAAATGTCGCGTAAAGAGTTTTTAAACTCGGGCACGGGATACGCGGCTCCTGTGTGCATCTTAATGTCGGACGGCCAGCCCACTGACTCGTGGATAGCCCCGCTGGAGCTTCTCCGGCAGAACAATTGGTTCAAACTGGCGACGAAAATCGCCATAGCGATCGGCAATGACACCGACAAAAAAGTATTGACGGAATTTACGAGTAATCCGCAGGCTGTCCTGGTTTCGCACACCCCCGAAGATCTTAAAAAATTGATTAAGATCGTAACGCTGACGTCCAGCCAGATCGGCAGTAAAAACACCGCAATCAATGTCGGTAATGTATTTACTGACAGAAATTCGGCCGCGCAGCAATTTGCCGTGTCCGCGATAACCACTTCCATGCAGAGCGACCCGGATCTGGCCGCAAGCCTGTATGACGACGAAATAGACGACGACTTTTAATATGTTTAGAGGATTCAATATTTCTGTAAGGGGCGCAAGCCACATCACAAGGGACGCGGAGTGCCAAGACTATTCCGGATACGCCTGCGGCGGCAATTACTGCGCCGCTGCCGTAAGCGACGGCCATGGCGGCGAACGTCACTTTCGCAGCGGCGCGGGGGCGAAAGCCGCTGTTAATATAGGGCTGGAAGCGGTAAAAGAATTAATTGCCAATGAGGAGGATTTCCTTCCGTCTATGGAGCGGCGCTACCAAACCGTGCTGAAGCAATTTGCCGGATATATCTCCGCTAAATGGGTAGACGATGTTGTCGCCCATTTCAACGAAAACCCCATAACCCAGTCCGAGCGTGAACTATATGAAAAATATTATTTAAGCGATAACGCCGGCGCGGAACAAAATATAACCGCCATGTACGGCGCGACGCTGATTATTGGCGTTATTACGCGGTCTTACGCCTTTGTGGTGCAGATCGGCGATGGGGCCTGCGTTGTGGAACTGGAGGACGGCAATTGCGTTATACCGCCGCCGACATTAGACGAGCGGTTGTTTTTGGGGTACACCACTTCCCTGTGCGACGCCAATGTGCTGGGTAACTTCCGTTTTTATTACAGCCATGATAAGCTCAAAGCCATTGTGCTTTCTACCGACGGGGTAGTGGATTCATACGGGAAGAATAATTTTTTAAAATTCAATAAAACCCTGTGCGATTTATTTATTGAAAACCACGACGAGGCATATTACAATCTATCAGACTGGCTGCCCCGGCTTTCCGCACGGGGGAGTAAGGACGATATGTCGGTGGCGTGTGTGTACCGGGTGGAGTGAAGCAGGGGGTTTTTATGGATCAAACAGTATTTAAAGCCCTCCAGGATATGAAAACACATTTTGGCGTGAACATCTTCCGCAAGGGCGGCGGGTTTGACAGCGCTGTAATAGATATTATCGCCGATAAACGCGAGCAATATCTTATGGGGATTGCAGTCAACAATATGGACGCGTATTCCAGATTGGAAAACGCGTATAGGGCGAGCGACGCTTTCGCGCTGGACAGGCTGATCGCTGAAATGGCCTCGGATTATGTTATTGTAGAAGACGCCGCCAGGGAAACTCTGGAGTGCTTTGCGCAGATTGTTACGGATGAGATGAACGCGGATTCGGATTACGCCGCGGTTAAACCGGCGCCGCGGCATACCGGCGGCCGATCGTCTCCGGAAACCATAAATCCGCCCGCTTCCGCTGAGCCGCCCGCTCCCGCGGAGCCGGCCGTGTCCGATACGTTGCGGTCGCCGGGCCGGGACGACGCGGAATCGTGGTTTCAGCTGGGAAATTGTTTCAGCGCGGGCATAGGCGTGGCCAAAGATGAAAAAAAGGCTTTTGAATGGTATATGCGTTCCGCCAACCAGGGACACGCCGGCGCGCAGTATCAGGCGGGCAGATGCTATGCCGGAGGTATTGGAGCGGGCGTGGACGAAAAAAAGGCGGCCCGGTGGTATATTCAATCCGCTGAAAACGGATTTGTGGAAGGCCAGTATCAGGCGGGCCTTTGTTATCTTGCCGGAGCGGGCATTCCGAAGGATGAGCAAAAAGCGGTGGAGTGGCTGGCTAAAGCGGCTGTAAAGGGCCATGCCGGCGCGCAGTGCGGCTTAGCCGGATGCTATCAGAAGGGATATGGCATCTTTACGGACGGTAACGAGGCGTTTAAATGGTTCTCACGCGCGGCAAGCCAGGGCTACCCGGAAGCGCAGTATTATTTGGGAATCTGCTATCTGCTTGGCGACGGCCCGCAGAAAAATTATGACGAGGCGCTCCGGCTGTTCGGGCTTTCGGCGCGAGCGGGTTTTTGCAAGGCCCAATACAGCCTGGGCAGGTGCTGCGAGGACGCCGGGGATCTCGAAAACGCCGCGCATTGGTACGCCATGGCCTCACGGCAGGGTCACATAGACGCGCGGCGGCGGTTGGGTAAGTGTTATGAAACCGGCTTTGGGGCCAAACAGGATCCGGCCGCGGCAGAGGAACCGCCGGGCGGCGGGCCGCGTGAGAATGCCCCGGCGGCCCGCCGGCAGCGCAAGTCTCGGAAACGGCAAGGGTTTGCCGGTTTGTTTCGGACGGACGACAGGCAATAGAGCCGCGTTTTAGCCGGACTGAGCCGCTGTCGTCCATAGAGTCGCCGTTTCTTCGCTGTTAATGCTGTTATCCGGTACGAACCCGGCGTTTCCATCATTATAGCGGTTCCGTCCGGGGAATCGCCGGCTGCCCCGGGCGCGGCCAAAGCCCATCGAGTTAGAACCCATGCTCGCAATGTCAATCCCGGAAGCATCAACGAAATGCGCGCTGCCAGCGTCTGTCTGTCCGTCACTTGTGGAGGCGATTACGCCGTCAAGCTGGCCGCTTATGCTTTTAGCGCGGAGCAAGCAGAACTCGCGTAAAGCTGCGCTGCCTTTCTGGAATTCTTCGCGGGTGCAGAACGCGGATGAGTCTTTCTCGATATACGGCGATATGAGCGCAATAGCGTTGTCGTACATACCGGAGAATTTGCCGCTGGTGAAATACTCCATGTACTCCGCGTAAATCTGGTGATACCTCGCCAGATATTCTTCGTTGCTGAAAATCCAGGCAATCATAGGTTTGTCGTCGATCGAGCCGGAAAGCATGGGGGAATCAATCGGGTAGTTGACAAGCGCAGTCGCGGCGTCAGCGGCTGTTTCGGACGTATTGCCGCCCATACCGCCGAACGCTAGGTTGTAATCCCACGCAATCATACTAAGCTGTCCGTCGTTTTCGGCGAGATAGTAGTTATGGGTCATGCTGCCGGTGTAGCTGTCGGAGTTCAGCGCGAAGTTGTGTACAACGAAGTAACGGATGACCTCGTCAACGTCCACGACCTGTTCAATGTTCTCGCCGGCGTTCAATTGTTTCAGGGATTCAATCAAACGGGTTTTGTCCGCTTCGGACGCTTTGAACACGGCATTGTCAAAGATGGCGGAATAGCTGTCCGGGTTGTCGTCGGAGTAGACGAGCGAGGCGCCGCCGCTCATTCCATCTCGCCCGCCGGCGAAGCCCGGCATGTTTCCGTCCTGCCCGCTGGCGAAGTCCGGTATATCGCCGTCCCGCCCGCCGCCGAAGCCCGGTATCCGCCGCGTTTCGCCGCTGCTGAAGTCCGGCAAATTCCCCCAATTGGGTATTTCATCGTTTTCGCCGCTAAAATTTGGCGCTTCGCCATTTTCAAGGCCGGGCCGTCGGCCGCCGCCGGGGAAAGCGCCTCCGCCGCGCTCGCCTCCCATGTCCATGCTATCCGGCTTGTAAATATCGCCAAAGTCATTGCCGTATACGCGCCGCGCAAACGATTCTTCAATGCCCTCGACGGCAAGATACAACCCCCAGTCATTGTCGTTGACTGTCACCTGGATGAAACTTGACAGCGGAGCGTCCGCGCCCATTTCGTTCATCATCTGGTAAACGGCGTAATCTTTCATATAGGTGTTGTCCTGCGCGATATTGTTCAGCGCCAGCTTGTCAAGACCGTGATAGCTGACGTTCTTGGAGTAATGGCCGAACTCGATCTTGAAGCTGTACCTGTCCGAATCGGAAGTCGCAATCATTGACAGTGACGAATTGCCTTTCGGACGAAGCCCAACGCCGCTGACCTTCTCACCGTCAATCACGACCGTGACCTGAATGTATTCCTCAGCCTGCGCGTTTGCTATCATGTCGTTCCAGTCAGACTCTTTTACCTGAATATCAATCGTGTGAACTTTATCCGCGCCGAACAGCGCGGAAACGTATTCCGGCGCCGCGTGAACAGCAACCACTCCTAGATTTGGACTGTATACGAACGCGATTGCGACTGCGAGCGTTGCGAGTACAATCATGACACAGACGATATTTGTGTATTTATGTTTGCTCATTTTGCACCTCCGGTTGAGCCTCCTTTCGCGGTTTTGCCGCTTTTAGCCGGAGCAGCGCACTCTCGGGCAGTCCATTTCGTCTAAGCGTTATCAGCCGATATAATCGCCGTTGTAGCTTACCAGTACAATGTCGCAAACCCCCTGCGTCCGCGATAAAGCGTTGACGAAAGACGTATCGTCGGATTTTAGCCGCACCTCATAGTGAAGTTCAACCGAATTAGCGGTGACGGTCTTGCTTTTGATAACGCATTTCCGTACAAAGCCTTCGAGCGCTTTGACAACCGACCTTTCCGCGTCGCCGCCGCTGCAATGGATAACGACGATATATGGATTATCCGTTGATTTTTTGTTCACGAACACAATCAGTATGACGCCGATTACCGCGCTGCCGAACACAGCCAGCGGAATCATTCCCGCCGCGAGTACGATACCGACCGCTATTGACCAGAACAGAAACGCGATGTCGAGCGGTTCCTTGATTGCTGTGCGGAATCGCACGATTGACAGTGCGCCGACCATGCCGAGCGAGAGTACAATGTTGCTCGTCACGGCAAGGATTATAAGTGTGGAAATCATCGTCAGCGCGATAAGCGTTACTCCGAAGCTCGACGAGTACATCACGCCCTTGAATGTCTTCTTGTAGACGAGAAATATGAATACGCCCAGACCGAACGCGAGCGTGAGCGCGACGACCATATCAAGTATGGTAACGCTTGTGACGTTTTCCAGAAAACTGGATTTGAGGATGTCGTTAAATGCCATTGTAATCTCTCCTTTTTGGCGGTTTTTTATCAGCCGTACATTCTGCACAGCGCGTATTTTGATATGGCGTAAGCCCGCCGGGCTTCTAATTGGAGTATCTTGACAATATACTCCGGGATAAATTGGTCATACTTGACTTCGAGCAGAACGATCTCGTCACCCGCTTTGACGGTCGGCAAACCGTCGTTCATAAAGTCCGTTGAGAAAAGCCCGGTTCGAATATCGCGGTCGAACGTCACGCGGACGCTGCCCGCCGCGCAAACGAACGGCTCTCGAACATAGTCCACAATAGTTTTTGGCTTGAGTTGTTCGCCGCGCATTTTTGAGTAAAGCTCACGGATTAGTTCGCGTCCATCGCCTGCCATCCAAGTCAAATCGCCCGATTGTAAAGCGGCGATTTCCGTTGCGGTCATCGGCGTGGATTGCTTGTAACAAAACCCATGAACCTTGCTTTTCTTCTCCAGCGCGATGCGGTTTGAATCCCCAAGATAGCGGCGTATTCTGAATTTTTCCCGCTTGTCCACACCATGAATTTTTTCGCGCAGAGCCTTGTCGTCCGGCGTGTCGAAATACAGACTCCGCACCTTGTACTCGCCGTTCGCGTCCGCGTACGGGTCACGTGTCATAACGCGCCGCAGTCTGCTCCGCAGCGCCGTGTAATCGCAAAAGTTCAGGCTATGCTTGTATTCGTGCCTCGCTTCCATATGGTTCGCCTCCCAATATTTAAGAATATAAGCCTCAAACCTTTAACTGTCCTTTAACCGTGAACATGCTTGAGGCGCACTCCGTAAATAAAATCGTTCACTCTGTTATGGAGCGGTTATGACGTGTTATCTTTTAACCCGCTTTTAATTTGGAATCGTTTTTTTGCGCCGCAGCTTTATCTCAAAAATCGTGACGCCGTTGGCGCTTTCGGCGGCGATTGTACCGCCGGAGTTCTCGGCGATTGTTTTAGCGATAGACAGCCCCAAGCCATAACCGCCCGTTTCGGCGGAGCGTGATGAGTCGGCGCGGTAAAAACGATCAAAAATTCTAGGCAGATCGTCCGGCGAAATACCATCTCCGATGTTCATCACCCGAATAACCGCTTTGTCGCTTTCTTTTATAAGGCTGACGGCGATTTCCCCGCCCTGCGGCGTATACTTGCCCGCATTGTCGAGTAAGATGTACAGCGCCTGAGTTATCTTCTCGCTGTCGGCGGTAATGGTGACGCCGCTCGTGATATCGGTTTTAAGAAATTTCCCAGCGTCGTACAGCGCGGCTTCCATCGACGCGCATACCGTTTCGCACACCGCGCTCAAATCAAAGGGAAAGCTGTCTTCACGCATGATATTCTCCGATTTTGCCAGATAGAGCAGATCATCCACCAGTTTCCCGGTTCGTTTCAGTTCCGCGCGGATATAGCCGAACCATTCCTTTTGACTATCAACAGTTTCATTGCCGCTTGAGACTATCGCGTCTACGTTTGCGCCTATGACCGCAAGCGGAGTACGCAGTTCATGTGAGGCGTCGGCAATAAACTGTTTTTGCTTGTTATAGCCCTCCTCAATCGGACGCACGGCTCGAACCGCGAAATAGTAGCTGACAAACATCAACGCTATTAGAACGAACGCGGCGATAGCTATAAGCGTCAGAAGCAGCTCGTTGAGCGTCACACGGCTGTTGGCAATCTCCGCGAGTATCAATTCATAGCGTTCTTCCGGGCTTTCCGGCGGTTGAGTATCAGCCGGCGGCCGGCGCCGCGGGTCATACCCGATACGCGGAGCGTTTCCCCGCGGATATAGCATGGTTGACGCGAATTCGAGCTTCCGAGCGTTTTCCCTCTCAATATTCATATATGTCGTGAAATAAATTACCGCGAACGCCGTAAGCGTCACAAACGAAACCGTCAGCATATTGAACAGCATCATGCTGTTGCGGAGTTTCTTAAACAGCATCAGCGTCTTCGCCGCTTTCAATCAGCATATATCCGACGCCGCGCACGGTCTTTATCTTGACGCGGCGAGACAGCAGGGACAGTTTTTTTCTGAGAAACGCTATCTGAACTTGGACATGACTGTCCTCCGCCTCGGAATCCCACCCCCAGATTCTTTCGATAATTGTGTTGGCGGAAATCGCGTGGTCCCTGTTTAGAATAAGCAGCTCAAGCAGCCGGCTTTCCTTTAATGTCAGGTGGAAGGTCTGCCCATTTCCGAATAAGTCCAGAGTGTTGCAGTTGAGTTCAACGTCTCCGAACGCAAGTGTATCATTGGTTATTATCAGTTCCTTTCGCCGCCCGAGAGCGCGGAGCCGCGCCATAAGCTCGTCGGTCTGAAACGGCTTCGCCAAATAGTCGTCTGCTCCGCTGTCAAGACCTTTTACTTTATCCTCGGTTTCACCTTTTGCTGTCAGCAGTATAACGGGCGTTGTCACGTTTTGCTTCCGCATTTCCCGCAATATGCTGACGCCGTCGCGTGTTGGCAGCATAATATCAAGTATCACAACATCATACACGCCGGATAGGGCTAAATCAAGCCCACTCTCGCCGTCGTAAGCCAAATCCGCGGTGTAATTGTTCCTTTTCAGAACTTGCGCCACCGCGCGGGCCATGTATTTTTCGTCCTCAACGTACAGAACTTTCATAAACCATCGCTCCTATGTTGGAAGTATATAGCGCGTACCTTTAATCAGCCTTTGATTCGGGCGGAATTTTCTCAATTTCACTCACAAATCATATTTTCTGTCTTGACAAAGTGGGCAGCCCTATTTATTTGCCGCGCCCTTTCCTATCTAAAGTCTATTGACACCCATAGCCGCATGTAATACAATATTTTCGGAAAGGCCCTCGTGGCGGAATTGGCAGACGCGCCAGATTTAGGTTCTGGTGGGAAACCGTGCAGGTTCGATTCCTGTCGAGGGCAGGTAATTGTAAGCGACACGACATGATGCATGTGAAGCAAGGGTACCCAAAGAGGGTGCCCTTTTTTTGTAAAGCCGTTTGTGCAGTGGTGATAAGACATAATAGACCTGCACTTGTGGTCATCAAAAACGCTGCTAAAAATCCACACTTAAATTGCCTTAATGAAACCATCAGAATATTATTGACAAAAAGCTACTTAAATCATTATTACAAGCACTACTTTTCCTATCGCATAAACATAATAAGCCGTAAACCCTGGTAGAATCAAGGTTTACGGCTTTTACATTGTGTATATTCAGTATTATTCCAATCTGTAAATTTGTGGAATACTTGCGTGTTCCACATAAGTCAACATACGGCCCCGTCGATTTCATTCCCTAAAGACAAACGACAAATCAATCTCACAGCCAGGAAGCACTTGAACAGGCGCAACGTTGGTATTAGAATACACTTCCGCGTGATACTCTCCGTCAACCAATCGATATGCTGTCATGATTTTTTCGTCGGGAGCCACGATCCAGTACTCAAGAACACCAGCGCGTCTATATTCGTGAAATTTTGTAAACTTATCATATCGGGCGGTTGAAGGCGAGAGGATTTCCACAATTAAATTGGGCGCACCCACGCAGCCTTTATCATTTAGTTTCGATAGATCGCATATTACGGATATATCCGGCTGAAGGACTGTATCTTCCTCTTTTTGGAGCTTCACTCCGAACGGCGCAGGATATATCTGACATGGTTTATCTTTTAGAAATGTCCACAGCTGCCCGAAGATTTCTGTCAGGATCTTTTGATGCTCTCGCATCGGCGGCGCCATCATATAGATTTCCCCGTTGATTAATTCCGAGCGTTCGCTTCCATCCATTTCAAGCCATTCCTCATACGTATAATATTGTTCGGCTTTTAGTGCTCCGTTCAATGCTATCAACCTTTCTCTCACAGTTTATCTGTAGTTTAAACGGCCTATAGGCCGTCCGGCACTTCCTCCAAACAGCAAATACTTGAGTGACTGCCTGTACTTGCCTTGTACGCTCCATGCATTCGAGTATGGTCTTAGCGACTTGGCCGCAATGCCTGCACTGTTGCTGGATAAGGGATTTGAACTAAGTATATCGGGCCCGCTCTAAATAATCAAGCCGGAAAGCTTCAGAGATAAACGGTCTTACTTAAGTAATATAGAAAACTCCTGTAAAAAATAAAGCTGGACGTTTAGGGTTGATGTTTCCATCTCTTGATTTTTGGGAGTTAAAGCGTTACATTTTTATCCATGCATATTATACGTCTGGGTATGAGTGCTGTAATTATCTTATTGCATTGTGAACGACTATATAACACTGAGCTACATAAAAAAACGCGCTTAGATAGCGCGGGAAAGAGGGTGTGGAGCATCTGTATTTAGAGAGGTCAACATCAAATCTGCCCCATCTATATTAATTGGCTCAAATTCTATTTTTAGTTTCATGTTCATTCCCGCTGCAAGGCGCTGAAGCGTTTTTATTGTCGGGTTGGCGTCCCCGATTTCTATCCTGCTTATGTCAGCTTGAGAAATACCAATTTTTTCTGAAAGCTGCCTTTGTGTGATTCTATAGCCTTCTCGCGCGTCAATTAATGCTTGCGCGAAGGCGCCTTCAGGTTGAAGTAAATCATATGCAGCACGGAACTTTGGGTCTTTTAATTCTTCATCAAGAAACTCGTCAAACGTATTATTCATTGCTTATTCTCCTTTCGCCTCAAGAATTCAGTACGGTATCTAAAGCCATATAGTAGAGCTTTCGCGGAAACTCCTACGCCATAAATTCGTAGCTATCAAGCGTCACAGATTTATAGGGATCAGCCCCGCACGTGCGGGGAACATACTAAAAAAATCCCATATTCAAGACAATCTAAGAGCATGCATCCATGAAATTTATTAACTTTTTATAAAGCATAAGTGTAGTTTCACAGTCGCCCAGACTTCGGTGTGGTTTATTCAATCCACTGTCATTGTGCACTTCGATATTTAGATCGAAACGCTCTGCAAGAGCTGTAAG
>JAITDJ010000018.1 GCA_031282635.1 Clostridiales bacterium
ACTATTAGATAAATATAACCATGTCAGCGGTCATGACGCGCAAAGAATGAGATTCAGGAAATTCCGGCAAGTACGGCCCCGCTGAGATTCCAACAGGAAGGCTGTCATTATGGAGCTTACAGAAAAAATCGAAGCGTTATCACAGACGATGCGCGCAAACGGCGTTAAATTATTGGAAATTAAAAACGGAGACGAGGAAATCAGGATTGAGCTTTTTTCCTTAAAAGAGATGGAAGTCTCGGAAGTCCCGATGCGCGTAACGCGGATCGCTGAAGATTATATTACAATTCCTGCGCCTATAATGGGAGTCGGATATTTAGCGCCCGCCGAGGACGCGGAACCCTTTACGGTCCTCGGGAGCAGGATCAAAAAAGGCGATGTTTTATGCATAATTGAAGCGATGAAAGTTATGAATGAAATAATCGCGGATTATGATTATGAGATTCTGGAAGTTTGCTTTAAAAATGGGCAGATTATCGAATATGGTCAAGACCTGTTTAAGGTAAAAAAGATCGAGGCGCCTAATGTACACTAAAATGTTCGTTGCAAACCGCGGTGAAATCGCGGTTCGGGTAATCAATGAATGCAAGAAGCTGGGTATAAAAACAGTCGCGGCCTGTTCCGATACAGAACGTAACGCTCTCCACATGAGGATTGCCGATAAAGGATACTGTATCGGGGCGGCTGCCGTAAAAGACAGTTACATGAACGCGCAGGCAATTATAAACGCCGCGCTTATTACCGAGTCTGACGTGATTCATCCCGGCTATGGTTTTTTATCCGAAAACACTGAATTCGCGAGAACCTGCGAGCGGCAGGGCGTTTCATTTGTCGGGCCCGCCAGCGATACCCTGGCGCAGGCGGCTGACAAAATAAACACAAAACGCATTGCGGTTTCGCAGCAGATACCTGTGCTTAAGGGATATCTGGTCGAAGACGTTGAGGACGCGCTTTCACGCGCGGATGAAATCGGCTACCCGGTAATGCTCAAAGTGAGCAGCGGAGGCGGGGGGGCAGGAATGGAATCCGTATTCAACGATAATGAGCTCAAGAAAACGTTTGAGTCATTACAGCCGTTAAAATGCGGCGGGATCCTTCTTGAAAAGTTCATAGAAATAGCGCGGCATATCGAAGTCCAAATAATGGCTGACAAATATGGAAACATGTTAACGATCGGTAACAGGGAATGTTCAATTCAGATACGCAATAAAAAGGTACTGGAAGAATGCCCCGCGCAAAACCTGAGCGATGTTCTTTTGAATCGTATGTATGCCGACAGCGTGAAACTCGCGCGGGCTTTAAACTATGTCGGCGTCGGGACTATAGAATTTTTGGTTGACGACACAGAGAATTATTATTTTATGGAAATGAACGCGCGGATTCAGGTCGAACACGGTATTACTGAAATGATCACAGGCATAAACCTTGTGGAATGGCAGATTAAGATTTCAGCGGGAGAAAAAATCCCCTTTGCGCAAGATAAAATAAAATTTTCCGGACATGCGCTGGAATGCAGGATCAATGCTCAAACCTGCGGCCGAATTGCCGACTGGCGCCTCAATAACAGCGAGGTAAGGTTTGACCACGCTTTAACCAGCGGTTTGACTATATGGCCGTATTATGACTCGCTGCTCGGGAAGCTGATTTCACACGGGCAGACAAGGAAAGACGCTGTTGATAAAATGTGCGGATATCTGAATGACTTACACATAAGCGGAATTAAGACAAATATGGATATGCATAAGAGGATTTTACATAACGACTGCTTTTTAAGCGGCGTATATTATACAAATATATTAGAGAATGAGGGTTATGTTAACAGACAGACGTGATATGATTTCGGAAGACGAAATCTTGCGGCGTTCAGGAAAAACACACAACAAGTTTCAATTTCACATATACGACAATCTGGCGTCCACTAATGACACGGCTAAAGAAATGATACGCGCGGGCGGCGGTCACGGTTCCGTTATCATAGCAAACACGCAGTCGTTCGGACACGGCAGAAACAAACGTATTTTTTATTCGCCCGAAGGCGGAATCTATGTCAGTTTCATATTCTCTGAAAGTCAGACGCCTAATAAAAGTCAATTTCTGACGTTTGCTCCATGCATCGCGGTATGCCGCGCCATGGAGAGACTGCTCGGTTTATATCCTGTTGTTAAGTGGCCTAACGATATACTGATTGACGGCGGGAAGGCGTGCGGAATTCTTTCCGAAACCCTCACAGCCGCCGACGCCTGCGGCATGATCATCGGCATAGGCGTTAACTATTTGACCGAGGAGGAATCATTCCCGGAGGGTATCAGGGCGACGGCGGGTTCGCTGAAACAATGGGCGAAAAATCTGAGCAGGAATGAGTTCATAGCGGGATTAGTTCAGACATTGGACGATATCAGCGTTTCTTTTACAAGAGAACAATATTTGCTGGAATATAAAAAGAGGTTAACAGGATTAGGGAACGATATTATTGTTATCACGCGTGACGGGGAGATCCGCGCGAAAGCGGTTGATATTACCGAAGACGGCGGTCTTATAATAGAAAAGACGAATGGAGCGTTTGAAAAGCTATATGCCGGGGATATCAGCATTCGCGGCGTCCACGGACAGCAAAAGGAAAATTCGTGAGCTTACGCTGACAGCTTTTTTTGCGGTTTTTACCGCTGTATGTTCACAAATTTTCTTGCCTTTGCCGTTCACGCCGGTTCCGATAAACTGCGCCTTGCTTTCCGTTTTTATGGCTGGATATATTTTAGGAAGCAAAAAAGGCGCTTTAAGCCAGATTGTTTATATATTGTTGGGCTGCGCCGGGTTTCCGGTGTTCGCTAACTTTCATGGCGGCATTGGAACAATTATCGGCCCGACCGGGGGGTATATAGTCGGATATATTGCGGCGGGCTTTATTTCCGGATTGTTTAACAAAAGTAGATATCACGCCGTTATAGCGGGGTTGTCAATGATTTTGGGGCTTTTTGCGTGCTACGCGCTGGGCGTCGCCTGGTTTGTCATATCCGCCGGCGCTCATTTTCTGGACGCGCTGTCTATGTGCGTGACCCCATTTTTGCTTGGCGACGCCGTGAAAATAATCGCGGCCGTGTTTTTGTCAGGGAGATTAAAAATGCTGTATGCGTCTGTTTGTTGAGGGCGTATACGCTAAAACAACTGTTGAGAGGAAAATCGCATGGAAAACGAATGTGTGAATAGACCGCGAATTTGGATTGTAACCCCTTTTGAAAGACCCGACGCCGCCCTCGCGGCCGCGACCGTAAGAGCGGGGGCGTTTCCCGTTCTGCATCTTGGGCGGAACAGCGGCGCGGCCGCAGCGGCGTTGAGCGAAATATCCGAACGGGCTGAGACATTCGGCGTGTGCCTGGTAAATGAAACGCCGCGTGACATATCGCTCCCCAGCCGGGTGAGCAGAATAATCCTGCCATGGGGTATGACGCCGCCGGAAACAGCAGGCGCCGAACTGGTCTGGCAGGTATTGACGATAGAAGACGCGCGGGAGGCTTTGGCGGCAGGAGCAAAGACCCTGATTCTAAAAGGCTCTGAGGGAGCGGGGCTTTGCGGAACGGATTCTTCCTTCCTCCTTTTTCAGAAACTGATGAAATCCGGCGCAGACACAGACGTCGAGATCTTTGTGCAAGGCGGCGTCGGCGTACATAGCGCGGCGGCATACATCGCTCTTGGCGCCGCGGGCGTCATACTGGACTCACAGATCGCGCTGTTTCCCGAATGCGGCCTGCCGCAGGTGCGCAAAACCGTTTTAAGCAGACTCTCCGGAAGTGAAATCCGTGTTTACGCGGGGTATAATTATTATATATTCCCAGGCTCAAATGAATCCGGCGATACCGCGGAACCGGATGAACTATTCTCGCGGCTTGACGCGGACGATAGCAATGTACTTCCTCTGGGGCAGGATATAATACTGTCCGCAGATCTCGCCGAGCAATATAAGAGGCTGAAAGCGCTTATCCGCGCTTTTAAGCGCGCCGCTTCCGGCCACGTGAAGCAGGCCGGAATAGATGATTTCCTCGCTCCCGGCGGAGAGACGGCGAAAAGCCTCGGAACGCTTTATCCCATTGTGCAGGGGCCTATGGCCCGTATAAGTGATACTCCGGAATTTCTCAGGGGCGTTGCCGACGCGGGCGCGCTGCCGTTTCTGGCAATGGGTATGATGACCGGTGATGAGGCGGCCGGCGCGCTCAGCCGCACGGCGGCGGTTATGGGAGATAAGCCCTGGGGCGTTGGCGTCTTAGGATTTACATATCCAAAAACAATAGAGGAACAGACCAAACTCATTCTGGAAACCAAGCCCGCCTTCGTATTAATCGCGGGCGCCCGCCCAGGCCAGGGAAAGGTATTTGAGAACGCGGGCATTCAGGCGCTGCTGCACGCGCCGGCGCCGGCGGCGCTGGATATATTCCTGAAAGAAGGCGAGCGTACATTCGTTTTTGAAGGCAGGGAAAGCGGCGGGCATGTCGGTCCCCTCTTTTCAACCGTGCTTTGGGAAAAACAGATCAACAGAATGTTGAATATGGTTAATCTATACGAGCTTCGCGCTTTTTTCGCCGGCGGTATACACGACGCGCTTTCGGTCGCGTTCGTACGCGTAATGGCCGGTCCTGCCGCTGCCCGCGGCGTGAAAATCGGCCTGTTGTGCGGAACATCCTATCTCTTTACGGAAGAAGCCGTGCGACTCGGCGCGATTTCTGAAACGTATCAAAAACTGCTTATTGAAAATGACCATACAATACTGCTGAAATCGGCCGCCGGGCAGGAAACACGCTGCATACCCTCGCCTTTCGCCGGGTTTTTTAACACGGAAAAAGAAAGAATGGAAAATGAGGGGCTCGAAACCGGTAAAATACTCCAGAACCTTGAACATATAAATCTCGGCCGCCTGCGTATAGCCTCCAAGGGACTTGAAAAAGTTGACGGACAGCTTATCCCGGTATCCGAGGAACTTCAGATAGCTAAAGGGCTGTACATGACCGGAGCCGCCGCCGAGCTGACAGAAAAAGTAACGGCTGTTACGGATTTACACAAGAATCTCTTATCCGGCAGTTTGTGTTTACTGTCCGATATCGTTATACCGGAAACGCGATCCCGTCGGGCGTCACCGGTAGATATCGCCATAATCGGCATGTCCGGCATATATCCCGAAGCGGTGGACCTGGATGAATTCTGGCGTAATATTGTTTTCGGGCGCGACTGTATCACGGAAGTCCCCGAGGAACGCTGGCCCGCCGAATTGTTTTATGACCCGGACGCCAAAGACACGGATCATACGGTATCCAAATGGGGAGGCTATCTAAGTAAAATTGATTTTAACGCTTTGGAATTCGGCATTACGCCCCAATCTCTGGCGGCGATTGAACCGTCTCAGCTGCTGAGCCTGCTTGTAACGAAACGGGCGTTGGAGGATGCGGGTTTCACAGATTTGTCACAGGTGGATTTGGATGATACGGCGGTGATTTTCGGGGCGCAGGGAGGCGGAGAACTTATGGCGGCCTATGGCTCCCGGAACGGGCTGATACGGATGATCGGCGAAATGCCCAAGGAAGCCGACGCCATTCTGCCCCGCCTGACAGAAGATTCCTTCCCCGGAGTTTTGGGGAACGTCATTACAGGGCGTATTTCCAACAGGCTCAATACCGGCGGCCGCAATTTTGTCGTTGACTCGGCTTGTTCTTCCT
>JAITDJ010000100.1 GCA_031282635.1 Clostridiales bacterium
AATAAGGGCATGGCCTTTCCATGTCCCTTTCTTTGAAATTTTTTAACTTAATGACATTGCCTTGAGTTGAACGCTTTTCTTTTAATTCTCGCTGAAACTATCGCACTGCGTGCCCTGCCTGTCATGGGCCTGGCTGCCGCAGTTGTCTACAACTATATCGTTCAGTGTGCACATTCTGGAACTGTCGTTATACTTACATGTCTGAACGTGACATTTAATTTCTTGATTGGACATAGATGTTCCTCCTTTTATTTGATTGCTTGCAAGATTATTATTCAGCTTATCTATTAAATTATTCGTAAGCGCAAAATATCAGATTGGTTATAAATGTATTTCACACGCGGGAAAAAGGGCTTCGTTCGGAGAAGGCTCAACAACCGGCGTTTCATCTGCCCTGCCGATCAAGATCAATCTCCCGCCCAGGTTCCACAATCAGCTTATTCGGAGCGTCCCATCTTTCGGCTTTTTTGCTGTCGAACAAAGATCCTGGTTTCAGATGTATTATGATATTATGTTTCGCGCCGACGATCCTCGCGCACTCTGCGGCTTCCTCAACACCCATATTGAAGATGCCGTCGCCGGGAAAGAGGGCGTAATCTATCGCGATGCCAGCGAAGGTTTCCATTTGCTCTGTCTTGGACGTATCGCCGCTGGCATAGATTTTTACGCCGTCAAGCGTAACAATATAACCGACACAATGTTTTGGGTTATGGTTCAGGTTCTTTGCCTCAACCGCTTGGATCTGAATGCCGTCTATCTCAAAGCTGTTACGCTTTCCGCCCATGAGTGCTTCTTCATTTGAGATTATCCGGCAGTTCGGTTTCTTGGCGCAAAGTTGAATCTGATTATGATCGCCGTGCTGGTGCGTCACAAGGATGATGTCAGCGGGCGCGCCGTACCCTTCGCCGGCATATGGATCAACGTATATCACACGGCCATTATCGGATGTCAGGCGATAACTTCCATGACCTTGGTACAATAATTTAGGCATTTTAATTCCTCCATGAAATCCGCTTTCGCAGATATTCGGAATACAAATTTGATTGCGCGGCCAAGACTATATGGGTAAGTTGTATTAAGCCCCGCCAATTTACCCAAGGCCGACAACGGCATTATAACTCAGATCCGCCCAAGATACAATCTGTGTGGTATAATACTGTCAAACACCGCGGAAGGAGTGGTTCCTGATGTTATGAAACGGGTTCTGATGAGACAAGACCCCGCGCATTCATGCGTGGGCAGCGTCAATAACGATTGGAGACTAAAACTATGTATACGCGACTCAGGGAGATATTCTCGCAGCCGGCTCATTTTATTGATCAAAGCGTTACTGTGGGCGGATGGATTAGAACCGCGAGAGAAAATAAGAGTTTTTTATTTATAGAGCTTAACGACGGGAGCTTTTTTAAGAATCTGCAGATAATCGCGGACAGTTCCATAGAGCGTTACGAGGATGTTATAAAGCTGGGCGCCGGCTCGGCCATAACCGTAAACGGGCTTATAGTTAAAAGCCCCGGCCAGAAGCAGCCGATCGAGATGCGGGCGGAAACGATTGTCATGGAAGGCGCGGCCTCGCCCGAATACCCCTTGCAAAAAAAGCGTCACAGTCTTGAATACCTGCGGACCATAGCCCACCTGCGTCCGCGGACAAATACGTTCTCCGCCGTGTTCCGAGTACGTTCTCTGGCGGCGTACGCTGTGCATAAGTTCTTTAATGAACGGCATTTCGTCTATGTGCATTCGCCCATACTAACCGGCAGCGACGCCGAGGGCGCCGGGGAAATGTTTCAGGTTACGTCTCTTCCTATTGATAACCCCCCTCGTGAAAAAGACGGTTCAGTTGACTATACCGAAGATTTTTTCGGCAGGAAGACACATCTGACGGTAAGCGGCCAATTGAGCGCCGAAAGCTTCGCCCTGGCGCTGCGGGACGTGTACACTTTCGGCCCGGCGTTTCGAGCGGAGAATTCAAACACTCCTCGGCACGCCGCGGAGTTCTGGATGATAGAACCCGAAATGGCGTTCGCCGATTTGGAAAACAATATGCAAATAGCTGAAGAAATGCTGAAATACATCATTAATTACGTGCTGGAAAACGCCCCGGACGAAATGGATTTTTTCAATAATTTTGTGGATAAGGGATTGTTGTACAGGTTGAAACTGATCGCCGCCTCGCCGTTCGGCGTCATCAGTTATACCGACGCGGTAAATGAACTGGCGCGGGCGCCCCAGGACTTTGAGCGTCCCGTACATTGGGGCATGGATTTGCAGACCGAGCACGAGCGTTATTTAACCGAGCGGATTTTCAAAAGGCCCGTTTTTGTAATCAATTACCCTAAAGAAATAAAGGCGTTTTATATGCGGCTGAATGACGACGAAAAAACAGTGGCGGCCATGGATCTGCTGGTTCCGGGTATCGGCGAGATAATAGGCGGCAGCCAGAGGGAAGAACGGCTGGATGTACTTAACGCGCGAATGGCCGGGCTGAAAAATGAAGATTACTGGTGGTACTTGGATCTTCGCCGATACGGAAGCGTAAAGCACTGCGGTTTCGGCATGGGTTTTGAGCGCTGTGTCATGTATCTCACCGGCGTGCGGAATATCCGCGACGTTATCCCGTTCGCCCGGACAGCCCGCAACGCTGATTTTTAAATATATAAGGAGGAATTATTATGGCTTATGAAACAATCCGCAGCGAAAGGGTATTCAACGGCATTCTGATAGATATATATCATGACGTAATCCGGCTGCCCGACGGCAGAGAAACCGTGCGTGAAATTGTCAGGCACTCCCCGGCGGCCGCGATTTTGCCGATTGATGCGGATGGAAAATTGATCCTTGTCCGGCAGTATCGACACGCGGTCAATGCCATGACGCTGGAAATCCCGGCGGGCATTCTGGAAAAAGGCGAGGATCCGGCCGCGGGCGCCGCCCGTGAGCTGGAGGAGGAAACAGGCAAGAAGGCCGGGAGGCTCACGTTCATATTCAAATTTTATTCCTCCATAGGTTATTGTGACGAGGATTTATCCGTCTACATTGCCGAGGATTTGATCTCCACCGCTCAAAACCTGGATGACGATGAATTTGTTACCATTGAGCGGTACTCGCCCGACGAGGTGTTTCAGATGATAATCGACGGTAAGATCATCGATTCAAAAACAACTGCGGCAGCGCTTTACTATATTGCTTCTCAAAGACGCTGACGGCATAACCAAAACCCTTTTATCGACGAAAGGCAAGATGACGAAAGAAAATAAGCCCTTCCGGTATGGGCGTGTACTCCCGCTTCTCCAAGGCGCTGGAAGCGGACGTATAGATGGACAAAGGTGTGGAGTTACCATAAAAAAACACTTAAACAGGGGTGATGAGATGACGATATGATAGTCGAGAGGGGTTGTTAACCATGAAGAAAGAGATTGACGGCTATATTAAATTTTTAGGCGATTACAGGCATGCCCCATATAACACGTTAATGTCTTACGAACGTGACTTGAGACATTTCAGGGAGTTTATGTGCCGCCGCGGTCAGACGGCGCTGCGTGCGGTAAAAACAGACGATATAAAAGCTTATATGACTTATCAGCAAGAAAACGGAATGGCTGCCTCGTCTGTATCCCGCAGTATAGCGGCAATCCATTCTTTTTTCAAATATTGCCTCTATTACGGCATTAACTCCGATGACCCCAGCGCGTCGATAACATCTCCAAAACATAAGCGTCGGATCCCGGAAGTTTTGTCGCCCGATGAAGTGAACTTACTGTTGGAACAGCCAAAAGCATATAATTTTAAAGGCAAACGCGATCGGGCCATGCTGGAAACCCTTTACGCCACAGGCATACGAGCCAGTGAACTGGTAAACTTAACCGTGGATAATGTTGACGCGTCTAAAAAAAGTATACGCTGCGTAACAGACAAAGGCACTCGGGATATACCTGTTTCCGATAAGGCGATGAGCGCGATTACGGATTATATGCAGAACGCCAGGGTTCATATGCTAAAGCTGGGAGATGAACAAATCCTGTTTGTGAACTGCAGCGGCGCGCCAATGACCCGCCAGGGGTTTTGGAAGATTGTGAAGGAATACGGCAAAACCGCGGATGTAAAGCACGATATCAGCCCCCATGTATTGCGGCATTCTTTCGCGGCGCATCAGCTGGCGTCCGGCGCGGATCTGCGCACGGTAAAGGAATTGCTTGGGCATTCGGATATTACCGCCACACAGATTTATTTGAACTCTGTGGTGAAATAGAGGCTGGGAATGTTAAAAGGCTGTCGAAGGCTCTCTTCGGCAGCCTTGATTATTTGTTTGCCGCGCCCTGCCGCCGCAATATTTTTTTGACATCCTGTTAAATCTATGATATATTTTCTGAAATGTACAATTGTACACGAATGGAGTACAATATGATATATGACAAATCTTTCATAATAGTAGAAGCGGGCGCGCTGCCGGAGATCTTTATGAAAACGCTGGAAACAAAGCGGCTTATACAAAACGGGAAATGCCGCACTGTGCGGGATGCGGTTCACGAAACAGGCATAAGCCGCAGCGCTTTTTACAAATATAAAGATTCGGTATTCGCCCTGTCGGAGCATGTCAGGGGCAGTAATCTCACCATGGCGATGGACATGGAGGATAATCCCGGGCTGCTTTCCGCGGCGTTGAATGTACTCGCGCAGGGTGGTGTGAATATACTGACAATAAACCAGACAATCCCCATAAATCATATAGCGAATATAACCGTAACAATAGATACCCGCTCGTCGGATATCTTGGAGATTATGGATGAGCTGCGGGGAATACCTGGTATTACTGCCCTCAAGATCCTGGCGAGAGATTAAAATGAAAAAGGGGAGGTTAATATGGCGTACGCCGCTGTTTTGGGCTATGGCGTAGTAGGTTCCGGGGTGTTCGGCCTTTTGCGGCAAAATGCGGCCCTGATCGAAAAGCGGATGGGTGAGCCGATAGCTGTAAAACGGGTTTTGGATCTCCGATCGTTTCCCGGCGACAGTGTGGAACCATTTTTGACGCATGACGCCGAAGATATTATCAATGACGCGGAGATCGGCGTTGTGGCGGAAGCAATGGGAGGGCTTAACCCCGCTTATGAGTATTCGATGCGGGCGTTACGCGCGGGCAAGCATGTCGTTACCTCTAATAAAGAACTGGTATCGGTTCATGGAGCGGAACTGATGGCTGCGGCGGCGGAATATAATGTATGTTATCTGTTTGAGGCCAGTGTTGGCGGCGCCATACCTGTTATACAGCCGCTCAAGCATATGCTGCTGACGGAAAGCGTATCCCAGGTGGCCGGCATTCTTAATGGCACGACTAACTATATCTTAACCCAGATGCGCGAACACGACGCAGGCTTCGCGGAAACGCTTAAAGACGCGCAGGACAGGGGTTACGCGGAGCGCGATCCGTCAGCTGATATAGACGGTTTTGACGCCTGTCGCAAGCTGGCTATACTGTTGTCCGTTTGTCTGGGCAAATATGTAAATTACTCAAAGATACCCACAGAAGGCATAGCGGGGATTACATCGGATGATTTCGCGTTTGCCGCCGTGTCGGGCAATACAATAAAACTTATAGCCAGGGCGGATATTAAAGGCAGCGCCGTTGAGGCGTCGGTGGCCCCTATGATATTGTCAAAAGACTCTCGCCTGGGCGTGGTCGGCGATGTTTATAACGCGGTCAGCTTTACTTTTGACGCTAAAGACAATATCTTGTTAGGCGGCAGGGGTGCGGGCAAGTACCCGACTGCGGGGGCGATTGTCAGCGATATGGCCGAGGCGCTGCGCCGAGGCTGTGAAACTCCGGCGTGGACGCGGGATGAGGCCGCGTTGTCCGCGCCGGATGAGGTTATTAGCACGCGTATGATCCGCTATACGTTTACGGAACAGCAAAAGTCGCGCGCGACGGTTCACAGGGTTTTTGGGACAGAGGATTTAATTTGGGCCAACGCGGGTATACTCGGCCAGGCGGCGTTTTTTACGCGCCCCATGAAAGAGCGGGAATTCGCGTGCAGGATTAACCTGTTAAAAAGTATGCCGGATATCGGCGTTAAGAGTACTCTGCGGCTTTACGCCGGCAGATAGGCGGCGTTTATGGTAAAGATTACGACACCCGCCACAACGGCTAATATGGGGCCCGGCTTTGACTGTATAGGCATGGCGCTGCAATTATATAATACGCTGTTTATAGAAGAGTCGGACGCTGAATTATTGATTGAGAGCCGCTCCAATCAGCCAATCCCTCTGGACAGACGGAATTTGATATATATCACCATAGAAAATTTCTTCAAGGAGATAGGTAAAAAAAAACCGGGCCTGCATATGATCCAGGATGACCATATCCCCTTAACGCGCGGTTTGGGAAGCAGCGCGGCCTGCATTGTTTCCGGTTTAACCGCCGCCAATGAAATCTCCGGGGCGGGTCTGACGCGTGAGGAACTCCTGCAGATGTCCGCAAGGCTGGAAGGCCACCCCGACAACGCCGCGCCGGCGTTTTTAGGCGGTATTGTATCTGGGGCGATGGATAACGGGCGGCTGTTTTACTGCAAACTCGACACTCCGAAATTGAGCGAACTGGCCTTTGCCGTAATGATACCGGATTTTCCGTTGTCTACTGAACGCGCGCGAAACATTTTGCCGGACAGTTACAGCAGGACGGCCGCCGTGTTTAACGCGTCACGCACGGCGCTTTTAATCGCCGCGCTGACAAGCGGGCGGTCTGAGTTATTAAAAACAGCTATGCAGGATGTTATACATCAGCCTTACCGTTCGAGCATTATTCCGGGGATGGAGAGGATTTTCAGCGAATGTTTTGACATGGACGCGCTGGGCGTTTTCTTAAGCGGCGCCGGTCCTACGATTATCGCTGTCACGCCGCGCGGGCGAACCGCATGTTTTCTTCCGGAACTGCCCTCGGAATGGTCGCTTCAATTTATAGAGCCGGATAATACCGGCGTTCAGATAGAAAGGATTGATTAACTTGCTGTATGTGCAGAAATTTGGGGGATCGTCCGTAGCCAACGCTGAACGTGTGTTTAATGTGGCGCGGCGCATAGCAGACACATACTGGAAAGGGAATCAGGTTGTTGCCGTATTATCGGCGCAGGGTGACACTACCGATCAACTGATTCAAAAAGCAAATGAGATCAACCCTAACCCCAGCAAGCGCGAACTGGATATGCTGATGTCCACCGGCGAGCAGCAATCTGTGGCACTGATGGCTATGGCTCTGCAAAAGCTGGGTCTTAACGCCGTTTCGCTGACCGGGCGGCAGATAGGCCTGCGTTCATCTTCAACGCATGGGGCCGCTCATATCCGAAGTATTGACCCCGAACGTATATATTCGGAACTGGAACGGAACAACATTGTGATCGCAGCGGGATTTCAAGGCGTAAATCGATACGATGACATTACGACGCTGGGCAGGGGCGGTTCGGATACCACGGCCGTCGCTCTGGCCGCTGTGCTGGAAGCGGATTTTTGTGAGATATACACGGATGTGGACGGGATTTATACCGCGGATCCCCACGTGGTTAAAACCGCCCGGAAGCTGGATGAAATCAGTTATGATGAAATGCTCGAACTGGCGTCGCTGGGCGCGAAAGTACTGGCTACGCGTTCTGTGGAATTGGCCAAGAAATACCAGGTTCCGTTGGTGGTGCGATCCAGCATGTCTGACGCGGAAGGTACAATCGTTAAGGAGGAAGCAAAAGTGGAAAGCACGTATATCAGCGGGCTGGCAATGGATAAGAATGTGGCCAGCATTTCGATCATCGGAATCAGGAACGAACCCGGCATGGCGTATAAGATGTTCTCTCTGCTGGCCAAGCGGAAGATTATTGTGGATATTATTTTACAGTCTATCGGTCGGGGCGCTACGAAAGACATCGCGTTTACCGTAACAAAGAACGATCTGCCGCTGGCCGTAAAACTGCTGACGGACAATCGAACCAAGTTGGGCTTTGAAGATATTTCTTATGACGATAGGATAGTGAAAGTATCTGTGGTGGGCGCCGGCATGGCTTCGCACCCCGGCGTGGCGTCCATGCTGTTCGAGGCGCTGTACGCGGGCGGCGTTAACATTATGATGATTTCCACATCAGAGATAAAGATTTCGGTATTAATAGACGAACGCGAGGCCGAGGCGGCCGCCAATATGGTTCACGACAGGTTTTTCACCGGCAGCGCGGCGATTGACGCGAGACGGTAGAGGGGGGTAGGGGGTATTTATGAAAATAGCGGTTGTTGGCGCGACCGGTGCAATAGGCCGAACCTTTCTCAAGGTTTTATCTGAACGGAATTTCCCTATGGACGAATTATATCTGTTCGCTTCGGCGCGTTCGGCAAGGCAGGAATTGGAATGCAGAGGAAAGATATATAAAGTGGAAGAGCTGGACGAACACAGCTTTGATAGAGGCGTTGACATCGCCTTGTTTTCGGCGGGCGGCGAAATCAGCTTAAAATATGCGCCCATCGCGGCGGCGGAAGGCTGCGTCGTAGTGGATAACAGCTCGGCGTGGCGTATGAAAGACGATGTGCCGCTGGTTGTGCCGGAGGTTAACCCCGAGGATATCAAATGGCATAAAGGGATCATCGCGAACCCCAATTGTTCCACCATTCAGGCGGTAGCGGCGCTGTGGCCGCTGCACCGGGCTTACGGCGTTAAGCGGATTGTATATTCCACCTATCAGGCCGTAGCCGGCGCGGGTATGAGCGGCGTGCGCGATCTGGAAGAAGGGCTGAAAGGCGGAGCGCCGAAAAAGTTTCCGCACCCGATCGCAGGCAACTGTTTACCGCAGATAGACGTATTTCTGGAGGACGGTTATACTAAAGAGGAAGAAAAGATGATCAATGAGACGCGTAAGATTATGCACGCGCCGGAACTAAAAGCAACGGCCACGTGCGTTCGCGTGCCCGTGTTCTACGGCCACAGCGAGTCCATTAACGCGGAGTTTGAAAAACCGTATGATCTGGCGGAATTAAGGGAGCTGCTTCGAAACAGCCCGGGTATTGTCGTTCAGGACGATCCCGGCGCCGGTATTTACCCTATGCCTGTGAACGCGGCCGGCGCGGACGACGTGTATGTGGGGCGAATCCGCCGGGATAACAGCGTGGAAAGCGGCGTCAATCTCTGGGTGGTGTCGGACAGTACGCGCAAGGGCGCGGCGTACAACGCCATACAGATAGCGGAACTGCTGAGTAAGAATAATTTACCATGGAAGCGGGCGATTAATTGATAAATGACAGCCGCAACCTGACCCTGCTTACGGATTTTTATGAACTGACAATGATGCGCGGCTATCTGAACGTCGATATGGCGGATCGGATCGTCGTATTCGATCTGTTCTACCGGCGCAACCCGTCCGGTAATGGGTACGCCATTGCCGCCGGGCTGGAGCAGGCGGTCGAATATATACGCGAACTGCATTTTTCAGACGAGGATATTGCCTATCTGAAAGGGATGGGTTGTTTTGACGCGGGGTTTCTGAACGCGCTCAAAAAATTTCGCTTTACGGGGGATCTCTGGGCTGTTCCAGAAGGCACGGTGGTATTTCCCCATGAACCGCTGCTAAAAGTAAAAGCGCCTATTTTTCAGGCTCAGCTTCTGGAAACGGCGTTGCTTACAATCATCAACCACCAGAGCCTCATCGCTACAAAAGCCGCCAGGGTATGCCAGGCGGCTCAGGGAGACCCTGTGATGGAATTCGGCCTGCGCCGCGCTCAGGGTCCTGACGCGGGTGTGTACGGCTCACGCGCGGCGTTTATCGGGGGCTGCACAGCCACAAGCGACGTGCTGGCCGGAAAAATGTTTGGCATTCCGGTGAGAGGTACGCACGCCCATAGCTGGGTTATGAGCTTCGAAAGTGAATTAGAAGCGTTCCGGGCGTACGCCAAGATTTTTCCGCAGGCGTGTGTTTTGCTTGTGGACACGTACGACACGGTGCGTTCCGGCGTGCCCAACGCGATTGCCGTATTTAAAGAAATGCGTGAAGCGGGCGTTCCGCTTAGGGGGTACGGCATCCGGTTGGACAGCGGCGACTTGGCGTATATCTCTAAAATGGCCCGCAAAATGCTGGATGCGGAGGGATTTACAGACGCTGTGATTTCCGCTTCCAGCGATTTGGATGAAAACCTGATCGCTCAACTGAAGATTCAGGGCGCTAAGATTACGCTCTGGGGCGTCGGGACCAATTTAATCACTTCGATGGACTGCCCGGCGTTCGGCGGGGTTTATAAATTAGCCGCTGAAATGGGAGAGAACGGGGAATTAACAGCCAAAATTAAATTATCGGAGAACCCGGAAAAGGTTACGAATCCGGGGGATAAGAAGATAGTCCGGCTGTATGACCGCGAATACGGAAAGTTTAAAGCCGATTTAATTGCGCTGGCCGACGAACGGTTTGATCCTTCGGAGGATTTAACCGTCTTCGACCCTTTGGCCACATGGAAATCCATGACGTTAAGAGCCGGAACGTATACGCCGCGTGAACTGCTGACGCCTGTGTTCATAAAAGGCGGGTGTGTGTATGACCTGCCCAAAGCCGCCGCTATACAGTCATATCGCGAAACTGAGATGGATACTCTATGGGACGAGCATAAGCGCCTTTCCAATCCGCAGATCGCCTATGTGGATCTGTCACAGCGCCTATATGACTTGAAGCAAGAAATGATCAGAAAAACCCGCGGGTTAAAATGAACAGGGAAAAGAGACGCGAAATCTACGCGTTTAACGCCCTGCTTTTTTTGCTGGCAGCGTTTATACATGTGTCTTCCGAGCCTATACAGCAATTGAACAGGCAGTCCGCCCAGTTCATGCTGATCGTGATCCCATGGCATCTGGCTTCGTTTGTTACGCAGGGATTTGTGTTCCTAAGCGGGTTGAAGTTGTTTTTAAATGATAGGGACGCGTTTAACTACCCGCGTTTTATATGGAGGCGTTTCCTTAAAATATACCTGCCTTATGTGTTGTGGACCGCGGGTTATTGCCTGTATTTCTGGCAGCGTGGCATTTATGGGCCAATCTGGCCGGATTTCGGCAAGTACCTGTTGCTGGGCAATATTGTCAGCCCGTTTTATTTTATTGTGGTAATCATGCAATTTTATCTGCTGACGCCGATGTGGCGGCCGGCGGTAAAAAAACTGCCGCCGGCCGCCGGCATAGGGCTGGCGATAGCCGTCACGCTTATAATGAAGCGTCTCCCGATTCCTTATAACGATCGCTTATTTACGACATATCTGTTTTATTGGATTATGGGATGTTACGCGGGGCGGCGCTATGAGGGTTTTAAAACGCTTCTGTCCAAGAGGGCGGCGCCTTTATTTGTATGCGTCGTCTCGGCGGCTGCCGCGGATATGTTCCTGAAATACCGCTTGATGGCCTGGGGGCTGAACGCGCCTTGCCTGGAAGAACTTCACACGCTGTACGGCGCGGCGATGATTTTGGTTCTGGCCTATTGTTTTTCCCTCCGCGCGCCGAGGCCGCTTCAAAAGATTTCCGGCGCGGGTTTCACGGTGTTCCTTTCACATGTGCTGTTCATTAACATAATAAACGAGCGGTTGGATTTTTACGGCATAACAAAGATATCTGTAAGGTTCGGCGTCAGGCTTGTTTTTGTGTACGCGCTGTCGCTGCTGTTAGGTCTCTTATGGAATCGGATTTCCACGAGAGTAGAACTGCGGTAAAGCGCGCTGATGGATGGCCGGGCGGCGGCCGGTTCAAATACCGGCCGCGCGCCCCTAAGATATGGCGTCATCACCCCGGAGGCCAGATAATATCCGACGGCCAGGGGATATCAGTCACCCTCGGTAAAACCGAAAAAAAAG
>JAITDJ010000116.1 GCA_031282635.1 Clostridiales bacterium
ATGATTTTTTAACGCGTTCATGAACTGGATAATATATGTTATAATCGGCCTGCTTTCGGGCATAATAAGCGGTATGGGAATAGGCGGCGGAACCGTATTAATCCCTGCGCTCAGTATCATCTATGGGATACGTCAGCAGACCGCGCAGAACGTAAACTTAATCTACTTTATCCCCACAGCCCTTATAGCGCTGATAACGCATATTAAACAAGGTAATATCGAAAAAAAACCGCTGCTGCCCATCATTACGTTCGGGCTTGTCGGCGCCGCCGCGGGTTCTTGGATAGCTGTGGGAATGAAAGCCGATATTCTGCGCGGATGCTTTGGCTTTTTTCTTCTGGCCATGGGCGCCTATGAGTTTTTCAAGAAAGAGGATGCTACGGAAAGGAGCGGACAGCATGGATAATGCCGTTGATTTTGAACGTGTAAAGGAGGAATTCTCCAATGCGGATCTTGACAGAAAAGTTCAGATGTATGTATCGGCTGAAGGGCTTACTCAAGATCAGTACAGGGATCTTCTTAAACTGTTCCCTACGGATCAGTTGTCATTGCTGGAACAGGCGCTGCAGTGAAATAAAGAAGCTGTTATTTAATGACAGCTTCTTTTTATTTTTATGTTATTATGATTGTGAAAATACCCTCTGGAGTATATTTTCAAGTCTTCGCCTTAAATTATTGACTAGCGCGCTGCTTTTGTCGTTGTCATCTTTCAGATTTTCTATTTGGCTGTTAAGAGAGCTTACCGTATCGCTGAGAACTTCAAGCCGCTTCTCCCTCTCCTCCATCTGCTCACTTAACTCAAGATTACGCATTCTTAAATTATTGTTTATAGTGTCCAGTTCAGTCTTTTCATCGCGCAGTTCAGTCAGTTCGGCGTTCAACGCCCCGTTTTCTTTCGCGGCGGTTTTGTATTCGTCTTTAAGTCGATCAAAATCCTTAACCAAATCCGTATAGTTTGAATTAAGGCTGTCGAATTGTGTTTGAAGGACAGTTAGATCACTTTCCAGCCGAGTCGCCTTGGTTGTATACACTTCCATTATTTGTTCGGCTTCGGATGGCGTATATTCAATGCCGCCGACCGCAACCACCGCGTTTGTTAAACCAATAGCATAAGCGATAATGGTACATAAAAACGCTGTAACAAATAAAACGCCCCATATTCGTATTGGTATATTTGAGCGCAACACATACGGCCCTCCCTTTATTGTACATTTTATTTGTATCATTGATTATTGTATCATTGATTATAAATAACAGCGCTTATAATTACAACGCGTTTTTTTATGCACACTTGTCTAAATTTAGGCATATTAATAATGAGAAAAATAACGTTATGCTGAAAGGATGACCCTTGTGAATAATTTTCGAGTTTATGTATATGCCATTTGCAGAAATGAGGAAAAATTTGTGGACGCGTGGATGGACTCTATGAGTGAAGCCGACGGCGTCTATGTTATGGATACCGGATCCGGCGACGGCACTGTTGAGAAATTGCGCGCCAGAGGGGCGCATGTCGTCGTGCGCGAGGTAAAGCCCTGGCGTTTTGATACCGCACGCAATCTTTCAATGGAGCTGCTTCCCGAAGACGCGGACATCTGCGTCTGTACCGACTTGGATGAACGCTTAGAGCCGGGCTGGCGCGCACTTCTGGAAAGCCGGTGGCCTCCCGGTACCCAACGAGCGTTCTATACTTATAATTGGCGCTTAAAACCGGACGGTTCGCCGTATACGCAATTAACTTACTTTAAGATACACACCCGCCGCGATTTCGAATGGCGGCTCCCTATTCATGAATATCTGGAATATACCGGCCCCGGAAAGGAAAGCTCAATCTATATTGAAGAACTTGTGCTAAATCATTATCCTGATCTTGAAAAACCCCGCGGTTCCTATTTGCCGATGCTGGAAACGGCGATCAGCGACGAGCCGGACAATGAACGTATAGTCTATTATTTAGGACGGGAGTATTTGTATATCGGCCAATGGCAAAAATGTATAGACACACTGACACGCCAGTTAAACATGCCGTCGTCAACATGGCGCGAAGAGCGTTGCGCCTGTATGCGTTGGATCGCTTTGGCCTGCCTGAAGCTGGACAATCGTACGGAATCGTACGCGTGGTATCATAAGGCGATCGCGGAATGCCCGGAACTGCGGGATACCTATGTGGAATTCGCCCAGGCGGCGTATGATTATAAAGATTGGGACGCCGTGTATTATTATGCGGAAACCGCGCTTAAAATAACACAGAAGAACATAAAGTTTGTTAACATGGGTTATGCGTGGGATCATACGGCGGACGATATGGCCGCGATAGCCTGCTGGGAATTAGGACTGTATGAGCGCGCTCTTGAGCACGCGAAAAAGGCGGCGGAATTATCGCCGGATATAGAACGGTTAATGGAGAATGTACGGCGGATACAGGATGTAAAAAATCGGATAAAAGAATCGCTATAGGGGGTATTCCTCTTTTTGCCCGTTTTTAATATCTTGACATCCGGAAATATATATGCTACACTACTTCTAATTTCATCAATTAACACTATGATAAGGATTAGTAGGCCTTTAGAGGGGTTT
>JAITDJ010000198.1 GCA_031282635.1 Clostridiales bacterium
TGAAGAACGAAGGGCGTATTTACGCGTGGGATATACATCCGCACAAGGTCAACCGGATTAAGGATTCAGCGCGGCGGCTGGGCGTGGAGAACCTGACTGCGGACGCCGCGGACGCCCGCGTGTTCAAGGCGCGGTTAGACGGCAAGGCTGATCGGGTGTTGATTGACGCGCCGTGTACCGGACTGGGAGTCGCGGGCAGGAAGCCCGATATAAAATATACTAGAACAGAAGACGATATACATGAACTGGCGGCGCTGCAAAGGGAGATACTGAACGCAGGCCAGAGATACGTAAAACCCGGAGGGCGCCTTGTTTATAGTACGTGTACCCTGACTCGAGAGGAGAACGAAGACAACGCGGCGTGGTTTGCGTCACGTTTTCCTTTCACTATGGATTATGAAGAACTGTTGCTGCCGGGTGTCTCGGATGGCTTCTATATCGCGCGTTTTATCAGGAAGGGTTAATAATAATGGACATTGCTTCTATGACATCGGATGAGATTGCGGAGTTAATTGGGGACAAACCTTACCGGGGAAAACAGATATTCAGATGGATCCACGGCAGGCAAGCCGAGTCTTTTGACGCTATGACAGACTTGCCTAAGACAATTCGGGAGAAGCTCAAACTGTCGCATACAATAGGCTCTTACGCGCTAAAGCTGCGATCTGTTCAATCCGCTGATCAAACGACAAAATACTTGTTTCAAATGGATAACAATACTATAATAGAGAGTGTTTATATGAGTTACAGGTTCGGGGGCTCTGTATGCGCGTCCACACAGGCCGGCTGCCGGCTGGGCTGTGCTTTCTGCGCGTCCGGAAAGAGCGGGCTGGAGAGAAATCTGGCGCCTTCCGAGATCTGCGGACAGGTTTATGCCATACAGCGTGAGAAGCCGCGCGTCGGTCATGTGGTTTTAATGGGCTCTGGAGAGCCTTTGGACAACTATGAAAGCACGGTAAGATTTATAAAGTTGATATCCGATGAAAACGGCCAACGCATGAGCCGAAGGTCAATAACTGTTTCCACCTGCGGACTGACGCCGCGGATTATTAATCTGGCGGACGAAATGCTGCCGGTTACGCTGGCGGTGTCGCTTCACGCGCCTGACGACGCCGCACGCGAACGCCTGATGCCCGTTGCCCGCGTGTTTCCTATGCGCGAACTGCTGCGGGCGTGCGAGTATTACGCGGATAAAACCGGGCGTCAGGTTACGTACGAATACACAATGATAAAAGGCGTTAACGACAGTCTGTCACAGGCTAAAGAATTAGCGGCGCGCTTAAAAGGGACATTATCTCATGTTAACCTTATAAGGCTTAATGAGTTGGAGGATTTAGACTGGAACGCCAGTTCGGAGGAAACGATCCGCCGGTTTGCCGATACGCTTAACGGCTGCGGCGTAAAAACCACCGTCCGCAGGGCGTTGGGCGGCGGCATAAGCGCCGCCTGCGGGCAGCTGCGGAACCATCATAATAATACTTACAGCAGGTGATAAATTGAACGCTTACGGATTAACAGACACCGGCAGGATGCGGGCTCAAAATGAGGATTCGATATTTTTTTCCTGCGAACCGGTCGGGTCGCTCCCCAACGCTTTAATCGTATCCGATGGGATGGGCGGGCACCGGGCGGGTGAAGTCGCCAGTCGGATGGCCATCAAATTTTTCTGTGATTTTGTCCGTACCCAAAAAAGTGCTCCGGGCGAATTACTGGATTTTTTAGTATCGGCGGTCGATTACGCAAATGAAAAAATATATGGCATGTCATTGCGAGAGCCTTCGCTATACGGCATGGGCGCCACATTTTCCGTATGCGCGGTATCCGGCGCCAAGCTGTATATCGCACATATCGGCGACAGCCGCGTATACCTATCTGCGGGCGGACATCTGAGCCAACTTACCAATGATCATTCTTTTGTAAATGAGTTGGTGCGCGCCGGTCAGTTGACAGAGGCGGCGGCGCGCAGCCACCCGCGTAAAAATGAACTGACCCGCGCGCTGGGCGTCGAGGCTGAGGGGCATATCGACGGCAGGGTTTGCGAAGCGGACGGCGGCATTTTGCTGCTGTGTTCGGACGGCTTAACAAATATGCTGACAGACGAAAAAATCTATAGCATTGTTGAGGGGACGGGTACCCTTGAAATGAAAGCGCGGTGTCTGATCGCAGCCGCAAATGATAACGGCGGCCATGATAATATTTCCGCGATCCTGGCGGATTTAAGGCGGTGAACGCATGATACTGGAAACAGGCATGGTCGTAAGCGGACGGTATATTGTGCAGAATAAGATTGGCGCGGGCGGCATGGCTGTAGTGTATAAGGCAAAGGACAAGAAACTCGATCGCGCTGTTACGCTTAAGGTCATGCGTGAAGAATATATGTCTGATGAAGAGTTTATCGCGCGTTTTCAGGTTGAGGCAAGGGCAGCCGCCGGGCTGTCCAACGCGAATATAGTAAATGTATACGATGTCGGCCAGGAACAGGACATTCATTATATTGTTATGGAGTACATTGACGGAGTAACGCTGAAAGAACTAATTCAAAGCAAGGCGCCGTTTCGCAATGATGAAATACTGGGCGTCGCCATTCAGATTGCGTCGGCTCTGGCTGACGCTCACGCGAACGGGGTTATTCACCGTGACATTAAACCTCAGAATATTTTGGTTACCAGCCAGGGGGTTGTAAAGGTAACCGATTTTGGCATAGCAAAAGCCGCCGGCGCTTCGACGATGACAACAGGCAGCAATACCATGGGTTCTGTACACTATTTTTCCCCTGAGCAGGCGCGCGGCGTATATGTGGATAATAAGAGCGATCTCTATTCTTTAGGGATTGTTATGTATGAAATGGCGACAGGGCAAGTACCATTCGAAGGGGAAT
>JAITDJ010000218.1 GCA_031282635.1 Clostridiales bacterium
TCCGGACGAGTAAAAGCAAACTTAGTATTCCCAAATTTTTGTTAGATTATTCCATTTACACGGATTGCGCGACACTCCCCCCGCCTCAGCTTTTACTGTCTTTTAATAAACTCCTGCGCCCATATAACTCCAAAATTTTTATCTTCCAGATACCCCACGCCAATGTACTCATATTCCGGTTTCATAATATTCTTTTTATGCCCGGGGCTGTTCATCCAGGCATTAACCACATCCTGCGGGGTACGCTGGCCCACAGCGATATTTTCACCCCAAGCGGCGTAATCTATGTTAAACAAATCCATCAATACGTACGCCTCACCATATGTGGAAGATTTATGTGAGAATTTTCCTGTACTGCCTATATCTTTACACTTATAAAGCGCGGCTTTCATTAATATTGAATCCGCCGCAAGCGGTGAAATATTTTCTTTTGCGCGTTCAGCGTTTACCAAATCAATTACTTCGTTAATGTACTGACCGGTCGCAGAGTATGACTCCACGGGATTAGGCGGCGCCGTGGATTGCGGCGAAGGCCTCGGTGAATGTTCCGGAGTGAATGAAACCGCAGGTTTGGGTGTAAACGCGGCGGTTGGCGTAAGGATTGGCGTCTGAGTTTTTGCCTTCGCAGGCCGCTGTGTTTTCACTGCGGCCTGCGAAGGCATATACGTCGAATCGGGCGTATGCGTTATTGAATCTAAAATACCGCTGTAAAAAAGGCTGTTGATTCGAGTATATGCAACCTCGTTCCATATTGTCTCGCCGCCGAACAGTCTACCATCCTGCTCAGTGGTTTCAGGACCGCCAACGGAGGCTCTGTCTGTTCCCAGGCTAATCGTTTTTGTGGATTCGTCATATTGCACGGCAATGTTGGCGTTCTTCGCGAAGTCGTGCAATTTTAAGTAATTATAGTTGTTAATCAGGTACGACTCTATATACGCGGGCGAACCGTCTATTACTATGCTGGATCTCGTGGGCAGCGCATACCGCGGTCCGTTCTGATCAGCCGGAGAAGAAGCGTCCGCGGCGTACTTTTGATCGTAGGGCTTAGTTGTATCCATATAAACGACGCCCGACGCGTCGTCATACCATACCGATATATCTGTTGAACGCGCCAACGCCCGGAGTTTATAGTAAGTATAGCCGCTTATATTATAGGCGTCTATTATGTATGCGTTGGCATTTACATATATAGCGTTATCAACGGGTACGGCCGTTATGTTTCCGGAAGCGGAAAACGCGGCCGGGCTGGCAATAACCAGTAATAGTATAAATATCACTATAAGACGCAAACGCGCGTACCGCAAAAGAAACACCTCCGACAACCCGACAGCGCTTCACATTCTATTTACATTCTGTTCATAATATAATATACTTCTTTACAGATATTTTGTCAATATATACTGAAACATGAAACAAACAGACATATCCGAGACGCCGGACAGGCTCTTATCTCTTCCGCCAATTATCCGGCGTTTTGAATCATATTCAGTTTTCTGTATGCCCCGTCCCTGTTTATCAGTTCTTCGTGTTTTCCCTGTTCGGAGATAATACCGTCTTCCAGAACAATAATCCGATCGGCTTTGCGGACTGTGGAAAGACGGTGGGCAATGGCGATAATCGTCCTGCTGCCCGCCAAATCGTTTATTGCCCGTTGAATCAGCAATTCCGTCTCGGCGTCTACGGAAGCCGTCGCCTCGTCCAGAATTAAAATCGGGCTTTTACGCAAAATGGCCCGCGCTATTGCTATACGCTGTTTCTGACCGCCCGAGAACTTTACGCCCCGTTCGCCGACTTGGGTTTTATACGCTTCAGGCATACGCATTATATCATCATGAATGCGCGCCGCCCGCGCCGCAGCCAGAATATCCTCATATGGCGCCCCGGGGTTCGCGTAAGCGATATTCTCCTCAATGGTACCGGTAAACAGGAAAGTATCCTGAAGTACCATAGCAATCTGCGAGCGCAGGCTTTCAAGCCGTACATGTTTTAAGTCATGACCGTCTATGTAAATACTGCCGCTGTCAGGTTCATAAAAACGGGCGGCCAGCTGAACGGTCGTCGTCTTGCCGACGCCCGTAGGCCCGACCAGCGCAATCATTTTGCCAGGTTCGGCGGTAAAGCTGATGTTTTTCAGCACAGGTGTTTCGTCATATGCGAAGCTGACGTTTTCAAACCTGATTTCTCCTTTTGCCGGAGGCAGCGGAACCGCGTCGGGTTCGTCGACAATGCCCGCCGGCGTGTCCAATATCTCCAGAACACGTTCGGCGCCGGCCAAGGCCTGAGAAAAATTCTCCAACAGTACGGCGATTCCCGCGACAGGCGCGTAAAACAGCGACAGATACAATAAAAAGCCTATGATGTCCGATACGTCTAATTGATTTTGCAAGGCCAGATAACCGCCGGCGCCCACAACAATAACCGTGCCCATAGAGGTCAGAAACTCGACGCCGGGATGGAACACAGCGGATAGGTTCAGCGCGGACAGCATGTTGCGCGTAAACGCGGTAAGGCGATCCCTGACATTGACAGACTCGCGCTTCTGTTGGTTAAAAGCCTGAATCTCCATTATACCGTTGAAGTTGTCGTGCAGCTGGGAATTGAGATCAGCCAGTGAACGCTGCATCACTTTGAATTTTGGCTGCACTTTTCTTGTGAATACCCAGCCTGAAGCCACGATAAACGGCAAAGGGACGCATGTGAGCAGCGCCAGTCTGGCGTTTATGGTGAGCAGGATAACAGAAACGCCGATAATAGTAACGACGTTAGTCACCATTTCGGGTATGATATGCGCGTATAGAAGTTCGAATGTAGCGGTGTCGTTAACCACACGGCTCATGAGATCGCCGGTCTGCCTGCTATGGAAGAATCCCATTGAAAAACTTTGGATATGATCATATACACGCTGGCGCAGATCCTGAACCAGCCGCCATGCGGCTTTATGCGCCATGAAATTGCTTACATATCGGAACAGCACGCGCAGTATGTATATTGCCAGCAGTATAAACATAAGACGGATAATTTCCGACATGTCGGCTTGCGTCATGTTTGATGAAACGATAGCCGTCATGCGTCTCAATACCTGCGGCGCGGCCAGGTTGGCGCCGGTAAGCGTCAAGGTCGCGCACATGGCGATTATTAACAGGCCCATCCGCCGTCTCGCTTCCCGGCCTATTCTCCAGACTATTTCCATAATTGCCCGCGATAAATTCCCTTCCTCACAGGTCGGGAATTTGCGCCCACTTCCTTTCCGTAAAATCATTTTTATTATTACTTATTATTACTTATATCTTATGAATATACCCGGCGGCGAGGCCGCGCGGGTTTCGCATGAACGTGCAAAGAGGCGGAGGCATTTTCACAAACTCTCAATATCAATCTTAATCGCCTCATAATTCTGCCGCAGCACCAGATTGCAAATTCGTGAAAATTTTCTGGTATTATCACTCACATAAAAACGATGACCTTTGCTTTTATGCTCACGGTTTTCCATCTCGTTATTCGCCAGAAACGCCCGCAGTTTCCGCGCGGTAGACTCCGCGGCGTTAATAATGCGCACCGGCCCCACGATGTCGCGTATACAGTCAATCAGCAGAGGATAGTGCGTGCAGCCCAAAATGAGGCTGTCTATTTCCTTGTCCAGCAGTTCCTGTAAGTATATCTCCGCGGTCATGCGCGTAATCGTATTGTGCGTCCAGCCTTCCTCAGCCAGCGGCACAAACAGCGGGCACGCTTTGCTGTGTACCTGTACGCCCGGTATTTTTTCCTTTAACAGCTCGTCGTATCTTCCGGAACGGATAGTGGCCTCGGTACCGATTACACCTACGATTTTATTGCGAGTGACATGGGCGCAGTCCTCCACACCGGGGCTTATGACCTCTATCATCGGCGCGCCGAACTCCCCGGACAGCGTTTCAAAACTGTTGGAACTGGCCGTACTGCAGGCTATTACAATAGACTTAACATCTTTTGAAAGGAGGAATCGGAGAATCTGACGGCTGAATTTTGTTACAGTTTCCGCGGTCTTCGCGCCGTACGGCACGCGCGCCGTGTCACCGAAATAAATAAGTTCTTCGTTCGGAAGCGATTTTATTATTTCACTGACAACTGTCAACCCTCCCACGCCTGAATCGAAAACGCCTATAGGTCTTTGATCCATATGCCTCACCCCTTCCGCGCGCCGCCTCTATTGAAGCGCTGTCTCTATCAGTCTGTCAATCAAATCCGTGAGCGGCAAACCAGAGTTTTGCCAAAGCATTGGATACATACTGATCGACGTAAACCCCGGCATTGTGTTGATTTCATTAAATATTACATGATTTGTCTCATTTTCCAAAAAGAAATCCACACGAGCCAGCCCGCGGCCGTCTACCGCGCGAAAGATCTCCATCGCCCGGCGGCGGATCTCTTCCGACGCTTCCTCGGGAATATCTGCCGGAGCAATGGTTTTGGACTCGCTGTTATTGTATTTCGCATCGTAATCATAGAATTCAGCGGCTGGCAGTATCTCTCCGACCACAGACGCCTGAACGTTTTCCCGATAGCCCAGTACCGCGCATTCCAGTTCGCGGCCGATTACCGCCCGTTCGATAATAACCTTGCTGTCTATCCGCGCCGCCGTTTCGATAGCCTCAAGCAATTCTTTTCTATTCGAGACTCTATTTATGCCAATCGACGAACCGGCGTTAGCGGGCTTTACATAGCACGGACATTTTATTTTATACTGAACCCGCTTTACCGCAGCGTCAATACTAGCCTGATCCCATGTATGGACTACCGTATATTCAGCTTGCCTCAGGCCTATGTCACGAGCCACGACCTTCGCGAATGATTTATCCATACATATGGCGGAGGATAATACGCCGGATCCCACATAAGGCAGACCGGACAACTCGAACAAACCCTGTATGGTGCCGTCCTCGCCATTTTTCCCATGCAATACGGGAAATACCGCATCCACGGGGATATACTTGACCTTATCGCCCACAATCCGCAGCAATCCACGATTTACCCTATCCGGGCTCAAAATGGCGGAAGTACCGAATTTTTCCCAGGGCACATTCCGCAGGTTGTCGATAGAGCCGTCATATAGCAGCCATTTGCCCTCCTTGGTTATATATACAGGATACACGTTATATTTTTCCTCGGGTATGTTAGCGATAATAGTATAGGCGGACACCTTAGAAACCTCGTGCTCTGGGGAGCATCCACCAAACAGAACCAGTACGTTTTTTTTATTCATAAAATAACCACCATTCTTGTTTGTTATTATAACAGGCTGTTAAGCAACTCGTCCTCGCTCATTATCTTGACCCCTAATTCCAGAGCCTTCTTGTTTTTAGAAGATTCAGAGAGTTTGTCGTTATTAATCAGGCAGTAGGTTTTGGAGGATACGCTGCCGGATACCTTCCCGCCCATGGATTCAATAAAAGTCCCCAGCTCCTTGCGGTTTTTGAAATGGGCAATATTCCCGGTGATCACAAAGGTAAGGTTCTCCCAAGGCTTTGGGGCGCCGGAGGGCAGCGATGAATGCGTGAAAGTAAGCAAAGCCGCCGTTTTGCGTAACAACCCGATGTTATCGGGATTGTCAAAATAGGCGCGCACAGAACGTGAAATGACCTCGCCGAAGCCCTCAATACCGTTTAGCTCTTCTTCTGAAGCCGATATGATCTTTTCTATATCATTATTATAATATCCGCAAAGCAGTTTTGCGTTACTAAACCCCACATGATTTATACCCAGCGCATAAATAAAATTAGCCGGAGGTACGGTTTTTGAGCGCTCTATTGCGGCCGTCAGGTTCTCATACGATTTAACGCCGAAACCCTCCAGATTAATAATTTGATCGCGATACGCAGGCAAAGCGTATATGTTGGAATAATTCTCTATAAAGCCGTTATTAACGAATTTCTCCAGAGTCTGTTCAGACAATCCCTCAATATTCATAGCGCCGCGTGAACAGAAATGCGACAACCTGCGTATGACCTGCGCCTTGCACAGCGGATTGGGGCAATAAAGGGCCTTACCCTCCCTGACGCCCACAATTTCTGTGGGACTGCCGCATACGGGGCAGAACTCCGGAATCTCGGCGGTACCGGAACAAGTCAGATTATCGGCGATCTGAGGTATAATCATATTGGCTTTATAGACTTGAATGATATCGCCTATACCCAGTTCAAGGTTTTGTAAAACGCTTACATTGTGTATACTGGCCTGGCGCACGGTAGTCCCCTCTATTTCCACAGGCTCAAACACCGCGACGGGGTTAATAAGCCCAGTGCGCGATGTACTCCATTGTATATCAATAAGCGTGGTTTCGCTCATTTCATCGGCCCATTTATAAGCCAGTGAATCTTTGGGGAATTTGGACGTGGCGCCGAGCGACCGGCTGAATTCCACGCTGTCAAATGTCAGTACCAGGCCGTCGGAAGCATAATCATTCCGCGGAATACGCGATTGGAAATCAAATACCGCCGCCTCGACGGTTTCCGCGGTAACCAATTGACGTTCCACCGTCTCAAACCCCAGGGAGGCCAGCCATTCAAGCTGCCGTGTCTTGGAGCCGATATCGGCTCTATCCGCTTTGATCAATGCAAACACGAATATAGAAGCGCCGCGATCCGCCGCAATCTCGTTATTCAATTGCCGCACAGTGCCGCTGCACAGGTTGCGCGGGTTTTTATACCGGCTGCCCAGCGGCAGTGAACTGTTTATCCGGTTAAAATCCGAAAAGCTGATGACCGCTTCCCCGCGCAGAGTCAATTCTCCTTTAAAGCTGATACGGACAGGAACATTTTTGAACACGCGCACATTTGCAGTAACATCCTCACCGATTTCTCCGTTTCCGCGCGTTACGGCGCGTAGCAGCGCGCCGTCCGCATATCGCAGCACAATGGTCAGACCGTCCAGCTTCCATGACAGCATGCCCGTCTCACCGCCCAGGAAGCTTTTTAATTTTTCAGCCGATTTAGTTTTATCCAGTGAAAGCATCGGCGTTTCATGGCGTACTTTTTCCAGCGCGCTTGATACAGTATATCCGACTTTTTGAGTCGGGCTGCCGCCTAAAATTACGTTCTGACAGCGTTCCAACGCCTCCAGTTCATCATACAGACGGTCGTATTCCAAATCGGATATTAAAGAACTTTCATTATTATAGTAAGCCCGTGACGCTTCGTTTAACAGCATGATTAATTCTTTCATGCGCGCCAGGGCATTCGCGGGATCAGGCATATGGTCTCCTTGTCAGCGGCTATATGGCAATTAGTATATCACAAAAAATGTAAAACAGACTATATTTTTTAAACAGCCCGCATATCTTTATACTAAAGCGGTCTGCGACCGCAAATGGGGGCCGCGCCCCCAGGCACCCGTCGCTTACGCGCGGCGTCAGCGAAAATCAATGAATATCAGAGGGAGACGTTTGTCTTGGGAAAGCGTGAAAAAGTGAAACGAGAGATCACAGAGGCCTTGGCGCTGCCCAAAGAGATTGTGCTCAACCTGCCGCTTATAACATTATACGGCAACGAAGAGCTCAACCTGGAAAATTACAAAGGGGTTGTGGAGTATACGGACGAACGGATCCGGATAAGCACCAGCAGAGGCGTTTTAAAAATAGAAGGCCGAGGTTTGCTGCTCAAACAGGTTACGTCGGAAAATATCTCCGTGACCGGAGGCATTATGAAAGTTGAGTTCATGTAACAGGGTGGGGTACTAATGTTTTTATGGCTATGGAAAATCCTGCGAGGATATGTTACGATAGATGTCACTGGATTTACGGTCGAGCGGTTTATAAATATGGCGGCGCATAAAGGCGTTTATCTCTGGGATGTTACATATACGCCATCCGGTGTGAGAATGAATGTTTCAATAGAGGGTTTTAAACGGTTACGGGAATACGCGCATAAAACAAAATGCAAATTCAGGATACGCCGTAAAAACGGTCTTCCGTTTCTTTTTTATAGATATCGAAAACGGAAAATTTTGATAAGCGGCGTTTTATTCTCCGTTGTTTTTATCTACCTGCTATCCTGTTTTGTATGGTTGATTGATATAAAAGGCAACGACAGGATAACCCGGGAGCAATTGCTCGCCTTTTGCGCAAGTAGGGGGTTGCATATTGGAACGTTTAAATATAAAATTAATAATAAACAGTTAAAAACTGATTTAATGAACAATTTCCATAATATTTCTTGGCTGGATATTCATATTAAAGGCACGCGCGCCGCCATTCAATTAACGGAAACCATACCCGAACCGCAATTGATCGACAAAACCACGCCATGTAATATCATCGCCGCGAAAGATGGTCTCATAACCGGCATCGCGACGAGCGCCGGCAAACCAATGGTTAAGCGGGACGATGTGGTGCGCGCAGGTGATATTCTGGTAAGCGGTGAGTTTATCACAGAAAGCGACAACGGATCCATTACCAAGCGGGTTCACGCCTATTCGGAGGTTTGGGCTAAGATGTACAATGAGATAAACTTTGAAGTGTCTCTGACATATGACGAAAAAGTATATACCGGTAATAAGAAAAAAATGTTTTCCGTACAGCTTTTTGGACGAAATTACGAACTGTTTCATACGAACGTCGGATACGCTGATTATGTCCGCAGCGTCAAGCATACGCAAATCAGTTTCGGTGAGGATTATCCGATGCCGATAATCTGGCTGACATACACTTATCGCGAGTTTGTACCCGTCGCCCGAACCCGCGGCGTTGACGAGGCCAGAGATCTAGCTGAAAAAATGGTAAACGCCCGTATAATCCGGGAGTTTGATTTTGCCGCGGATATAATAGATAAAAGCGTGGCGCTGCAGGAAACGCCTGATAAACTGATCGTAAAAGCCCTCATAACCACTAACGAACGAATTGATAAAGAAGCGCCTATCTCACAGCAGGCGCGGGAAATAACAGACAGCCCGGAAACGTAACAATGAATGGGCGGATTGCCGTCCGCCCCTCGCAAATATACGAAAGGAGACGCCTATTGGAGCCTGTCAAGCAAATAGAAGTGCCAAACGGAATTATCGGCAATGTGTTCGGAAAGCTGGACGAGAACATACGCAAGATTGAGAATGCTTTTTCGGTTAATATTGTAAACCGCGGGGATAATATAGTTATTATGGGAAAAACCGGAGCGGATAAAGCGGAAGCCGTTATAAAAAAATTGATGGCCCTGGCCGTCAAAGGGGAACAGATTAAAGAGCAGAATGTCAATTATTTAATCGCTTCGCTTGAAGACGAGGGTTTCCAGGAGATAGAGAAATTAGCGGACGACACCATCTGCATGACGATTTCCGGTAGAATGGTAAAGCCAAAGACTATCGGACAGAAAAATTATGTGGATAAAATCCGTAAAAACACTGTCGTTTTCGCGGTAGGCCCGGCGGGCACCGGCAAGACGTATTTAGCTATGGCAATGGCTATCACGGCCTTTCGCAATAACAATGTAAACAAGATTATTTTAACGCGCCCCGCGATTGAAGCGGGCGAAAAGCTGGGGTTTCTGCCAGGGGATCTGCAGCAGAAGGTCGATCCGTACTTGCGCCCGCTTTATGACGCGCTGAATGATATAATGGGTTCCGAATTTTTTCAAAAGAATTTGGAGAAGAATCTAATTGAGGTTGCCCCTCTCGCTTATATGCGCGGCCGAACCCTGGATAATTCTTTTATAGTCTTGGATGAGGCGCAGAACACCACACAGGAACAAATGAAGATGTTCCTTACGCGAATCGGGTTTAATTCTAAAGCCGTCATTACCGGCGATATTACGCAAATCGACTTGCCGGACGGCAAAAAATCCGGTTTAAAAGAAGTCATTAAGATCCTGGATGGTATTGAGGACATCGGAATCAGTATGCTTTCGGCTAAAGACGTAATCAGGCATCCGCTGGTGCAGAGGATTATCAATGCCTACGAAAAACATTCCGCCAGGGAAACGTACAGGAAGAATCGCGTCCTTTTACGTAAAAAACCTGGCGTAAAACCCAGGAGCCAATAAAATTACTCGCGCACAGGGAGGTGAGTTTAATGTCTAAACAGAAAAGAAACGATAATTTCTTTTTTTACCTGGCGCTGTTAGCTGCAGCGTTCGCGATAACGGCTTTCTGTACGGCGACCGGCGCGTACACACAGTATGGATACACCCTGAAGGCGGGCGATGTATCAGACAGGCGCTTTAAAGCCACCAGAAATGCCGAGAATACAATCGCGACCGAACGGAACCGTAAAGAGGCGGAAAAAGCCGCGATAGATATGAAACCTCTGCGCAAAAGAGACGCCGCTATAGATGATTTGATAATCAATAATGTTTCCGGCTTGTTTGTAAAGCTCGACTCCATACGAGGCGTTTATCAAATGGAACTGGATAATCAGTCGGAAGTCGAACGCCAAGCCGCTGCGAACAACGACACGCCGAACGTCGCAGTACCATCCGTGACCGTCTCGCCGAAAGCCCCATCTGTTACCGATGCGCCGGACAACCTGTTGTTCATAATCCGAAAAAGCAAAAGAATACTTACGCAAATGGCTGTTGCCGGTTTAACCGCGTCAACGACGGCATACGCAAACGATCCGCTTATGCCGCTTTCGGCCATGGAGCAGCTTGACAGGTTGCAGCTGACCCTTTCTGACGCGCAAAGCCGATTATTACTCGATATGGACGATGAGCATTACGAAAAACTCAAACAGGCGGTACCGCAATCTTTATCAAACGTTCTGGAACAGGGCGTCCAAGAGGTAGACGCTAAAAGCTTGCTGAGTATTCAGGACGCTCTGGCGGAAATTGATATTACAAATGATATGAGGAATATTGGATATCAAATCGCGTCGCATTTCCTGCAGCCCAATTATGTGACGGATGAGGCGGCTACAGCGGCGGCGCGACAGGAAATCGCCTCGCATTACACCGTTGTAAATCTCAAAAAGGGCCAGACTATTGTGGACGAAGGCCAGATTATTTCAGCTGAGGCGTATGCGCTGCTCGAAACGCTGGGATATATATCAGACGGCCTGCAGAACACGTTAATTCCGCTTATAGCCTCGATTGCTCTGGAAGCCATATTATTCGTACTGTGCTTTGTTTATATCAGAATATTCTGTCAAAAGCTGTTCAAGCATAAAAAAGAGGCGGCTCTGCTTTTTACTGTTTACACGGCAATTATTATAGCGATACGCCTGCTTATTCATGTTCCGTATCAATTTTTGCCTATACTGATCTTTACCATGCTTACGGCGATGCTAGTCGATTCGCGGCTCAGTATTGTTCTGAACATCTTTGTTACCACAGTCGCTATGCTTATTTATAACGGCGGCATTGAGTTTTTTCTTTTTTTTGCTGCCACGGGATTGGCTGTATCTCTGTTATCTAAATACACTACTGAACGGAATCAGGTTTTTATTGTGGGAATCCTGGCAGCCGCTTTGAATTTTGTTGTGACGTTTCTGATTCTGTTATTTTTCCAACGCACATATTCGCAGAATATTGTTATTTCAGCTGGATACGCTGCTGGCAGCGGTATATTTACGGTCATCGTCTGCTTAGGCAGTTTGCCATTTTGGGAAGCTTTCTTCGGAGTCATTACCAATATAAAACTGCTTGATCTGACGAACCCCAATAACGCTCTGCTGCGCAAGCTGATAATAGAAACTCCGGGCACATACCATCACAGCCTGGTAGTGGCTAATCTGGCGGAAACCGCGGCGTATGAAATAGGCGCGGACGCGAATCTCGCGCGTGTGGGCGGTTATTACCATGATATTGGAAAGCTGAAAAATTCCCACTTTTTTGCGGAGAATCAAAATCTTGCCGCTGAAAATCCGCATAATGGGCTGACGCCGCTTGAAAGTGTTAAGATGATTGTGGAGCATGTCAGATACGGCATGGAACTGGCTAATAAATATAAACTTCCACAGGCTGTTAAGGACTTTATCGTGCAGCACCATGGAACGACGCTTATCCAATACTTTTATTGCAAGGCTAAAGAGACCTGCGCGGAAGGCGAAAAATTGGCTGAACGCGATTTTCGGTATCCGTTTATTATACCGCAGAGCAAAGAGACCGCTATTTTAATGATGGCCGACACAGTAGAAGCGGCTATACGCTCCGTAAAAAAGGGATTCAAGGATTTCGATGAGATAGAAATGGATATAAAACGCCTGATAAGAGCTAAACTGGACGATGGGCAGCTGCTGGATTCCGGTTTGTCTATTAAGGATTTGGATCTGATAACCAAAGCTTTTTTCAGGGTGTTCAAAGGCATGTATCATGAACGGATTGAATACCCCCGTATGGAAACGCGCGAAATCTCATCCTCACCTTCGGAAGACGAGGTTTCGACCGCCTGATGGCCAAGATATATTTTTCAAATGAAACCGACTATAATATGGCGGAATATGAGCCTGTTTTGAAAGGCATTATTGAGGAAAGCCTGAATACGGCCGCGGGGTTTAGCCAAACAGCGGAAATAAGCGTGACGTTTATGGACAACAAAGCTATCCGTGGTTTAAACCAAAGATATAGGCATGTAGACAGCAGTACGGATGTTCTATCATTTCCTATGTATAATTCGTGGTGTGAATGGCCCGACACAGGACAAGCCGCGGCTGTCGGCGATATTGTCATTTCCGTGGAGCGGGCCGAGGCGCAGTCGAAGGATTATGGGCACAGTTTCGCGCGCGAACTTGGTTTCCTGACCGCGCACAGTATGCTCCATTTAATGGGGTATGATCATACTACCCCGGAAGGAGAAGAAAAAATGTGTGGCTTACAGGAAGAAATTCTTATGAAGGCCGGTCTGCCCCGATGAAAAGCCCTAATCTGCCCCAAAGCTTTAAATTCGCTTTTTCCGGCGTCATGGAAACGCTAAAAAACGAGCGCAATTTTAAACTACATGTCTGCGCCGCGATATGTGCTTTAGGTTTGGCTATATTCCTGAAAATAAGCGTTATTGAGTTTATTTGCCTGTTGATTTCAATCGCGTTGGTTTTATCCGCGGAATTAATAAATACGGCTATTGAATCCGTAGTAGACCTATTCGCCGGGGAACAGATTAACGCGTTGGCAAAGGCCGCAAAAGACGCCGCGGCCGGCGCGGTACTTATTACAGCCTTAAACGCGGCCGCCGTAGGGGCGGCGGTATTTTTAAAAAGGCTGATATACCGTGCGCCGTAAACGTTTACCGGATATCTGGTTACGCGCGGCGCGCGGTATTATATCAGGAGCGGAGCGCGTAAAATCGCCGTGTACGGCGTTATTCGCTCCTGAATATAAATATCTTCATCATAGTAAAGGCTGGGGAGATGCGGATGCGTAAACGCGCGCTGTTATTAATAATCACGTATCTGTGCGCGGCGTGTTCGTCGGCGAAATATAGAGAACCGCTTCGCGCCGTTCGTGAACAGCCCATGGAAAACCCCGGGTTGAATCCGGCCAGTACTTTTATTCCGGTTGAAGCCAAAGAGATTCCGGCTTTTATCGATCCACTGACCGGTTTAAACATAAAAGAATCTATTGTAAACAGCCGGCCGGTCGCGGTTGTAATCAATAATCACCGTAAAGCCCTCCCACAGAGCGGCGTCAGCCAAGCCGCCATCTTTTACGAGGTTTTGGCTGAAGGCAATATTACACGTCTTGTAGCGATCTTTCATGATTTTAATACACAAAAAATAGGCCCGGTCAGAAGCGCTCGCCATTATTTTCTCGATTTCGCCATGGATTACGACGCGATATTCGTCCACCACGGAGGCAGTCCTCAAGCTTATGACGCCTTGGAGAAAACCGGTATTGCCGATTTGGATGGAATGAAACTTTCGGAAACGTTTTGGAGGGATCCGGATCGCGTCAATGTTCCCGGAATGTTTGAACACAGTTCGTACACCGGAGAAGCGCTTATCAGACAGGCGCGGGAAAAATTTGAATTCCGGCGTGAAATGCGCGAGGGGTTGGAGCCCGGTTTTTTATTTTACGACGAACAGACGGTTCCCTCTGGAGCAATCGGGGCCACGTCCATTTCCGTTCTGTTTGCCGAATACTACGGTTCGTCTTTTGATTACAGAGACGGGCTGTATTACAAATTTATAGACAACGAGCCTCAGATCGACGCGGAAACGGGCGAACAACTGACGGTTACGAACGTAATAATCCAATACGCCCCTGTAGATGTTATCCCAGGGGACAGCGCCGGCCGCAGGGATGTGAACGTGATAGGCGAAGGCGGCGGTCTGTTTATAACAGGCGGAGGCGGCGCGCCGATAAACTGGAAGAAGGATTCGCGCGAAACGCCTACGCGCTGGTATGACGAGGATGGAAGCGATTTATATTTTAACAGGGGGAAAACCTGGATTTGCGTGGTTTCCCCGGAAACATTGGTCAGCATAGAATAGCGGCGCCAGCTAAGCCATCCGACAAAAACATTTTTACATGAATTTTGATAATGTGTCCATGCCAAGTTGAATTGGGCAGACAGTGACTGCCCTTTTTAGGTTCAGCATATAATGCTTGTTGAATTGGAGATGCATTATTCTATGCAGCCTAACCTGCCTATGAAATTTTTAATAATTCCCTCGCCCTTCTTCTGGCTTTGAGGTTTGGGCGGCGGGTTTTCGTCATCTTTATCGCCATATTTTTCCCAGACGGCATATAGCGCTCTATAATCGCCGGCGGCGATTTGCCGCCTGATGTGAGTTAAGGCGTTCAACAACCCATTATTTGTTTTAAACAGGCCATTCTCGCTATCATCGTCATCCT
>JAITDJ010000067.1 GCA_031282635.1 Clostridiales bacterium
TGCGTGTGTTTACGTCTATCATTTTCATTCCCCCATTAAGGGGATTATAGCATCTATTTCTATTTTTTGGAACCACCATAGACATAATAATATTTCTATTTTTTAGAGCCGCTATAGTATTCCCAAATTTTTGTTAGATTATTCCATTTACACGGATTGCGCGACACTCCCGTGAAAGGCGCTGATGAGCGCGATACCCCGCCGGCTTTTACGCGATATTTCTCCTTGCTTCTTTTCTCAGCGTAAACATCGAAACCATATTGCTCAGAGACTCCGCCTGGCCGGAAAGTTCCTCCGCCGAGGCGGAGGATTCCTGGCTGGTAGCGGCGTTCTCTGTCGCCACATTGGAGATTTGATTTAATCCGGAGTTTATTTGTGATATGGCGTCCACCTGTTCTCTGGAGGATTTGGATATCACGGAAATAAGACCGGAAATTTCAGTAACATGATTTACAATGCCCTCCAATGAACCGGCAGTGGCCTGCGCTATGGCTGTTCCGCCATTTACTTTGTTTATGGCGTCTTCTATCAGCGCGGTGGTATCCTTAGCGGCGGTCTGACTGCGCAGGGCCAGGCTTCGCACCTCTTCCGCGACAATGGAGAAGCCTTTGCCGTGTTCACCCGCGCGGGCGGCTTCGACAGCGGCGTTTAACGCCAGCAGGTTGGTCTGGAAGGCGATGTCTTCTATGGTTTTTATAATCTGTGAGATTTTGCCGCTGGATTCTTTAATGCCTTCCATGGCCTCAAGCATCTGCTTCATTTCGTGGCTGCTTTCCTGAGCGCTCTTCATCGAATTTTCCGACATCTTATTTACGGAGTCGGCGTTCGCTGAATTGGTTTTGGTTTTCTCACTGATTGTTTCCACGGCAGCCGAAAGCTCTTGAACGGCGCCGGCCTGCTCGCTGGCGCCGTTTGCCAGTTGAATGCCGCTTTGCGAAATGCTCTGCGCTCCTTCAGACACCTGTTCCGTAACAGCGCTGATATTGCCGACCATTTCGTTCAGCCTGTCGTTTACCGCGATAATAGCATTTTTTATGGCCGAAAAATCCCCAACAAAATCTCCGTTTATCGTTATATCCAGGTTGGCGTCGGCTATTTCCTGCAATACCCTGCCTATCTCGCTAATATATTCGGACAGCTCACCTGTCGTGAAGTTGAACGCGTCTTTCATTTCTTTGAAATCTCCCTTATAATCACCGGTAATTTTCGTGTTCATATTACCTTTGGCTATTTCCTTCAATACTCTCAATATTTCCATAAGAGGGTCGACGATAGCGTCACAAAGTTCATCAAGCCTCTTAATAAGAGTGCGCCAGTCGCCTTTAAACTTTTGCGCGTCCGCTCGTTCTGAGAGCTTGCCGTCTATGGCCGTTTTTATTAAAGTGCTTATTTCCGTATTGACGTTATTTATATTGCCGCGCAGTTCCTCAATGGCTGTATTGATAAACGCCTTTTTTCCGGGGTAAACCTGAATTTGGGCGGAAAAATCGCCCGCGCCTATCTCCCCGACACAGTTTAGGGCGGTTTTGATCATATCTATATGCGATTCCACCATATCGTTGATATTAGTAATCAACATTCCGAAAGCGCCCTTATATTTGCCTGACTCAACGAAGTAATCTATATCGCCGGCGTTATGCCGTTCATGCATATAATTCAGATCATTTATCATCTCCTGAATTGTATGCTGAGCCTCTCTTATACTATTGCTCAAAACACCGATCTCATCCGTTTCATCGCTTGTAACCGTTTTATCTAAAATGCCTTCGGATAAATTTGCCGACGCGACGGAAGCGGCGTTAAGCCGTCCTGTCATCGATTTGATTATATAAAGCGCCAAGCCGACGCATAGCGCGGTAGCCGTGACGGAGATCAGTATGTTACTCGGCAGTGATTTTTTTGTTTGGGCAGTTAAAAGGTCGTTCGTCTTGTCCACTTCGATCTCAATTTTGTCTCGCAGGATGTCTAGATCAGCGGCGATTGTCGATGATATAGTCTCCACTGAATTCAAAAATTCGATTGCCAGGTTATAACCGATTTCTTCGGCGGCCGCAAAAATTTTTGGCAGTGTTTGCTGAAATTCGCTATCGCTGTTAGCCAGCGTGTTTCTGATATCAGATGATAATTTTAAATATTCAGCCTTATTTTCGGCGGGAACATTTGGATCGCTATTTAAATTTTTCTCGTATAGATCCAGATCGCTGCGGATAAGACCCATGGCTTCGCTGACAGAGGCGTTAAGCCGGGATATATCATTATCGCCGTTCTGCTCAATCAGAGCGTTTGTAAGCAGATGGCGTAAATTCAGATAATCTATCCAGGTTCGATTGACTATATTGCGGCGCTCCAGTGTGTAATCAATCAGTCGGGTATAGTCATTATCCAGGTTCAGCCGGCTGAGAGAGTTGCTTGCTAAAATGAACAGCGATAGGATAAAAAGAAGGCCGATACATATAAATAATTTGGACGCCACCTTAAGATTTCTAAACCATTTTACAAATCCACGCATGTAGATCACTCCCATAAATGATAATTACAGGTTTGCACAACAGGAGTATATTTATACTAACGCAATTTGGCTTACAGTACAAAAATTGTCATGGAACCTTATAAAACGCTTATTTCTAAAATGCTGTGTTTCTAAAACGCTGTATTTCTAAAACGCTTGCCTGTAAACGCGTAAAGTTGTAAACTGTCGGAAGGTATACTTGAGGAGGTATTTTATGAAACCACGCATAGGCATACGCGCGACTATCGACGGCCGCTGGGGCGGCGTGCGCGAAAGCTTGGAATCACAGGCGATGAATATGGCGAAGGCCGCCGCGGATTTAATATCCGCTGAATGCCGCTATTCGGACGGCGCGCCGGTTGAGTGCGTTATCGCGGACAGCACGATCGGAGGCGGAGCGGAAGCCGCCGCCTGCGCCGATAAATTCGCGGAGCTTAACGTGACGGCGACACTGACGGTAACGCCTTGCTGGTGCTACGGTTCGGAAACTATGGATATGGATCCAAGAACCATAAAGGCCGTATGGGGATTTAATGGCACGGAACGCCCAGGCGCGGTATACCTGGCCGCCGTTATGGCGGCGCACGCGCAAAGGGGCCTGCCCGCGTTCAGCATATACGGCAAAGACGTACAGGACGCCGGAGACACGGAGATTCCCGCGGACGTTAAGGAAAAAATTCTTCGTTTCGCGGCAGCGGCGGCGGCGGCGGGCGAAATGAAAGGCAAAAGTTACGTCAATATCGGTTCGGTGTCTATGGGTATAGCCGGATCGTGCTGTGATCCGGCGTTCTTTCAGAAATACCTGGGCATACGGACGGAATGGGTGGATATGCCCGAAATATTGCGCCGCATAGAATTGGGTATTTATGATCACGCCGAATACGATAAGCTGTTATGCTGGATAAAGGAAAACTGCCGCGAAGGCCTGGAAAAAAACGAACAGCCGCACACAGCGGAACAAAAGGCAAAAGAATGGGCGTTTATCGCCAAAATGACGCTTATATGCAGGGATATAACACGCGGTAACCCCGTGCTTGAAAAAATGGGTTTCCATGAGGAGGCTTTGGGGCGTAACGCCATTGCCGCGGGTTTTCAGGGGCAGCGCATGTGGACGGATTACCGGCCTAACGGAGACTTTACCGAGGCTATGCTTAATTCTTCATTCGACTGGAACGGCAGAAAACAGCCGGAGATATTCGCCACAGAGAATGACGGCTTAAACGGGGCGGCCATGCTGTTCGAACACCTGCTGACAGGGCGCGCCTCCGTGTTCGCCGACGTCCGCACATATTGGAGTCCGAAGACCGTGAAACGCGTTACCGGGTACACGCCGGAAGGCGCGGCCCAAGACGGGTTCATTCATTTGATAAACTCCGGAGCGGCCGCGTTGGACGCCGCCGGCGCAATGAAGGACGCGGACGGGCGTCCGGTTATGAAACAGTGGTGGGACGTAACAGATTCCGACATTCAGGCCGCGCTTGGAGCGGTGTCCTGGAGCCCGGCCAATCTGGGGTATTTCCGCGGCGGCGGGTTCTCATCCACGTTTGAGACACGTGTTCAAATGCCCGTGACCATGGCGCGTGTTAATTTGATCGACGGCCTGGGGCCTGTACTGCAGATTGCCGAAGGCTTTACTGTCGTTTTGCCGGAACAGGTAAGCAAAATATTATGGGAGAGGACAGATCCTACATGGCCGTGTACGTGGTTCGCACCGAGGCTAACCGGCAAAGGCGCGTTTACGGATGTTTACAGTGTGATGGCGAACTGGGGCGCTAATCACGGCGCCTTCGTATACGGGCATATTGGGTCGGATTTAATCACATTTGCGTCAATGCTGCGGATTCCGGTCAGTCTGCATAATGTACCGCCGGATAGAATTTTCAGGCCGCACGCATGGGCGGCGTTTGGAACGGAATGCGCTGAAAGCGCGGACTACAGGGCTTGCCGGACGTACGGGCCGTTATATAAGTGAAAACGGGGTAAAGCTATGGCAAAATATAATTTTACTGAAATTGAGAAAAAATGGCGCGCGAAATGGGAGAAAGACCCTGTCAATACCTATGATGATAAAAAGCCGCGCTTCTATTGCCTGGATATGTTCCCGTATCCGTCGGGCAAGGGGTTGCATGTGGGCCATTGGCGCGGGTATGTGCTGAGCGATGTGTTAAGCAGGTACAAGATACTGCGGGGCTTCCAGGTGCTTCATCCCATGGGCTGGGACGCGTTCGGTCTGCCTGCGGAGAATTTCGCCATAAAGAACAATGTGCATCCGGCCGCGGGCGTCGCGGAAAACGTGGACAATTACCGCAGGCAGTTAAAGGAAATCAGCGCGGTATATGACTGGAGCCGCGAAATAAACACTACGGATCCGGCGTATTACCGCTGGACCCAATGGATATTCGTACAGATGTTTAAGCGCGGCCTGGCCTACGAAAAAGAGATGCCGCTGAACTGGTGCCCAAGGTGCAAAGCCGTACTGGCGAATGAGGAGGCGGTGGGCGGCGAATGCGACCGCTGCCATACTCCGGTTGTCAAGAAGATGCTGCGCCAGTGGATGCTGAGGATTACCGCCTACGCGGACAGGCTGCTGGAGAGTCTGGAGACGCTGGATTGGCCTGAAAAGGTTAAAAAGATGCAGAGCGACTGGATTGGCAAGAGTTATGGGGCGGAAATTGACTTCCCGGTATACGGCGCCGAAACGGCGGTCAAGGTCTTTACCACGCGCCCCGATACCCTTTACGGCGCTGCATTCATGGCGCTGTCGCCGGAACACCCGTTGGTTTCGAGAATAACCATTGAAAGCCAGAGGCTTGAAATGGACGAGTATTGCCGCGCCGCCGCGGCCAAATCGGCCGTCAGCCGTATGGCTGACAGGAATAAAACGGGCGTGTTTACCGGCGGCTATGGGGTTAATCCGCTGAATGGGGCGAAGATCCCCATATGGGTGTCCGATTATGTGTTGATGGACTATGGAACGGGCGCTATCATGTGCGTGCCGGCGCATGACGAACGTGACTTTGAGTTCGCCGGAAAGTTTGGCTTGTCTGTAATTGAGGTTATAAGCCGCGGCGGGAAACCGTCGGCGGAACTGACCGAGGCGTATACGGGCGAAGGGTTTATGATAAATTCCGGCCCGTTTGACGGCATGCCCTCAGGCGAAGCCAAGGAAGCCATGGCCGATTATTTGGCGGAAAAGGGGATCGGTAAAAAAACAGTCAATTATAAATTGCGCGATTGGGTGTTCTCCCGCCAGCGCTACTGGGGCGAGCCGATTCCCATAATTCACTGTGAGAAGTGCGGCGCCGTACCCGTGCCTGAGGACGCTTTGCCCGTGCAGCTGCCGGATGTGGCCGCCTATCAGCCCACCGAGACAGGTGAATCGCCGCTGGCCAATATCGGGAGCTGGGTCAATACGACATGCCCGCGCTGCGGAGGCCCCGCGAAGCGCGAAACCAACACCATGCCGCAGTGGGCGGGTTCCAGCTGGTATTTTCTGCGCTATGCGGATCCTCATAATCAAAGGGCTCTGGCGGACGGCGAGTCATTAAAAAAATGGCTGCCGGTGGATTATTAT
>JAITDJ010000223.1 GCA_031282635.1 Clostridiales bacterium
ACTTCCATTCGCTCATCGCCGATTTGTTTCAGCATTGACAGCAAACGCTTGTCGAGTACAAGTCCGTTCAAGGTTAGGAATACCCAATACGCATCCGTGCCGCTGAAATCCGGCAGGGATTTTGCTTCTTTTACGCTTAATTCATAAATCAGATTCATTCCCTGCCCGGAGCGTTCGACCAAACCACATAATGCGAGTATGGATGAGATAAGTCGGTTGCGCGGCGACTGGCGGTTGAGGATATTGTCAACAGTAATGCCGGATGGAAATCCGCCGGGGCTTTCGACAACGAGCCTGTCCTTGTACTGGCGTTTAGCTCTTTTGTCCAGCTTTTAGCGCTTTCGGAGAGAATTCCGATGTGTTTTGTGATTTCGTATTTAATATCAGCCATTTCGCTCGCTCCTTTTTATTATAACTTAATTTTACCCTGTTCACTACAGTGCTGAATCATTATAGTGGACTTAATTTCATCTGAAATAGGACTGTTATCCTTTAGTTATAATGTCTGTATACAGGTTCATTCCTATTTGTGCCCGGCCCTATACCTTGTTTGTTTTATCCAGCCTAAAAGGCAAAAAACGAGCGCGGGGGGCGAAAGACACCCCCGCGCTCGTTTTTAGATACACACAGCCGTACAAGAGATTTTACTTCGCGCGCGCCCGGCGCTAAACGTTCCGCTTCCCATATGCCGCGCGTAAGCAAACATCTATTAACGGCCGCGGTTCTTTTTAGACGACATTGACCGATGGAAACCTACCAGCTTCCAACTGGTAGTAATTGAGTTACCATGTCACAGTGTAAGTTGCGGATATAACTGGAAAATCTCCAGACTCTGATCTCATCGCAAAATTACCGTTAGTCATCCCTGATACAATATAACCACCGGTTATAACCGTTTGTTGAGTTATAGTTTGTATTTTTGAAACTAAATACGTGCCAGATGTTGACCGAGCACCAATTGATAAACTACCTACGCCAACTGTAGGAGGCGATACAGATACACTGTATGTAAGTAAGGACATCTCCAGAATTAAACGTATAACCACTATGTATGGTACTTGACAACTCCATAATTTAATGGCGCAAAGTTTACTGTAGGCGAATTATAAGTGCCTCTCTCAACGACTATATTATTTTCTTTAGCCAATACGCTTAAGGCCTCTTCGCGTCTTTCCTTAGTTAATTCACGAACCCCTTCAAGGAACATACTTTTGAACCCCGAAACTTCAATAGCCTGAATAACTTCCTTATCAACATGAATCAACTCACTGTCAGTAGCTTCTATGATCAATTTCGTGCGCGTCCAACAAGATCTTCACATCAGATTCTGAAGAAATATAGAGGCTAGCGCACATAGACCAGAGTGAACTGCTTTTATGTGGCAAGCCGCCAAATATACGACAGATCACAAAGGTAACTGCTGATAAAAACTTAAAATGGAGGTTGATTACCTATTAAAATTTTACCTTTTATATTTTCAATTGTTACATTAGTAGCTGGAGGAGTATTTGCTTTTACAATAAATAAAAGCCTGCAAGTATCATCTCGCCAGAGCGACGAAATTTATAGTGTAACATTATTGGATCATACGCAAGAAATAAGCGAAACTGACGTTTCTGCCTATCAAGCAGCTAAAGTAGGTGCAAACGCAATAAAGCAAATTTTTGACGTAGATTTGAGTGGCCGCCCGCGGTTATATCAGGTCACAATCTCCAAAAAACTGGGAACCATTTCCCCGGAATAGTAGAACAGCCCGCGTCCCAGTTGATCCGAGTCCCATACGCGCTGCGGATGATCCGGATAGGCGGAGTACCCGCCGGCATAGACCTCAATGCGGTTGCCGGACGGCTCCCAGAAATAAATGGTCAAGCCGCGCGTGATAGCGTGACGCGTAGGCCCGACGTCCAATTTCAGGCGATTAACGGCGATCCAGTCAGCCGCGTTGCCGATGTCGGTCCAGTCGTTGAGGTAGAAACCCAAATGATGGATCTTCCCCGGCTTGGGATACTCCACAAAGGCCAGGTCATGGGGCTTATTGGAACCGGTAAGCCAGACCGCCAGGCGGTTCCCGTCCACCGTGTTACAAACTTCCGGCGCGTACATGCCGAACACTTCCTTGCAGAAACGTTCCGCCTCCGCGATGTTCGGTCCGTATAGCAAGAAATGATCCATACGCGTGGCCCGCATACCCCGAGGCGGTTCCGTCCATATATCGGGATTATGTATCATAGGGGTTTGATCCGCCAGCTTCACATCGCTATATATCTGAAAACGGTGCCCCGTGGAAATGGTAAACGCGTATCGTTTGCCAAAGCCGGGTTGATCGTACTCCGGCGGTATAACGTCAATCCGGTAGCCAAAGGCGACAACCTCGTCTTTGATCCGCTCAAGTTCCTCCGGGGAATTTACTTTAAAGGCGACATAATCCAGTCCCGCTTCACTCGCAAGCCTGAGCGTTACACTGTGATGATCAAATTCGTCATATGCTTTCAAGCACACGCGCAAGCCGTCGCTGCTGCGACATACCTCATTCAGTCCCAGTATTTCTTTGTAAAAATGGAGTGTTTTGTCAAGATCCAGCACGCGTATCTGTACTAAACCCGGTCTAAGCGTTTTATTGAACCCCATCGTGATACCTCCCGTTATTCATAGTTGCCGTCAACCCGCGAGAGAACCATATCCCCGCGCGGCGCTATACAGCAGAGCAGCGCAAGGCCCTCAGCCTGTTCGGCTTCGGAAATATGCGCCCTGCTCATAGGCTTGATTTGATGATAAGCTCCGGAGACGATCCGCATCTTGCATATGCCGCAGCCGCCTCCAAAACAGCCGCAGCGCAGATGTCCGCGGCGCTGGCGCAGCATCGCCGCGAGTACCGTATCATCCTCTCCGCATAAAAAACTCTCCTGCCCGGCGTTCAGCGTTATAACAAACGTATCCCGCATACTCTCACCTTAAGCCGGGCATGATTTTTTTTGCTTAAGCCGCCAGGCCACGTCAATGATCATATCCTCCTGCCCGCCAACCATTTTGCGCCGGCCTAATTCCTCCAATATATACCTGGGATCCAGGCCGTATTTTTCCGCGGCTTTGTATACATGCAGCAAAAATGAAGAATACACGCCGGCGTAACCCAGCATCAGAGAGCCGTTATCTATAATCTGCGGCCGTTCCATAAGCGGTGCGACCAGAACTTCGGCAGCGTCCATAAGACGGTAGAGATCCGCCCCCGTCTCATACCCGATTCGCTTCAGCACAGCCGCCAGCACCTCAATTTGCGCGTTTCCGGCGCCCGCTCCCAGTCCGCGCAGCGTACCGTCCAAATATTCCGCGCCGGCTCGAACGGCGGCCAGCGAATTGGCGATCGCCAGGCCGAGATTGTTGTGCGCGTGGAATCCCACCGGAATTTTAACAGCGGATCGTACCGCGCTTACACGCTCGGCCACTCCTTCGGGAAGCAGATATCCGGCGGAATCAGCCAAATTGATGTAATCCGCCCCATAACTCTCCATTTTGACGGCTTCCTCGGCGATCCGGGCCGGATCCGCCATATGGCACATCATTAAAAACCCGACCGCCCGAAGCCCCATCTTCTTGGCAGCCGCAATATGCTGAGCGCTGACATCGGCCTCCGTCACATGCGTGGCGACGCGCGCCGCCCGGGCCCCGCACTCGCGGGCCTTTTCCAAATCCTCTATAGTGCCGATGCCGGGCAGGAGCAGCACGGCGACCTCCGTCCGCGGCGCCGCGGACGCCGCGGCCTTAATTAGATCAAAAGAATCGTATTCCGAAAAACCATATGTAAAACTGGAACCTCCCAATCCATCGCCGTGGGAAATTTCTATCAATGAAACCTCGCATTGCTCCAGCTCGCCGGCAATTGCCGCCGCCTGATCCGGCGTGTAGCGATGCCGCAGCGCGTGGCTGCCGTCGCGTAAAGTGGTGTCAACTAAACGAATCATCGCGCGCCTTCTCTTTCCAGCATATCTTCCGCGATGCGCTCCGCCGCCGCGACAGCCGCCGCGTTGATGATATCAAGATTTCCGGAGTATTTGGGCAAAAAATCCCCCTGACCTTCAACCTGAACAATCATAGTGACTTTATCCCCTTCCAACATCGGCGGTACAATAACGCGATACCCCGGCACATAAGCCTGTAATTCTTTTACCACCGCCTCAACGGACGCCGCGATCTTTTCCAATCCGACGCTTGAATCCTTAACCCTGGTTAATATGGTATCCGTCATCATGAGAGGCGGTTCAGCCGGGTTCAGTACAATAATCGCTTTTCCCTTGTCCGCTCCGCCGACGGTTTCGATAGCTTTCGCCGTAGTCTGCGTGAATTCGTCCATATTGGCGCGTGTACCCGGCCCCGCGCTTTTAGAGGAAATACACGCCACAATCTCCGCGTAGGACACACCCGCCACACGGCCGATCGCGTGAATAATCGGAATAGTGGCCTGGCCCCCGCAGGTGACCATATTAATGTCCTGTTCCGAACGCAAGGCGTCGAGGTTTACGGTCGGCACACAGTAAGGCCCCAGCGCCGCCGGCGTCAAATCAATGGAGACGATACCGGATTCTTTCAAGGGCGCCGCGTTATATCGAATATGCGCGTCCGCCGAAGTGGCGTCAAAGGCGATACGGATATCTTTGCGCGCCGCAACTGCCTTTACGCCTTCCGTAGAAACCGGAACCCCCAGAGCCGCCGCGCGCTTAATGCCTTCCGATTCCACAACGCCGGCCATCATGCCCATTTCCAGAAACCTGCTGCGCCGGACCTTGTACATTAAATCACTTCCGATGTTGCCCGGCCCGATAATGCCCACTTTTACGCGTTTCATAAAAATTCCCCCTCGACAATGCCAAGAGTTGAAAATTCCGCTCTGAACCTGTCGCCTTTTACCGCGGCCGGCGCGGCTGTAAACGCGCCGGAAAGGATTACTTCACCGGCTTTCAGGGGGGAACCATACTCCCATAATTTATTAGCCAGCCAAGCCACCGCGATAATGGGATTACCCAATACGGCGGCGCCGGTTCCCTCATCAATACACACATCGTTTTTCCACAATCTCATATGTTCTGACGGCAGATCAACCCGCGAAACGCCGACCCGTTTCCCGCCGAGTATATAACGCCCCGAAGAGGCGTTATCCGCGATCGTATCAGGCAATTTAATACGCCAGTCCGCCACGCGGCTGTCCACAATCTCAAAGGCGGCCGTCACATAATCCGCGGCCGCGCATACCTCTTCAGCGGTCACGAAGCCGCCCGGCAGCTCCTTTTTCAGTACAAAGGCGACTTCCGCCTCAATTTTAGGCTGAATCAGCTCCGATGCGTTTACCATGCCGGCCGAGCAGTCCATCGCGCTGAAAAGATGCCCGTAATCCGGCTCATGAACACCTAATTGCTCTTGCATTCCCAATGACGTCAAACCGATCTTCTTTCCTGAGACATGATAGCCCATACTTTCGACGCGTTTGATATTTTCCATTTGGATCATGTACGCGGCGTATACCGTCATATCCGCTCGATCCGTCAATGGCGCGACAGGCAGCCGGTTTCTTTCAGCTTCGAATAATTCCAACGCGAATGCGCGTATCCGATCCTGTTCCACCCGGCTACGCCCTGAAAAAATTCAATAACAGATTCGCGAAAGCCTCCGTCTGCTCTATCTGTGTCCAATGCCCGCACTTGCCGAACACATGCAGTTGGGCGTTACGGATGAGGCTAAACAGTTTAAGCGAAGTTTCCAGCGGAATTACCCGATCTTCCCGACCGTGGATAATAAGCGTTTCATGAGTGATATCGCGAATATAATTCTGGCTGCCCGCCATGCCTTCCACGCCTTTTTGACGCGGTTCCGGGAACATGGAAGAAAAACTCTCCTGAAAACCCGGCTGTATGCTTGATTCATACCTTGTTTGAACCAGTTCTTTGGTAGCGAAAGAATGATCATATGTGAAAATCTCCAAAAGTTCTTCCATATTGGCCTGCGAAGGAGTGTATCCCCATACCCTGTCCAAACCGTAGGTAATCGGGAAACTGACGCCCATGCTCCCCATCAGCGTGAGCCTATCCACGCGCGCGGGGTACCTGATTGCCAGTGTAAGCGCCAGTGCGCCGCCAAAGGAATTGCCGACCAGATGCGCCTTTTCAATTTCCATCGTGTCCATTAAATCCACGACCTGCCGCACCCAGAGATTCATATTGTAAACCGCGCCTTCCACGCGCTCCGTAAAGCCGAACCCCGCCAAATCCGGCGCAATCACCCTGAACGACCCTTTCAGGTACGGAAAGACCTTGTTCCAGTTGGCCCAGGCTGTAACGCCCGGCCCGCTGCCATGCAGCAGCAGTACGGCGGCGCCATGCCCCACGTCATGATAGTTTGTCCGAAATGAACCGGTCTGTATGCTGTTCGCAATCTCCGGCCTCTGTGCATCCATTATGCCTCAATCGCCTCCACATTATTTTTTCGTTCCGCTTGTTTTAACTTTACTCGGCTGATACCCCATCGCGCGGGATATATCGGCAGCCATCCGCAACAAGCTTTGACGCAGCCGTTCCAGATATTCCCCCTGAAAAATATCCGCCAGCCCGGATACGCTGACCGCGTATTGAACGGCGCTGTCCCTGCCGTAAATGGGAGCGGCCACACAGCGCAGCCCATCCATAATCTCACGATCGTCGAACGCATAGCCCCGCTCACGGATCAACGCCAATTCTTTCTCCAGTTTGGCGAGCTCTGTAATGGTTCTTCTGGTAATGCGGGCCATACCCTTTTGCTGCAGAATAAGTTTTACGTCGGCCGCTGTTTTATACGCAAGCAGCACCTTGCCTAACCCGCTGCAATGCATGGGCAGGCGGCCCCCTATTTCAGAAACAATACGCAGCGGCTGCGCGGACTCCAGTTTCTCTACATAAAGTACCTCGCCTTGATCTTCCGCGCCTAATTGAACAGTTTCGCCGTACTGCAATTGAAATTGCTTCATCAGAGGCAGCGCGACCGTCCGGATATTCCACTTTCTCGCCATGTTATGACCCATTTCAAACAAGCGGATACCCAAACTGTAACGCCCGCTGCCCGGGGATTGGTGAACAAATCGGTAATCCCTCAAAGTCGCGATCAAGCCATAGACAGTCGTCTTGGGCCATTGCAGCGCATCAGAGATTTCAGTCAGTGACATCTCCCGATCTTCCAAGGCCAACAGTTCAAGGATTTGGATAGCGCGTCCCACGGATTTTACATGTGAGCCGCCGGTTTTAGCGTCATTCATAACCCCAATTCCCTCCTGCCTGAAAACAATACTATCATTACAGCGCGAACAGAGCAATGATATTGTTCCCTATATGGGAATTATAATTCCCATATAGGGAACAATAAAAAATTCCATTGACTTCTTTAGTCTATTATAATAGACTGTTTATTGCAATAGACTTGAAGAACATATGGATAACCTTAGGGGGTACAATATGGGTAATCTTAGGCTGTTTGACGGCGAATATCGGTTCGCGTGCGTCGTATGGGAAAACGAGCCTGTCCATTCACGCAGGCTGGCGGAATTGTGCGTGGAAAAACTCGGATGGAAACGTACAACTACATACACAGTGCTTCGCAAACTGTGTGACAAGGGAATTTTATCAAACAATAACGCTATAGTGTCAGCGATCGTTAAAAAAGACGATATTCAGAGACATGAAAGCGGCGCCTTGGTTGAGCGCGCATTTGGCGGATCGCTTCCCAGTTTTATTACCGCTTTCTTAAAAGATCGAACGCTTACAAAGGAAGAAGCGGAAGAAATACAGGCGTTGATCGATAAACACAAGGAGGTATGAAAATGGATCGGGTTGTAATAAGCGTTTTCAATATGAGCGTTTCCGCTTCCATTGCTTCTTTTATAGTGATACTCGCCCGTTTTATTCTAAGAAAGTCGCCAAAGGCGTTTTCTTACGCATTGTGGGCTGTAGTGCTCTATCATGCGATATGCCCGTTCGTTTTTAAAAGCGAATCCGGGCTGTTTCCAAACCCGGAGACGCTGTTTTTCATAAATCTGGCGGACCAAACAGAGGATATCGCGGACTCCAGCCCGGCGGCGCGATTTGAAGCCGGGTTTCAGGCGGACGGGAATGATTTCCCAGCCGGAACTCTTACCGAGGGTCTATTCGCGGATCCTTACGCGGGGACAAGTTCAGAACAGGCCGCTTCGCATGAGAGGCGCGCCGCTGACCGGCTTGATATAAAACAGGCGGTGTTAAACGCGGCGCCATGGATATGGCTGACCGGCGCGGGGGCGCTGGCGCTGTATGCCCTGATTTCATTATTACGCTTAAAACGCCGCCTTTACGATGCGGTGCGGCTGTGCGGCGGCGTGTATATAAGCGACAAGATACGGACGCCGTTTGTATTCGGCATACTGCGCCCGCGTATATATATTCCGGCCGGCATACATACGCGCGATCAAATGAATTATATAATTAAGCATGAACTCGCACATATCCAAAGATTTGACAGCGCGCTAAGCCTGTTGGCGTTTGCCGCTCTTTCAATCCATTGGTTTAATCCAATAATCTGGCTGAGTTACTCACTGATGCGAAAAGATATGGAGATGGCCTGTGACGAAGCTGTGTTGAAACGGAGCGGCGAGGACATACGTTGTGACTATTCACAGACCCTATTAACCTTTTCCTCAAATCGGCAAGGACTGGTTTATCCGGTCATGTTTGGCAGTAACAATGTTAAAAAAAGGGTAAAAAACGTACTTAACTATAAAAAGCCCGGAATATGGTCTATAACCGCTTGTACAGCCCTATCATTAGCTATTGCGGCGGGCTGCGCGGTAAGCGGTTCCACAGTGGAAACGCCAAACATTTTCAGCAGTACGGACGCGTCGGACGCCGCGCCGCCCGCGGCTGTTCTGAGGGACGAACCCGCGTCCGCCGTCATCCCGGTAAAAACCAATATACTTATTGCAGGCGAAGACCAATCCGGCAAGCGGACAGATGTTATTATTGTTTGTTCATTTGACAGCCGTACAAAAGAAATAAATTTTGTATCTGTGCCCCGTGACGCCTGCACGACAATACCGCCTGATATGATTAAAAACATGGCTGATCAGGGGTTTAACCCGCCGGCTGACGGGCTTATGAAGATGAACGCGGTAAACGCCTATGGAGGGCGGGAAGAGGGCGTGGCATATCTGAGAGAGCGGATTGAGGAGCTTCTCTCCATAGATATTGACTATGCGGTCAAAATAGATTTAGCGGCGTTTGATAATATAATCGACGAGTTGGGCGGCGTTTATTTTGAAATACCCGAACCCGGCCTGTACTACAGTGATCCCTATCAAGATTTATATATAGATTTGAAACCCGGCTTCCAACTTCTGGACGGCAAACTGGCGGAAGGCTTAATCCGCTACCGCGCCTCTTACAAAAACGGGGACATAGACAGGATAGACGTCCAGAAAAAGTTTCTAAAGTCGATGTTCAACCAAATATTGTCGCGGGAGAGCTTTGCGCGAAACGCCCTGACCACAGCCAAGGCGCTGGTGAAGTATGTGCGCACAGATTTTAAAATAACGGACATAGACAATTACATTAGGTATATTGGCGATATTAAAACAGAGAATATGAGTTTTTACACGCTCCCTGGAACTTTCGATTATATAAACCAGATGTCCTACTTTGTACCGGATGAACAGGCTGTAAAAGAATTGACCGCTCAAGTTTTTGAATAGTACCTTATGTTTCGCACCACTACAACTTGCAAATTTCTAGCGAATTTCTGTTAAAAACGCAACACGGGCGGCCAAGCGGCCGCCCGTGTTGCGTTTTATTGCGCAAGCGGGACTGTAAGCGGGTGGAAGCACAGAACTTTACGGCTCGCGCTCAAGTCTGACATCTCCGGGCGGCTTTGCCGGCATTCATCTGTGGCATAGGCGCAACGCGGGGCAAATTTGCAGTAGGTGATGGCATATTCTTTGTCTTCGGTCTCCGGCATTATCGCCGATTGATCCCACTTCTCGCCGACGCGAGGCACGGCGTTCATCAGCAATTCGGTGTACGGGTGCGCGGGATCGTCCATTATCTCTTTCGCGGGGCCGTACTCAATCAGGCAGCCGCGATAGAGGGTGGCAATATAGTCTGATACATAATACGCCGTCGAGAGGTCGTGCGTGATGTAGATGAACGATACACTGTACTTATCCTTTAGTTCTTTAAAAAGGTTTACGATGTTCATTTTCATCGACGCGTCAATTGCCGCGACAGGCTCGTCGGCGATGATGAGCTTTGGCCTTGTGATCAACGCGCGGGCAATCGAGATGCGTTGCAGCTCGCCTCCGGAAAACTGCGTCGGATACTTGCCTCTTACTACGGCTAGTGACATGCCGACGCTTTTGAGTGTTTCGTCAATAAGTTCTTCGGCGGCGGCATGGTTTTTAGCGATCTTTAGCCGCAGCGCCGTATTGAATAAATATGTATCCACAGTTTTTCGCATAGAGAACGACTCATATGGATTTTGAAATATCGGCTGAACGTCCAGTCTAAAGCGCAGCGGGTTGTAGTTTTTCTTGTCGGAGTAGGAGTTTCCGGAAAGGATGATTTCGCCTACGTCCGGATCATGCAAGCGCAGAATCATCTTGCACAGAGTTGTCTTGCCGCATCCAGATTCGCCAACTATGGAGAGTATAAGAGGTTTGCCGGCCTCAATGTCAATAGAAACCTGATCCACGGCGGTCAGCCTTTTCTTACTGAGCATACCGCCGATTTGGAATACCTTGCTCACATCTTTGATTTCAAGCAATTTTTCCGCCATGTCAGTTTGCCTCCCCTTTCAGCATATGGCAGGCGGCGAAGCGCCCGGGCAATACTTCTTTAAATTGAGGCGCATATTCGCGGCACATGTCTTTCGCGTAAGGGCACCTGGGAGCAAAACGGCAGCCGGGCGGCGGATTTGTCAGAGCAGGCGGACGCCCCGGTATACCAACCTTTTGGCTCTTATCGCCCACTTTTGGCAGGGAACCGACAAGCATTTGGGTGTACGGGTGAACTGGCCGCTCGAAGATATCTTCGGTCGCCCCCAGCTCAATGATCGAGCCGGAGTACATAATGCCCATGCGGTCGGTTATCTGATAATGCACGCCCATATCATGGCTAACTATGACCATGGTATTCTTAAGTCGTTTTTGCAGGCTCATCAACATCATGAGTATGCCGCGCTGAACCACTACATCAAGCGCCGTAGTGGGTTCATCGGCCAACACAACATTTGGTGACATAAACGTAGCGAGCGCGATGATCACACGCTGGCGCATACCGCCGGATAGCTGAAATGGGTACGCCCCCAGCAAATCAGGCGATAGACTGAGTTCTTCCAAATATTTGGCGACGCGCTTTAAGGTTTCTTCCTCAGACTCATTTTTCTTGTCCTCCCGAGGGATAGAGTCGAGGAATTGATGACGCAGGGGAGCAATCGGATTGAGCACGCTCTGCGCCGCTTGCGGTACATAAGAGATGTTGTTCCACCAAGTCTTGCGTATTTCACCGGTTTGGTATGAGAAAGACTTGCCGTTCTTCTCACCGCTGAGTATCAGTTTGCCGGAATCAATGATGAGCGGAAACTCGACGATGTCATACAGCGCCTTAAGCAAGGTTGTTTTACCGCAGCCGGACTCGCCCGCAACTCCGAAAATCTCGTTGTCGTATATCTCAAAATCGACATTGTTAATGACGTGTACGGGGCCGTCAATTGTAGAGTATGAGGTCGAAAGGTTATCAATTTTTAGCATCCTATCTGCCTCTCTTCATAGACATGTAGTCGTTATAGCCCGTTATGAGCAAAAACAGCCCTATAAACAGCGCCACAGTCGCGACAATCGGCGAACCCACCCAAAACCATTGCCGCGCGAAAATCGCGTTTCTATCCCGCGCCCACTGTATCATGTTACCCAGAGAAACGAGATTTCCCGGAGAAAGACCCAACACCGCGAGGCTCGACTCGGACGCGATTGCCGCTAACGTCGCGTTCATGAAGTTTGAGAGCGACCATGCAAGCGCGTAGGGCAATATCTCGGTAATAACAACCTGCACAGTGCCCTCGCCTGAGAACCACGCCGTATGGATAAAGTCGCGCTCGCGCATTGAGAGCGCCATTGAGCGTATTTGTCTGCTTGGCCACGCCCACGCGAAAACCGCCAATACCATCGCCATTAAAAACACGGTGGAAGAACCTTTCATAAGCGATGTCATAAGTATCATAATAGGCAGCGACGGTATAACGATAAACGTGTCGGTAATGACCGTTAAAACGCGATCAATCGCTCCGCCGGAAAAGCCCGCGATTAGTCCTACAAACACGCCTGTTATCGTAGCGGCAGTCGCGACAATCAGCCCAATGAGCAGAGAATTGTGAATGGATTCGATCAGCAGCCACGTAATATCTTGCCCCATACTTGTAGTGCCCAGCCAGTGTTCGCCGCTTGGCAGGAGCTTGTTTGGATACGAGTTAAACGTGAACGGGTTTACGTGCGGGAAATAGTAGACGACAAAGCCAATTATCATGAAGAATGCCGTCATAGCCAGACCGAGTTTGAGGCGCCCGTTCGTGTTTTTCCAAAATTTCTTCATTGTCGCCCACCCTTTTAATTGTAGCGGATTCTCGGATCTATAAACGGATAAATCAGATCCACAATGAGCGTTGCCGTTGAGATTGCCACGATGGAGATCGTTATGCAACCCAAAATAAGATTGTAATCTGACATGAGTATAGCTTTTTGCACAACCAAGCCGACACCCGGATAGCCGAAGATGATCTCTGTCATAATCGAGCCGCCGAACACCCCCCCCAAGCTCATCGCCAGAGCGGTTATCTGCGAGAGTATCGAGTTGCGGAAAACATAGTTGGCGCCAATTGTGCCCTCGGAAAGACCTCTGTAGCGCGCGAAAAGCACAAAGTCTTCCTCAGCCGTGGCGCCGGAGAGCGACTTCATAGAGATAATCCACCACCCAGTACCCAGCAGCAGCATTGATAACGCCGGTAAGACAGATGCTTGAAAGAGCGACGCCGCCCACTGCGCAAAATTTCCTTGGGTGTTAATCGTCGCCTGAAGCGGGAACCACCCCAGAATAAAAGCGAACACTATCTGCAAAACCAGCGCGATAATAAAATAGGGTATCGGGTAAATGCAGATGGCAATGCCCTCCAAAATTTTGGACGAGCGCTTATTCTTACGAAACCCTGCCAGCAAACCTATAATGTTGCCGACAACCCACGCCAGCGCCGTGGTCGTAAGGGAGAGCGAGAGAGTGTATGGCAAGTACATCCCTATTATGTTTCCGGCAGGTTCGGGATAACTGGAGAGCGATGGTCCAAAGTCGAAATGCAGCAGCCCCTTCCATAGAAACGAGCCATACTGCTCAATCAGCGAGCCATCCAGACCGAACTGTACGCGCAGCGAACGGCGCAGGGCATCCATCTCGACAGGATCCATCTGCCCGGAACGCGCCCGTATTTGCCCTATCATGTTTTCGACGGGGTCAGACGGAAACATGCGGGGTATGAAGAAGATAAACGTGACGCCAATCCAGATGGTAAACACATATGTAAGTAACCTGAGCCCGAAATATTTACGGAACTTCACGGATTCCACCTCTTCACTGCTTATAGCGAGGGTGTTTTTGAGGGAAACCTTCGCCAATCCCTTTTAAAGACTTTATAAAAGATAGACTTTTGGGTATGCGACAGGGGCGCGCACGCCGATATTAAAGCTGTGCGCGCCCCTGTTTATTTATTGCGTGCCAACACTGGGCCGGCTATGGCGGCAGCCTTAAGCGGCAGGCGTAATTTTAGTTGTGATATATTTGAAACAGCTCCACCACCACCAGGGTCCGTTGTACGCATTATCAGCATTTGGATAGTTGGTCCAGATGGAACTGTTTGTAGGAACGAACTTCACTCCGGAATGGAAACCGATAAACGGCAGTTCCGTGACGGCAACTTTGAAGAACTCCTGAGACAATCTAAAGCTTTCGGGGTTCTCAGGGGAAATCTTGGCCATCTCATGAATGATATCGGTGGCTTCTTGGCTGTTCCAGCGACCGGCCTGACCGGATCCCGCGCGCTCGCCAATAGGCGTTATAAGTGTGTTGTCCCAACCGTTAATCTGTGAATAGATGTCTTTCGTAATAAAACCTGTAGGCCAATAACCGGCAATGCTGAAGTTTCCGGTAGAGCCGTTGGTATCCCATGTAGCGGATGATTCACTGGAAATGGTGATATTAAAACCAAACTTGGTCAGCTGATCATACGCCGCCTGCACGCCGCGCCCTGCTTGAGCTTCGGTGTCAGCTATGTATGTCATGTTGAATGTGAAAGGCTGGCCGTTAAAATACCAACCGTCATCTTTCTTCTCAAGACCGGCTTTAGTAAGCAGCTTTGCCGCGGCTTCGGGATCATATCTCCAAGACCCGACACCAAACATGTCAATGATAGTGGCTTCATCTGTCGGGATGTCGCGACCGGCGGCGCGAAGGGTTTCAGCCATGCGTGCGGCGTACCCGCCATCCCAAACCTTTACGGTTGTGCCATCGCCAAGGTCAAGGGTGAAATCTTCCAGCCATTTAAGAAGGCCGGTGGACTCGTCAAGCAGGTAGACATTCTGGAAAGCGGTGGTGTTGGTGAGAATCGGGAACGGCGACGCGCGTCCGGCGCCATCAAAAATATTCATTGAAATCTCGTCAAAATTCATAGCCAAGGCAATGCCCCAACGGAAATCAGCATTGTCATAAGGCGCTCCTTTGCCCATCGAGAACAGCAGACCCTTCGAGCACGGGTCGTCGGACGTAGCGTATGGGAAGTCCTTGTACCATGCGGATATGTTCGGGTTTGACTCTACCATTGTCTCAAGAATTTCAGGCGTAACCTCTACCATAACGTCAACTTCATTGTTAATCATCATCATTTGACGGGTAGTATCGTCACCTAATACGCGGAACCACACGTACTTGGCTTGCGGCATTTCGCCGGTCACGACTCCGACTGTGGACTGCTGCCAGTCTTCGCGGCGCTCATAGAGTACCCATTTGCCCAGATTGTCGTAGGCTTTAACAGTGTAAGGGCCAGCGACAACAGGCTCTGAATCTTTAAACTGCGTTACGTCGGTTTGCTGTGAGTAAACGTGTTCGGGGATTATACGTAAATCGTTGCCCCATATGGTGACGCCAAATTTCTCGGTAAGGCGCGGGAATGGCTCGTTGGTGACGATTTTTACGGTATAGTCGTCAACCTTCTCGATGCTCTTGAAGATTTGGTTATAGTAAGCGCTTGCGTTTATGGCGGAGTTTTGCAAAATCATGTTGAATGTAAACGCAACGTCATCGGCATTAAGATCTTCACCGTCTGACCATTTGATACCCTGACGGATTTTTACAGTGTGTTCAGTGAAATCGGCGTTCTGCTCGGGCATGCCGTCGGCTACCTCGCCGAATTGCTCGCCTTTAATGGTATCCATTTCCCACATCATGGCGGACATGAGCTGATGAATACCAAAGCCCGCCGTCGTTCCGGACATAAAGGTGTTAAACTGTCCGGGGGTGTCAGTCGGCGACTGAACCTCAACGATGAGGGTCTCGGAACGTGGAGTGCCCACCTCAGTTGTTTGATCTGAGCTTGCGTTTGAATTCGTCGTTGCGGCCGCTTCTGAGTTAGAGTTAGAATTTGGTTCTGAACTCGCGCCTGAACTCGCAGTTCCGCTGTTGCTGGTTTCGCTATTGCCGCCGCATCCGGCGAGTCCCGCAGTTATAAGTGCGAACGCCGCAGCAATAGCCAGCAAAGATGAAGCCCTTTTTTGCATCCTGTGCCTCCTATCAAAATAATTTTAATGTTGACAGCCGCGCCGGGCTGTACAGCACCTTATCATGTTAGAAGAATTATTCCGCGCTGTGCAAGCTTCACTTATCTAACCGCTAACTCTTCGCGAAACAATCATTTTACGCATAATTAATAGCGAAGCAAATCAGGCGATTGCGCGGGCTGAGGGTGAAAGTTTTAGAAAAGAGAACTGGAATCGGCGGCTTAACCGCTAAAAACGTGTGAGTCGTCTTCCGGAGAAAAATTTTTAAACTCGGAGGATAGAACGACGCCTATGAAAACGGCAATAGCTTCATTGTGGTTCGATTCGGACTACGGCGATATAATCGGCGCCTGGGCTTTATTCAAGTATATGGAAGAACGCGGCTATGAGCCGGTTTTGCTGAACAAACCGCCGGATTTGCAAAACGGCGGGAATGAAAGCGTTATCGCCAGGAAATTCTTCAACAAGCGCTGCGACGTGCTGCCAGTGTCACGCGATCAGTACGATTATGACAAAAGCGTAAGTAAATACGATGTTTTCCTCAGCTTTGGCGGCCGTGTGTGGGATTACGCGAGTATGGCCGCCTGCGGACACCACTTTTATTTCGATTTCGTTTCCGACGCGAAGAAAAAAATAGCCTATGGGGCCGGCTTTGCAGGTAAATACGCGGCGCCCGGCGATTACTCCGATCTGGCGAAATACTATCTCAGCGCGTTTGCGGGCATTTCCGCGGCGGGTCCGGCCGACGCCGGTATTCTGAAGGAAAAATTTGGAATTAAGGCTGATATTGTATGCCGCCCGGAATTTCTGCTGAAAGCCGAGGATTATCTGTCGCTCGCCGATGAAAGCGCCGTAGTTTCCGACGGCGATATTTTCGGCGTGGATTCTTCCGGCACGTATATTCAGAGGGAATTTATCGCGGCGGTGATCCGCGAGAGTGATCCTGTTAAGACACAGGCCTTAAAGGAGACGGCCGCGTACGCGAGTATAGTCGTTAAAGAGATCGGCAATGTGCCCATTGAGGATTATATTTGGTATATAGCGAACTGCGAGTCGGTGATAACGGATTCTTATGCCGCCGCTGTCTTGGCTTTAATACTCAACAAGCCGATCGCGGCGTTAACGTCCTGTTTAGATTCAGACAGTAAGCGTATCTCGGAATTATTAGGTTCGTTTGGGCTATCCTCCTCACTTGTGGATAAAGACAACCGGTATGAGGGATATGAAAAAACACTTATAAAATCTTCGGTGCCTTATAAGCGTATTAACAACTATATCAAACACATATCCGCTAAAAGCGCGGCGTGGCTTCAGGAAATTATTGAAAACGCGCCGGCGAGAGAGAAGATCGTTCCGTATGACGGATTTGTGACGCCTGATACGCCGCCCATTAACAAACCGCTCAATGCGAAAATTGTTGATTATAAGATTCAGAATCTGCTTTTTCCGGACTGCGCCTGGAAAGACCTGCATTGGTGGATGATGCACAGGGGCGGAAAGCTGATACATAACGACGTTGAGTCGTCCTGGACGCTTAAAAACAGCTTTATGGACTGCTTTACATATTTCAACTCATTATCCGTACGCAAATGGGATCGTTATACCGAGGCTTTGGGGTATAAACTGCATCTGAAAATAAAAGGTAAATTTTGGCTTCAATTTTTCGGGCACTGGCTTGAATCCAAAGAGGCCGATAAAAACAAGTCGACGCTGGGCGAGCGGCTGAATGAGATCCGTTCCTTGAAAATAGGCGATATACAGAAACGTGATCTGATACATAAGGTTATACGTGAGTCGACGATAAAAAAAGAGGAATTCCGCGTCCGGTATTTCGATTCCAGCGTGTACGCCGAGAATGCGGACGAGGCTTATGAGTTCGTTTTTCCTGTTGAGTACGATAAGTCGTCTATTGTAGGGTTTGTGCTCACCGCCGACACGGAGTGCGTTATTTACGGCGGTCACTGGTCGGCGGAATGCCTGGAAAGCCGGTTAAAACCTGTGGACATCTCATTGTGCATCACCACGTTTGAAAGAGAGAGGTATATCACCGAAAACATCAAATTATTGAGGGAAGAAATACTATTCAGTTTTGAGGACGCCGGAATGGATGAGCTGACGAACCATCTGTTTATAAACGTGGTGGATAACGGCAGAACCCTTAAGCCTGACGATTATGACTTATACCAGCTGAAAGTGTATCCAAACCCGAACACAGGCGGCGCCGGGGGGTTCACCCGCGGGATGATCGAGACGCTGGGGCTTAAGGAACGCGGGGAGTTCGACGCCACACATATTTTATTCATGGATGACGACGTGACAATTCTGCCGGAAAGCATAAAGCGGACATACGCGTTATTACGGCTGATGAAATATGAGTGTAAGGAACGATTTATCAGCGGAGCCATGCTGGATATGAATCAAATGAATATTTTGTACGAGGACGTCGGTTTCATTGATAGGGAAACTTGCGATTACCATCCTATCAAACAGCCGTTGCATCTGCACCTTTATGACAATGTTCTGTGGAATGAGGAAAATTATGAGTTTGGCAGTCATTACGCCGCTTGGTGGTACTGCTGCGCGCCTATAAGCTTTATTAGCAAAGAGAGGTTATCACTGCCGTTATTTATACGGGGGGATGACGTTGAGTTTAGTCTGAGAAACAACGCCGAATTTATCACATTGAACGGAATATGTTTATGGCATATGGCTTTTACAAACAAAATCAGTTTTGTGATGGAGCATTACTTGACGAACAGAAATAAATTATTCATCCAAGCCGTTGGAAATGTCCTAAAAGACTATCCCGCTGTTAAAAGAATAGATAGGCGTTTCTTCGTGGAATTGCGCTGCTTTAATTATTCCGGGGCGGAAATGCTAATGGACGCTTTTGAGGACTTTCTTAAGGGTCCGGAATTTTTTCTTGAATCCGACGCTGAAGCGGTATTCAAAGAGCGTTCAAAAAAAGAGGAAAAACTATTGCCCCTAAAAGATATGAAGATAAACGTGGATTTCAGCGATATTTATACAATTGTTAATTTGAACCAGGCGGACGCGATACTATATAAAGATACGGATAACGGCCATACATTGCCGGACTATTTATTAAAAGAGGATGATAACATCCCAGTGGTAGCATATGATTTGTATTTTGAATCGCCGGGGAAACAGTGGCTGCGCAAAAAGCTAATCGCTGTGAACGCGCATAATGAAACAGCGGTCGTACGAGTTATGGACAAGCAAAAATATGATATGCTTATTGAGCGGCATAATGAGTTAACGCGACGCTATGAAACCATAAAAGATGATCTTTACGCTCAGTATGACGCGATGTCAGAGAAATTTCATTCATTCATGTTTTGGAAAAATCATCTGAACTTATAGTTAACCAGATAGAGTGCTGATCCTTTCAGGAAAGCTCATCAAAGTCTAGCAGGAGTGAACTTTATGAAAACAGTCGGCGTAATCCCGGCGCGGTACGCGTCATTTCGGTTTCCAGGCAAACCGCTTGCGGACATTCACGGCAAGCCCATGGTGTGGTGGGTGTATCGGAACGCAAAATCGGTTAAGGAACTGAGTGAAGTCTATGTTGCAACAGAAAGTAATATTATTGCGGACGAATGTGCCAAATATGACATCCCGGTTATTATGACTTCGGACAATTGTCCGACTGGCACAGATCGTGTGGCGGAGGTGGCACAGCAAATCAGCGCAGACCTGTACTGCGTAATAATGGGCGATGAACCGCTCGTAAAAGCGAGTGATGTATGCGCGCTCATTGAGAAAGCGCGGTTGACGCCGCAGACATCAGCGGTAATGATTGTCAGACGGTTTGACCACCTGCCCGATATTGTTAATAATACAACAATCAAGATTGCGCTTAACAATGACGGACGCGTGATATTTATGTCGCGCAGTCCGATACCGTACCCGAAAGCGTCGCTTGATTTCGATTATTACAAGAACATCGGCGCGTATATTTTTACAAAGGATGTATTGGACTTTTATCTGCAAACGCCTGTCGGCGCATTGGAGCAGATAGAGGAGATTGAGTTGCTGCGCTTGTTGGAAAATGGCAAGTATGTTCAAGCGGTTATTGTAGAGTCTGATTCGCTGTCGGTCGATACGCCAAAAGATTTGGAGCGCGCAAAAAAAATTTTAGGCACAGGAGACAAACCATGAAAATCCAACCTATTTGACATTGATTGGGGTGGGGTAGAAGTTATGGTCTTATATAACTGTACAATATTGATTTTTTTCGGACAAATATTGATTCACAGGCTAACTGTTTGCGAAAAGGAATCGGCTGTTCTTATTGTGGATAAAATCTCTTTTTCAAAAATAAATCTCGCCGTGATCGAATCCGAAAGAGTATTTGACCGCGTATTAGAGGTTAATGGTTATGCCGGCAAAGAAAAACGCGACAGAGCAGAGGCGGATATTGAAGATTCGATAATCACGGAGTATGATAATGCGCTTGCCGATAGCGGTATGTCGCTTGAACAATTCAGCGCAGTATATACAACCGGAGACTGGTACGACGGTGAGTTTAACGTGTATTTGTCATTGAAGAAGAAAGTGTTCTATTGGTTGGAGAGCGCGGTTGACTTCGCCTTTACCCATTGCACATCCGGATTTCCATTTCAAAATTTTAAACAAGTATCAAACACGTATGCTGAGGTAATGCGTAAACATTGCGCGGTATCGCCGGACGGCAAGTACGCAACGCCAGTATTGTTGGAGTCCAGCACGAAATCAATAGATTACTATAATTATAAGGTGTATTCTCTGTGGGATCCGGATGATTTACTGCGGAGAATGGACGCTAAACATTCAGTTTCGGTCATTAACGCTTACTCCGTACCAAGCGAAATAAACGGCGGTTCTGTGCTGCTTCTGCGTATGAACGACGCTTGGCCGACAACGAACACCCCCGTTGAAGAGCGTGGCAATGTAGAGTACGGGCTTTATATTGATTTGCGTGAGCCTATGCTGAAGAATATTTACACCGATTTGATTGCTTTGGATTGGTACGCGCCCATTGTCAATAAAGTGTATATTAAGCCGCATCCACAGCGTTCATTGTCAGAAGGGATATTGAATAAGTATTGGGGGGATAATGCTGTCAATTTAGGTGATTGTCCGTTTCAGCTAATTGCTAAATACTTAGAATTTCGTGAAATTTCGTTTCAGACTGTCATAGGTTACGGAAGCACGAGCAACAGCGCTGCGGAACAAATCGCTGCGGAAAAGATTTTCCTGTCGCAGAATTACTGGAATAGCTATTTTCAATATAATCGTCTGTTTGCCGCGCTGTATATATGCAAACTGCTTGGCAGCCGAATTAAGAGTATTAAAGTATCGGAAACGGTTTTTGAACAGGCGCAATACCTGAATAAATGGGTTGTACATACCGAGCAAAAATGTGTTTCATTCAAATTCAGCGCGGAATTCGCGGCGAATGAACTCATAATTGTAGATAATATATCACCTGAAAACCGCGACGGTTGGCGGCGTATATTCCACAACCTGCCGCCAACCAGTATCGTAGCTATTTTTAACGCAAATGGGGACGGTTCGTTTTATGCTAAGGAGTTCCGTGAATATTTGATTCCAATTTGTATAGAAAAGATCAAGCAGCGCGAAATTACGCTTGACCCGTGTGTGACTGAAACATTGTGGATATTCAGTAAGGATACGTCAACGAGAAGCACGATATTTGAGATGGCAATTGAGCGTGAACTGCCCCGATTAGGGATAAAAATCGTTATCAAAAAGCAGGACGTATCCTGGTATATTCAGGAATATATAAAACTTGAGCAAAATGCGCTTTATGAGCGCGTAGAGTCGCTATCGCACAGATACGACAATTTATATAATGCTTGCTTGCAAACTAACGGCGATGTCATATACAGGGTTTTATTGCGCATGGAGGATAATCTGCACAAGTATTTGGAATTACTGAAAGTCGTTAGTAAAAACTATATCGTCATTGTAGCCGTGCGTGACACGACAGGGAACAACGTAGGCGCGGAAAATATAGCTTTGATGAGAGAAATGGGGTTTACAGGAATCACCGCCGAGCTATGGCGTTCATATATTGGCGTAATAGCAGCGGGAGAGGTTGTCTGTGACTGGGTGGGCGCAGTTGATGAATGTCTTGCCATTTCAGATGATGTTAGTATCAAGTGGAAAAAAACTGTATTTCACGTATACAGCAAGCCGTACAAGAGCGGAAATGAAGCGAGCATATGTGTGAACGGCACTGAATATGCGGCAAATAAACGCGGACTCAATTTCGTAATATTTGATTCGCAAAAGAATGAACTTATAGACTCCGTCGCGTTTGACGCGCACGAAGCGAAGTGTGTTTGCTACCGCTAAAAGGGGTAATTATAATGGTATTATTCTATGCCGGGCGGCTTACTGAATTGAGAAATGTCCTTGCGTATCGCTACTCTCATTATCGGAACGATGACTGCGTACTTTTAGCAGCGTCAAACTGGTTTGCGAAAACATTTCCGGAATGGCCGTGTCTTGTAACGGAAGGGATTTTCAGCCGCGTTATATTTTGCAGCGCAGTGACCGGAAGGAATCTGCCAACGGAAACGCAAGTTGAGAAAGCGATTATTGACGAGTTTGACAAAGTGTTTGAAGCAGCGAACGTGGATATATCGGACTTTCAAGTTATTATAAACACTTCTGATTGCGACAGCAACTTGGGCGTATACCTGAGTGTAAAAGGAATAAGGTACTATTTTTTAGAAACTGCCACCGATACGTTTTATAAGTGCGAGACAATGCGCGTTCCAAGCGAACTAAAACGGCCCTATCTAAATGTGATACAGATACATGACGCGTTCAGCGGTAAATCGCCGTTGTGTACCCCAATATTAAACGAAGACTCCGAATTTAGCAAGCATATGCTTGCTAACAAGACTTTCTTGCTAAGAAATACCCCAAAACAAATCGCAATGATAACAGCGCAAGATAAACACAAAATACGCCAAGCGTTTGGTTATGCGTTTTCACCTCTCGAGGTTAAAAGCGTATTGTTCATTTTACAGTCATCTGCAATGCTAAAAGTCGAATATGAGCGCAATGAGGAGATGCGTAAGCAGTACCCCAGGAACAAGTGGGCTGAAATAGTTGCATATTCGTGTCAGCTTATTGTTGATTACTATTCATCGTCAGACGACGCGGTATTTATAAAACAGCATCCGGCAGGCAGACGGAACCCTGCGCTGTTCGCATCGCATTTTCCGTATGCAACCGAGTTTTCGGTGCTGCCGTTTGAATTTTTGGGCGAAGCGCTAAACGGTTATGAATTTGACAAGATAGTCTCTTTTAAAGAATATGCGGGCGGCAGTCTGAATGGAATCGGTAAATGCGTTACAGGTATAGGCCGTACCTATTGGAATGTGTTTCTCAAATACAATAAACTTTACTGCATATTGAAATTCTTGGAAGCTGCAAAATACAGCGGCGGCGTCTTGGTTTACGGCGTGGAATCTGCAGCGCTCCAAATTATGAAAAATGTACTGTTTGAGCAGTTGTCCGTTGAGTTTTTTAAGGCTGAAGGCTGCTCTCAAAGTGCGTACGCAATCATAGCCGACAAATTGACTAATGGCGTAAAAGAACGTATCAGTAATTCAAACCGGATCATTACTTGCTTTTTTCTAAACGCTGAGTTATCTGAAATACGCGCTGCGACAGGTAAATCTCATACGATAAATAAATTAGCAATTCTTAAGGAGCGCAATCGCGATAAAATTCAGGACTTATTGGGCGATGAGTATATATACGCTATATCGAATGATGCGGATGTGT
>JAITDJ010000127.1 GCA_031282635.1 Clostridiales bacterium
ATGGTTAAATAGTCATATTCCTCCGGTGGAATGTCCAACACAGATTTCAGGAAACCCGCCAATATATCCACATTCCGTTGATCGCCAAATATTAATTTAAAGACAAAATCTGACTTTGCATCCTACCCACCAGATAGCGTTCTGCGCCACACTCGCGCTTGACTGCTTGAAATATTTGGAAAGTTATGAGGTGAAGGTATGACGGGGAGAGAGCCGAAGTTGGACAACGATTTATTCTTTGTCTGCTCCTTGATTGAGCATATCGGCAGGGTAACAAAAAACCGCCGCGCCGATGTTGTAAATGCGCTCGGAAAGGACGTTCTCGCCCGGTATTTGGAACTTGCGGACGTGTATCATTGCGAGCCGATTGAGAATACTGCCGCCGAGTTGGTTGAGAAGCGCGGCATTACGGCGGGCGGCTTTGATAATACTGCGGGGGAGTTCAATGTTCCCACGGTTTTTGATATTGCCAAGGTTTACAAGCGTCTAATCGTTGACGTCGCAGAAAACGGCGGTTCGTCTCCGATTGACGCGCTTGCCGGCGTCTACAATTCGTGGATAAACGATAAAATAAGGGACTATAAGTGCAGTATGTATTACGAAAGCCCGGAATATCTGTATCTTTCGTATCTTGATGGTGAGCCTGTTAAGGATTAAAAGCATATCGGCGGGGAAAAGGAGCAATCCTATCCCCGCCGATTCTGCTGAATTGCCTGCCTGTTCTTACACGCCTCACCACCGCCACTCGCGAATCCGGCTGCGCCTCAGCCGCTCCGCAAGCCCAGAACCCTTGCGTCGTCCGCTTTCGCTTACCGCGGCGACCGATACAAGCGCAAACCCGACGGCGAGCAAATACGCCCACCACTTGACGCTCAGCCAAAACTCGGAGGTCTCACGGAAAAAGATGATCGTCGCCGCGCCGAACCCGAACACAAACCACCGCCCGCGCTTTATACGTAACGACATGGCAAGCGCGCCGATCGCGCCGGCTGTAACGATCGCAACGCGCGCCAATCGGAAGTCATCCGCCGCTTCAAAATACACCACCGCAGCCGACAACAGGGTTATCGCAAAAGCCGCCCAATGCGAATATTCGTTCATTTTCCAGAGTCGCCGCGCAATCGCGAACGTCCCCGCGACGAGTATTGCCGCGAAAATCTCCAAGTAGAACGGCGATATTGCCGCGAAATGTTCCAATGCGATATACCTCGTCCAATACGCGGCAGCCAAAGTCGCAATAGCGGCCGAAGCCGTAATCATAGCTCTGTCAGCCCGGCTTTTTCCGCATGACGTCAGGTATTGCAGAAAATTCGTCGAAAGCAGCAGCCCGCCGCACAGTCGGATTAGCCCATAGTCATTTAACATTGAATGGCTGAAAACAAGCCCTATGCATGGAATAGCCCAGGCAACGCGCAGATTGGCGTAGCCTCGCCGGCCGCGGCACATTATGAGCGCAAATGCGGCTAATATTATAAATGACACAGCGTAATTTATCTGATAACTCAATACCGCGAAACACTCTAAAATGTTCGGCGCTGAATTCATTAGCCCGACAATCAAGGCGCATGCCGCCAAGACGTCAGCGTGAGCGCGTTCGCGGCGATATATGATGTAACTGCCGGCCGCCCCCAATACGATTTGCAGGATATAAATCTGCGCATTGCCCGTCTCATGAACCGTGAAAGCTAAAAATGCAATGGAGTATAACGAAGACAACGAATACGCAATGACAGCGACGACGAATGTTAGACGTTTTGCCGTACCCTTCTTGTGAAACAGTAAACTCTCAACGACTAGTATTATCGTTGTCAGAGTAAATGTCACTGCCAGGCGCAAATCGGCTGAAACTGCCGTCTCTGCGCCATTCCAAAATCCGAAACACGACAGGAAGCCGTCAACCGCCCAGAGTGACAGGGCGTATACAGTGATTGCGCTTACGGCTTTACGCGTTTTATCGGCTGACGCTATGGCGTCGGCGAGGGCGATAACCGCCGCGCCCGCCATAAACCCCGCCCGCCATAAACCAGGCCCCACGAATACGCTTGACGGCGCCAAACTGAATATAATCAACAGACATGCGGCAAACGAGAATATGCGCTGAAGCCCCATACTTGCTTCGCGTTTTGGAATACGCGCGAACGCAATCGCGGCAATAAGCGCGGCGAAAATGATATGGCTGTTCAAGATTATGCGCGGATCCGCATCTTCAAAGCCGAAATTAAGGTAGGCGCACAGGAAGAAAATCAACCCAAGTACGGCGTATATTCTTTGATGTATTTTTCGCTGCTCGACTATCATCAGCGCCGCATAAAAGAGTGTCACAAGCAGCGATGCAGCAAAATAGGGAATAGAGTTGCCGGGTAACCGCGCCGAAAACAGCGCAATGAAAACAGCCGCGGGAAAAATCAGATTGTGCGCGATGTCGGAGATTTTATCTTCACGCCGTATGTTGTACCGTGACCATACGAACGCCGCGAGCATTAGCGTAACATCAAGCGCCGCACGCCAGTCACCGCCGAAAAATATAACTCCGCTTACCGTGTGCGCCGTCCACGTCGCCGTCAACGATTGCAACGGAAACAGGAATTTTATATTGCTCTTTTTTGCCATTACAGACAGCGTCAGAAAAATGACGATGACGGAGAACGCCGAAACTATGCGGTTCGCAAAGTCACTCTGTCTATACCCTATGCTTACGGCGGCTGTAATGAGCGCGGACAGTCCAAACGTCGCGAGCGACAGCCACAGGCAAAATTTGTCTTTATAGCGTTTCGCGCGAAACACCGTGACAAATAACGCTCCGAACGCGGTAACGCAGACAGGAACTGCCGTAAACAGCCAGCCGCGATTCCCGAACACATCCGAGAACAGCCACAGTGAGAAAAAGTTTATGGACACATACGCCAAAATCCAAGTCAATGACCAAAACAGTTTGTTTTTGTAGAGCCTGTATCCTCCATACGCGCCGAGAGTCGCAACCGCAAACGGCACGAACGTTCCCGCGCCGAGAGTCGCGCCGAACGATAAAATATTGAGTATTTCCACCGAAAGTACCGCAATGGCAACGGCGGCGCAACCCAGTATATAAAACGCTATCGCTGTGTTTGTGATATTCAGTTTATACCGCGCCAGCGCGAACGCCGCAAAAAACACCGCCGCGCCGGATAGTATTGCGCCGATTTTAGCGACGTCCGGCAGAGTATTCCACGCCGAAGTGACGAACACTATTCCCGCCGTACAAATAAGCGCAACGCCAAGCGAGAGTATCAGCGGCACGGAGTTGAACGCGGCTCGATGTTCAACAGGAGCGGGCGTTACAGTTTCAACGGCTTTCGAAGCGTCCGCGTTTACAACCGGCCGGGTTGTGACTTCACGGTCAAAACCCGGCTCGTACTTGCGTAAGAGTTCTTCAAGATCGCGTATACGATTGTTAGCCTTGCCGTATCGCACCCCGAAAACAATAGCCAGTATCGGGGACGCTATTACCAGCAGCGCGATTATTAAGTATAAGACTCCCATTTGGTTGGCCTCCGCCGCGTAACTGTCAAAGCTATGGAACCCGCCGCAATAAGCAATACGACGAGCGCCGCGGTCGATAGCATAGTCATGCCTCCTGAAAATTTATTATTCCAGCGCAGGCTGGGCTTTCGCCATTTTATCCGCTTTAGTCCATACTAACTACTTTGGCGCTTGGCAAGTCAATGGCAACTGTTTTATCGCCGCCGTAGTAATAGTGAAACGTCATAGTTTTACCATCTTCGCTGAAATATATGTAAAACTTCAATGGGCTCTTGCTGAAAAGCCTGCTCTTTATGCCCGACAGTATAATCGTTAAAGTCGTATCTATCATAATAATCAAAAAACAAAGATAATTTTTCTTCAAAGGTATGAAGTTTGGGCATGGTTACTGCCGATGTTCTGTCCTGGTCGGAATACACGCTCGTACCGCCTAATGTCTGCACAACATCAGACAAAAATACAAGCGACACATTAGCGTCAATCTGTTCTGGTTGATCCGAGCGGTATATAGCGGGTATCTTCTTGCGATCATCACCAATACCGTAAATGGCTTCAATTTCAAAGTAAGTAAATTTTTCCTTAATTGTTCCGACAAGGTTTTTATCTACGGGTTCAGAACTGTCAATACAGGTAAGACATGAATCGAAAATCTTTTTGTCATTTGATATCCTCCTCCTTTTTACGCCTTATTGCGTTTAGTTGCATAGATAGATTATAACACGAGAGAACGCAGACATAAGCAGGCCTGCGTATTTTTTCTTCGTATAGCATAACAATCCGCCGCGGCATTATCTTATTCGGACACGTATTACTGTTTTTGGACAGAAACTTTTCGGTAATCGGAGGGGGTCAATCCTGTGACGGTTTTAAACGTCACTGAAAACTGCGCGTGGCTGTCATACCCAGTCTTCGCGGCGATTTCGGCGATGGACGCGTCCGTTTCACGGAGCAGCGCGGACGCGGCTTGCAATCGGTATTCGCGCATGTACGCGTGAATCGGCGCCCCGAACAACGACTTAAAGCAGCTTTTCATGGCCGTCAAAGGAATATTAAAGCGCCGTGAGAGCTCATCGAGCGTAAACTGCCTGTCCAAATGCGCCGTCATATAATCGCGCATAGCCTTCACCGTCTTTACTCTTGTCTTGTAAAAATACCTTCGCCCGCTCTCGTCATCCGGCTCAATAACGCTTAAAAACAGCAGAAGCTCTATCAGCTTCAAACGGATATAGCTCTCCCTCAGCGCCTCGGGCGCGTTATAAAGCTCGGAGAATATATGCGAAACGGCGTCCGAACTGCGCATAAGAAAATACGGATGCCTGCCCAGCAGCCGTTCTTTTATTTCTTGGACGTCGATGCTGGCTGTGCCGAGCAGCGCGGAAACATCCCCCACAGTTTTGGTCGTATAGGGTATATCGGCGACGACGGATATGCCGTGGTAATGCGCCATCGGGTACGACGACGACTTTGCCGGCGTCGGCAGTGTGCTGACAGCCATGTCACCCTCGCCGATATACCCGTATTCACCCCAGGGAAACTCGCATTCAAAACGCCCCTCGCGGCAATGGTTGATGGTAAGCATATTATCGTCAGGGGAGACGTGAAAATTGTCGTGTTCCGCAATGCGGGACAGGTGCAGATCGTTGTACATAAGCCGGACGCCCGGCAAAGCGTCATACACCGTGACAATCCCGTTGCCCGTTTCATTTTCAAGCTGAAACACCGCGCACGTCCCGCTTTGGGCAAGAAGCTTGGCGTCCGGCCCCAAGAAATCCGCCATATCGCGGCTCGCCGCGCCCTGCGCATCCGAATAGCGGCCGCTTGACTTTCTCGCGTCGTCGGGTTTCTCCGCGCCGCGCGGTATCCCCCAGGAACGCCCGAAGCGAATAAGCCCCGCGATTCTGTCGTCTTTGCACAGCTTATGGACGCGGCGTTCCGAAAGCGCCCATTTTTCCGCCGCCTCACGGACGGACATATATTCAAGCATCGGCATATTCCTCCAAAACCCTTTTAACGTTATTGTATGCGGGTATTCGTATAATGTCAAGGAGTGGGATATGCCAATAGCTGCTGTTAAATTATTTCAGGGCGATTTTTTCAATGTCAAACCAGTATTCATAATATATCGTCATATCGCCGGGCAGCGTTGCCGTATCAACGCGCTGCGTTGAGAATATGCGGCAGTCGACGCGTTGGTAGACCGGGACCTCAACGCCTTCGTCCATAATAAGGTCGAACGCTTCCATAAACAGAACCTTGCGTTCGTTATTGTTCGGGTTCACGCGCGAAGCTTCAATAACCGCATCCAAGGCCGCATCCTCCGCGCCATAGTAGTTAGCGCCCGTGCCGGAGCCGACAAGCCCGTCGGAATGGTACAACTGATAAATATCAGGGTCAAGGGCGGCTTGCCACGCCGCGCACCACATATCTACCGTTTCCGCGTCGAGGCCGTCCCACATATCACCCGTTGACTGACTGGGCAGGTCACGGATATTGAGCGTTATACCGAGGGATTCAAGCGCTTCTTTTGATTTGGCGAGCAACTGGAAGCTCGGGTGATCGCCTTCGCCGCCGGCAGGGATCCATACTTCAAACGTCGTTCTCGAATTTGCCGGCGCCTCTGTTATTCCCCCGTTTGCCACTGTATAACCGGCGGCCTCAAAGAAGCCGAGCGCGGCTTGCTTCGCGGCTTCTTCCTTTTCCGCTTCGCTCATGGAAGCGGTATAGACGTCGCTGCCGTTTACGTCCTTTGAGTAAGCCGTAGTATAGCCCGGATCGGTCGGCTGAGGGGCTGCCCAGCTTGTTTCAGACATTGGGTAGTTGATGACATCCGCCAGTTCGCCGTAGTAGGTTCGTATGGCGGTATCGCGGAACGCCGCGAAGATCGTGGCGATACCCTTGCGCAGATTTTTAGACGCCTCTGAGCCGCGTTCGCCGTTTACGGACACATTCTTGGCGTTAAGCCCGATATAGCCATAGCCTGGATTTTTAACCGCCGAATAGCTTATTATGCCGCCAGTCAGTTCGCCGCCATTGATCCGCTTGATCTGATCGACACGCTTAGCGTCCATAGATACTTTGGCTATATCGACGGCGCCGGTTTGCAGATCGGTAATATTGTCCGATTCGTTGGTTACTCTGAATCGCGCTTCCTTAATCAATGGCTCGCCTTTCCAGTAATTTTCGTTTGCTTCCAGATAAACGATCCTATTTTCATATTTTACGAATTTATAAGGGCCCGCTCCCATGGGTTTAGTCTCAGTATCTGAGAAGAAAGATGTGTCACCGTAATCAAAGCCAAATTTGTTGTCAGCGTAGTTATACTTGGACTCGTCGCCGTAATAGTGCAGTGCGTTCGGAGTATTCTGAAAGATTTTATAAACAGTGGAAGCGTCATACCCGTCTGCGACCACTTCCAGTTCGTAGTCGTTGATCCGTCTAATACCCGATATATTGACCGCATCGCGCTTAATCGCGTCGGGGTTGGCGGCGATCATATCGTTTATCACCTCAGCTGCAAAGATAGAATAGGCTTTCGCGCCGGGCGCGTCTTGAAACTCTCCCGCTTCGGAGGCGCCGATATAACCCGTGTCGTACATGGCGTTGATCGCCGCGATATAATCGTCCACTGTGGGATATGTTGATTCGAGGTCATATGTCTTGCCGGCGGCGTCTGTAATACCGCCCGATTCATTCGGATCGGCAAAGCCCCAGCCGTACATGCCGAAGGCTGTCTGCAAGCCCGTGTTTGCCGCTAAGTCCGCGGCGCTCCCCGGCTTGATATTCTCAACCGCAGAGGCGTACCGCGCGTTAACGTACGCGATAAACGCCTCAACGCTGGACTTGTAACTTTTGTTATAATCCTCCCAGAATTTATTGAACATATCGTCCGTATAGCCGGCGGATTCGGGCGCGCCGTCCGGCCCGGCGGCCACAATGGAGTCAATGGATTTCTGGAACAGGGAAGCGGCGTCCTCATAGCCCCGCCGATATGCGGCAAGCCCTTGGATCGGAGCAGAATATAACGTGGCGTTACCTGTATACGACGGATCCAGAAAAGCGTACAGTGTAAAAATAATGTCGTCGATATCAATTTCGCGGCCGTCGGAAAACTTTACGCCCTGGCGCAGTTTAAGGCGGTACGTAGTGGTATCGGCGGCTTCGTCGCGTATAACCTCGCCATCGGCCAATCCGTCGTAGAAATAATCGGTTCCGTTGTAAGCGCGTATTTCGCCTTCAAGCCCGTTAAAGACCAGCTCGCCTAAACGGTCGTACATGATTAGAGCGTCGCCGAGAACCCAATCTAAAATTTCTTGGTCATACACGCTTTCATAAGTAAAAGGCGAGAATTTACCATTCATATCGTTTGTGGCGGTAACAAGCGGACGGCTTACCGCGGCCCTTCCGAATGGCGTTTCGGCGGCGGGGGCGGGTTCGGAATTTACCGCCGCAGATCCCGTAACACTCGGAGAGCCGCTTATAGACGCGTCCTTTACGTCGCCGCCGCAGGCCGTAAGCGTCGCCAATAATATCGCGATAACCCATTTTTTGATCATTGCCGCCGTTATGTGTTTTAGAAAATAAGTGACGGCTTTCACCCCCTCGGAAAAATACAGGCGTTTGCCTTATGCTAATAATAAATGAATAATTTATTATTGCAAGAATAATATTTCAATACTGTTTCGGCAATTTGGTTCTTCACGCAAAGTTTGTGATATACTATGTCAAAGCCGTACGAGGAGGATAATATGAATATTTTAGAGTCGGTTAAATCACGTTTCCTGCGATACGTTCAGGTGGATACGCAGTCGGCCAACGAGTCCGGCGTGTTCCCCACCACACTCAAACAGCTGGATTTAGCGGCCATGCTGGCGGAAGAATGTAAATCCATCGGCCTGACGGACGTCTGTCAGGATGAATACGGCTATGTGTACGCCTCACTTCCGTCCAACATCCAGACGGAAGCGCCCACGATCGGTTTTGTGGCGCATATGGACACATCGCCCGATTGTTCGGGCGTGAACGTAAAACCGCGGGTGATTCACGATTATGATGGAGGCGATATCGCCCTTGGCGCCGTAACGCTTTCGCCGGCCGAGTTCCCCAGCCTGAATCAATATAAAGGCCTTGATATTATTACGGCAAGCGGCGGTACGCTGCTTGGCGCGGACGACAAAGCGGGACTGGCTGAGATATTGACCGCCATGGAATATCTGATTGAAAACCCCGATATAAGGCATGGCAAAATCCGCGTCGGTTTTACGCCCGACGAGGAGGTCGGCCATGGCGTTGATCGATTCGATTTGGAAATTTTCGGAGCCGCGTACGCATACACGATAGACGGCGGAGAAATCGGGGAACTGGAAGCCGAGAATTTCAACGCGGCGCGCGCCATAATTAATATCACAGGTAAAAGTATCCACACCGGATCGGCCAAGGGTATTATGGTTAACGCCGCGCTTATCGCCGTGGAACTGGCCTCGCGTATGCCGGAAAATGAAATACCGGCCCAAACGGAGGGTTACGAGGGTTTCTTTCATCTGCTGGATATTCAAGGGCAGGTGGAACATGCCAGGGTTGTATTTTTAATACGCGATTTCGACGTGGACAGCTTTAACGCCCGCAAAGCGTTCATCAAGGAAAACGTGACCGGGCTTAATGAAAAGTATGAAGGCGCGCTGAGTTTGAACCTGTATGACGAATACCTCAATATGGCCGGTCCTCTGGCTGAACATGGGCCTGTAGTCGATAGGGCGCATAAAGCTATGGAAGACGCGGGCATTATCCCCATACGCAAGCCCATACGCGGCGGGACGGATGGCTCACGTCTGTGCTATATGGGCTTGCCATGCCCGAATATTTTTACAGGGGGGCATAATGCCCACGGGCCGTATGAGTATATCCCATTGCGGTCTATGGAAAAGGCTGTGGAAGTTATCGTAAACATATGTAAATCGTCCGTGCAAGGGTTTGTGCAATAAGAAAGGATTGCAATTAAGAAAGGATTGTAATAAGAAAGGATTTATTATTATGCCAAATGGATTCGATGTATTACAGGAGAGGGGTTTTATAGAGCAGACCAGTGACGAGCCGGCAATCAGAAAGCTGCTGGAAAACGAACGGGTGACATTCTATTCCGGTTTTGACCCCACCGCCGACAGCCTTACAGTTGGACACTTTGTTCCCATAATGGCTCTGGCGCATCTTCAACGCACGGGCCACAGGCCTATTGTGCTGGTCGGCGGAGGCACAGGTTTTGTCGGCGACCCTACAGATAAAACCGAACTGCGTCAAATGATGCCGCGTGAGCGTATAGAGTATAACTGCGCGTGTTTTAAGCGGCAGTTTGCGAAATTTATAGATTTTTCAGAAGGTAAAGCTATAATGGCAGATAACGCGGACTGGCTGCTGGATTTAAAATATATCCCGTTTATCCGGGAATACGGCGTGCATTTCTCCGTTAACAAAATGCTGACTGCCGACGCGTATCGGGCGCGGTTCGAACGCGGCCTTACATTTTTCGAATTTAACTACATGCTGATGCAGGCATACGACTTTCTGGAATTGTACAGGCGTTATAACTGTAAGCTGCAGGTAGGCGGCAATGACCAATGGTCAAATATTCTGGCTGGCGCTGATTTGATCCGCCGTGTGGAAAACGCACGAGTCGAATGTATGACATACACATTGCTGACCACCGGAGACGGCAAGAAAATGGGTAAAAGTCAGAAAGGCGCCGTATGGCTGGATCGCGAAAAAACCTCGCCCTATGAATTTTTTCAGTACTGGCGCAATGTTGACGACGCCGATGTTCTTAGATTTCTTAAACTGCTGACATTCCTGCCCATATCTGAGATCGATGAAATGAGCAAATGGCGAGGCGGCGATCTGAACCGGGCTAAAGAAATATTGGCTTTTGAGCTGACGAAGATTATCCACGGAGAGGAGGACGCCGTACAGTCGATGAACGCCGCTCGGGAACTGTTCGGCGGCGGCGCTTCCGGCGGATCTGTACCGGAAACGAAAATTCAGGCGGTCGAGTGGAACGGGGGCATGAATATTATTGATGTGCTTTCAAAAACCGGCCTTATCGCGTCGCGCGGCGAAGGCCGCAGGTTGATTGAGCAGGGGGGCGTCCGTGTTAATGACCAGAAGGTGGATCGCTTCGATCATATCGTTATAGCGAAAGAAAATTCCATATTGATTCAAAAAGGTAAAAAGATCTTTCACAGAGTTAAAATTACAGATTTTACTTAATACTACAGCGAAGATCAAATGTTCGCAGTAAGATCAAAAAAAAGGCTCTCAAAAAATGAGAGCAAGTAATGAATTTAAATAACGGCAAAGTTAATGCTGGCTTTCCGCTTACG
>JAITDJ010000013.1 GCA_031282635.1 Clostridiales bacterium
CGAAACCGCTGCGGGAGATGAGCGAGGCGGCCAAGCAAATAGCCGGAGGCGATTTTGAAAAACGCGTGCGCGCCAAAGGGCATGACGAGGTAAGCCAACTAGCGGACAGCCTGAACAACATGGCGGAAAGCCTCGATCAGCAGGAACGCGGCCGCAGAGAATTTATATCCAATATTTCACATGATTTACGTTCCCCGCTGACATCCATACGCGGTTTTGTGCAAGCCATAAAGGATGGCGCGGCGTCTCCGGCTAAAATAGACCGTTACCTTGATATTGTGCTGGACGAGACCGATCGCCTGTCCAAACTGGCGAATGACATAGTGGATCTCAGCCAGGCTGAGGCGCGCCAATTAGCCATTGAAAAAAGCATTTTCGATATTAACCGGCTGATACGCGACACCGCGATGCTCTTTGAAACCCAAATCATTCAGAAAGAGTTGAATTTTGGTTTGAGTTTCGCGGACAACCAGAATATAGTCAGCGCGGATCATGAAAAGATCAGGCGTGTTATTTATAATTTACTGGATAACGCTATAAAATTCACGCTTGAGGGCGGAACCGTTATTACTGAAACCTCGGTAAAAGACGGACGGGTTTGGGTGACAGTTCGTGATAACGGCGTAGGTATCAGCACGGAAGATCAAAAACATATTTTTGATCGGTTCTATAAAGCGGATTCATCCAGAGGACTGGATAAAAGAGGCAATGGGCTGGGCTTGTCCATCGTAAGGGAATTTACCAGAGTGCACGGTTCCACAGTCACATTGATAAGCGCGCCGGGCAAGGGATCGGCGTTTACCTTTGCTCTGGAAGCAGGAAGCGGGGGTTAACCCCGCTTCCCGAACGCGTCCTGTTCGTTATTGGGGCTGGATCGCCGCTCCAAATCCGGGAAACGCCCTTCCATCGCCGCCAAGGAGATTTCTATGTCCTCACGCGCCTCATCCGGAGTAAAACAGCCGACAGTTACCATGTCGCACGGACGTATGGTATGCCATACAAAATTGAGCCCTATATACGGCGTCGTCCTCCCTGCGGCCATGGGTTTTATGGTCATAACCGGTTTCTTGGCGTTATGTATTATGCCCGAAACGGTTTCCACCTCTATTTGCATCATGAAGCCCAGGCAATTATATATCTGTATATAAGTTTCCACATCATAGCCGTTCGCGTCCGAATAGACGATCAGTTCAGGCATATGCGCCGACAGACCGGGGATAAGGCCCGCGTTGCGGATCATTTTGGCGTAGTCGTCCAAGCGGGTGATAACGCCCAAATTTTTGTTGACCAGTTGTTCGGCGCATGAATGATGCAGCAGACAGAATTTCGCCCCTGTTTCAGCGCTTTTTTTAATGTCCGCTTCCGCCTCCGCGCGGGCTTCCGTCGAATCGGAGACGTTGATGATAGGCGTGTCGATAATTGTGATATCGCGGCCGAGTTTTTGCCGCGCGTATTCTATAGCGTCGATGAACATCGGCTGCTGGCTGACAGGACCCATTACACTATCCACGCCATATTCCATAAAAGCTTCGAACATGGGGAAAAAGTCTTCAGGTTTTGCAAAGGATCTTTTAATACTCCTGTCCGCTGACGGGCTGGTATGGCTCCAACCGAGCATCCAGTTCGTGCCGATTAGCATACGCGATAATGAAACCCCCGCTACGGTCGTTCGTGGAAAATGCGTCCCCATTTAATCAACTTCCTCTCTTTGTTTTATAATGTTTTATAATTATATTTTATACCGCGTTGGATAAAAGTCAAACGTATTTATTCAGCCTGTTAAAATAAGACTAAAACAGTCATCCGGAGGTGACGAATTGAAGCACCCGCTCATCCAAACCCTGAAAAGTCTGCGCGGAAACCCCCGCGCCTGCGTATTTACCGAGCCCATGTGGGGCTTGTCTATGAATCTTTGCCTGCCGTACGCGTCGGTATTCATGCTGGCCTTAGGCCTTACCGATCTGCAAATCGGCGTTACGGCGTCCATCTATATGTTCTCGCAGACGATTTTTTCTCTGTTATCCGGCATAATAACCGACAAGCTGGGGCGAAGGCTTACCACCGCCGTATTCGACTTCATCGCGTGGAGTATTCCATGCCTGATTTGGGCTTGCGCGGAAGGTTTTTGGTTTTTCGCGGTCGCCGCTTTATTCAACGGCGCCATGAAAGTCACGACTGTTTCATGGGACTGCCTGCTTATAGAAGACGCGGAAAAAGATATGATTACGCGTATTTACTCGTGGATAATAATCTGCGGCAACTTGTCCGCGCTGTTCGCGCCTATCTCCTCAATATTGGTATCTCGGATGACACTTGTGCCCGCGGTGCGCATACTGTACATAAACGCGTTTGTGGTTATGACTCTGAAACTGTTTATACTCTATTTTCGCTCCAAGGAGACGAAGCAGGGGGCAATCCGTGTCCGGGAAACAAGCGGTCAGAGCGTATTTGCCCTGTTACCCGGCTATAAAGACGTAATCCGGCAAATGTTCAAGTCGCACGGCATACTGTTTTCCGTCACGGTTTCAGCGCTGGTCGAAATCGTCGCCATGGTAAACCTGACGTTCTGGCAGATTATCGCCAGCAAACGCGTCGGCGCGCCGGATCAATGGCTGCCGCTTTTCCCTATGCTGCGTTCGGTTATCGCGATCGTTTTCTTTTTCACCATCATATCGCGTATAAACCAGTCAAATCTTAAGCTGCCCTTTATCGCGGGATATTCAAGCGCTTTTACCGGCTGTCTGATATTGATACTGCTGCCGCGAGGGGCAATAGGATACATAGGGCTTATTATATCACTGATCTTTGATTCGCTGGGCTCGGCGATTCTGGCTACGCTGCGCGAGTCCATTGTGGCCTTGCAGGCTGACCGGCGGGAGCGCTCCCGCATAATGGCTTTACTGCACACCTTCGTAATGCTGGTCAGCGCGCCATTCGGGTATATAGCGGGTTTATTGTCCGAACATTCCAGGACGCTGCCGTTTGCGCTTAATATGGTTTTATTGCTGGCGGGGGCCGTGATCGCGCTCGTCTATTTCAGAAAGGAACGAATAATATAAGACAGAAGCCAATCAGAACCTCTCAAAAAAAGATAAAAAATCACAAAACATAAAAAACAAATGTTCCGACTAGACCTTTTTTGTAAAAGCTCTATAATAATGCCATCGGTAATTTGTTACATAAAGTGGTAACTAAAGGATGACGCGATTGGGCGTTTGACCGATCGGATGTGTGCGTATGGAATTCAGGCATATACCTGTACTGTGTGAAGAAAGCGTTTCCGCACTGGAAATAAAACCGGAAGGCGTGTATGTGGACTGCACGCTGGGCGGCGGAGGCCACGCGAGCCGCATAGCGAAGCGTTTGACTACAGGAAGGCTGATTGGCGTTGATCAAGATCAAGACGCGGTGGACGCCGCGGCGAAAACACTGTCGAATTTTGGCCGCCAAATTATAATTGTGAGAAACAATTTTTCTGATATTAAAAATATTCTCGCGTCGCTAAACATCGGCAAAGCCGACGGTTTTTTAATGGATCTTGGTATTTCATCATATCAGGTAGACAATGCGGAGCGTGGTTTTTCATATATGCGCAACGCGGATTTAGATATGCGTATGGATATTTCTAATGAGCTGACAGCGTCCCTGGTGGTAAATACTTACGACGAAGCCCGGTTGATAAAAATTTTTTCTGATTACGGTGAAGAACGATATTCGAGACGTATCGCGAAAGCTATTATAAAGGCTCGATCTCGAAAACCGCTGAAAACTACCTTTGAACTGTCTGATTTAATAAAATCCTCTTTACCCGGGCAGTCAAAAAAAGGTGGATCGCATCCGGCCAAACGTGTGTTCCAAGCCATACGCATTGAGGTGAACGGTGAACTGACTGTTTTGAACAGCGCTCTGATCGATATAATCGAATTGCTGAATCCCGGCGGCCGACTGTGCGTTATCGGTTATCACTCACTGGAGGATCGCGTTGTGAAGCGGTGTTTTCGGTATTGGGCGAGCCCTTGCGAATGCCCTCCGAAACTGCCGTGCGTATGCGGACTAAAACCGCGTATTAAAATTGTGTCTAAAAAGCCGGTCATCCCAAGCGCCGGCGAGACGGCGAACAATCACAGGGCGCGCAGTGCGAAGCTGCGCGTGGCTGAAAAGATCGACGAATGAAGATCAACGAATGAAGAAGGTATGTTTATGGCGGCTTACTGCAAAACTTATGGAAACACGGCGCGGGATCTGGAACCGACGCCTGTTGTCAGTAAAAAAGCGGAGGTAAAAAACAAAAAACGTCCCGCTGTTATGTTTGTATATCGGAACGACCACAAACATAAATTATCGGCGCTGGCTGTCGCGACGCTGATCCTGATTTTTGCCGGAGCGGCCGGAACTGCGGCGTCGTTAGCGAATGTGCGGATATCTGAGCGGCGGATAGTATCGCTTAACGATGATTTGCGCGGTATGAACTCGCAGATTAAAAATATGAGGGAAGAAGCGGGTCGAAACGCCGACGTCGCCTTGATAATGGAAGCCGCTCGCGGCAGACTGGGTATGTCCGAACCCAAACCATATCAAATATTGCACATCAATGTACCGGAAGAAAACTATGTTGAATACAATCAGTCAAAAGAATAGCGCGGACGGCTCGCGCTTAAGAAAGCGTATGGCCTTAATACGTCTTGGTATATGTTTCCTGCTTTTAACGCTGCTGATCAAGATAGCGTACATCAAGATTGTAAATGGCGATATATTTGAAAAATACGCCATAATTCACATGTTGAACGGTTCTGACAACACAGAACGCGTACTTAAACCTGTCAGGGGGTTTGTGTACGACAGAAATAACCACGAACTGGCTGTCAGCCAAACCGTGTACAATATAATTCTTGACGTCAAGGTGCTGAATTCTCTGGAAGCGCCTGAAGAGAAAGAAAAAATACTGAATATAACCGCAGCTTTGCTGGGCAGGGATCCGAACGATCTGCGGCAGATCGCAGACGATCCCCGAAACGCCAATTCAAATTACGTCAAAATAGCGTTAGGCATATCTTATGATAAGTGGAGTGAAATCAAACAGTGCATTGACGACGGCGTTTATTACGAGGTATTCACAGGGCAGATGACGGAAAAAGAAGCCGGAGACGCAAAGCTGAAGCGTTTTTATCTAAACTGTGTTCATGAGGAAATGGACACGTACCGGGAATACCCGCGGGAAACGTTCGCCGCGCAGGTTATCGGATTCATCAGGGAAAACGACGACATTTTCGGTTTGGAAAAGTCTTATAACGCGGATCTGTCAGGCAAACCCGGCAGGCAGTTCAGAGCATACTCTGCGGAAGGATACCCTGAAACCGATGAAACGCCTGCCGTACCCGGCCATACGCTGGTTACAACATTGGACGTCAATATACAGGATTTCGCGCAGGAGGCTACGGATAAGGCTTTAACGGAATACGCGGCCCAGCGCGCCGCGATGATTGTTATGGATCCGAATAAGGGCGAAGTGCTGGCGATGGCGCAATCGCCTTCATTCAACTCCAATAAAGCGAATAATATTGACTTCTTTACGGACAGCTGGCTGAAATCCTCATGGGACTTAATGACGGATGAACAGAAAAGCGACGCTCTCTATGAGCATTGGATAAACTTTAACGTTTCCACCCCTTTTGAGCCGGGTTCTATTTTCAAGCCCATTGTTGTGGCCGCGGCTTTGGAGGAAGGCGTTATCTCGCCGGATGAGACATTTTACTGCAGCGGGCACAAAACAGTGAGCGGGCGGGAAATTTCATGCTGGATAGCCGAATCCGGCGGCGCTCACGGTACGCAGACACTTACGCAGGCCGTCGCGAACTCGTGTAATGTGGCTTTAATGGAAATCGCTGAAAAAATGGGGCGCGATCTGTTTTATAAGTACCGCGGTGATTTCGGTTACGGCGAAAAGACCGGCATTGATTTACCGGGAGAAAATGCCGTTTCCGATCCATGGCTGATGTTTTCCCTGGATCAGCTTAATCCTGTGGAATTGGCGACGAGTTCGTTCGGGCAGGGTTTTTCGTCGACAGCTATTCAGGCTATAACCTCGTTTTCCGCTGTTATAAACGGCGGATATCTTGTTAAACCGTACGTGGTCTCTCAAATACGGGATTACAACGGAAATGTACTGGAAGAGTTCAAACCTTCCTTAGTACGCCGAGTAATATCAGAAGACACTTCGAACAAACTGCGCGTTATGCTTAACGCCGTAGTCAGCCCGGAAGGCACAGGGCGCAACGCCGTGATAGAGGGATACAATATAGGCGGTAAAACAGGCACGGGCCAGCAGATATCCAACAAAAGCTACGAAGAAGGCGAACTGATGCTCAGCTTTATAGCGTTTCTGCCGGTCGAAAACCCGCGATACATAGCTTTGGCGCTGATAGACAGGCCGCGCGAATCCACGGAAGGCAGCGCGTCAGCCGCGCCTATGCTGCGCGAGGTGTTGGAGAAGATTATTAAGTATAAAAACATACCTCCGTCCGAAGAGGTCAACGCGGCGGACATAGACGACGGCAGTATGCCTATGCCGAATTATACGGAAGCGTCTCTTATGGACGCCACGCAGAGTTTAAACAGTTTAGGGCTGGACTATAGCTGCGCGGGTGAAGGCGATATAGTTAAAAGCCAGTTCCCGACGGCTGACGCCCGGGTAACGCCCGGTTCCGAGATCATTTTGTACCTGCGTTCATCGGGGGCGGAATTAGCCGTCGTGCCAGATGTGACCGGTTTACGACCGGAAGACGCGCTGACCGCAGTTTATGGCGCCGAATTATCGGCGGCTGTTGTTTACACAAGCGACGACGGCGGGTGGGAAATGACCGCGGACGCGACGCCCGTTCCCGCCATAACGTCCGCGGATCGCTCGGTATATAAGCAAATGCCCGAACCTGGGCAAAAAGTACAGAAGGGCGCGGAATTGAAGTTAAAGGTTTCTTGAATTGGTTTCCCCCATATACCTTTGCGGCGTCGGATTTTTGAAGGCGCCGCAAAGGGAAAATTTTTTGGTTTATATATACGACAGTGAAAACGCAAAAGGGAGCAAAGGAGGTTTTTTTACGCACATAAGCGCGTCCGCGGAGGACTATCTAGAGACCATACTGCTTTTGTCAAAGAAGACCGGGGCTGTACGCTCCATTGATATTGTGGGCGAGATGGGTTTTTCCAAACCCAGTATCAGCGTGGCCATGAAAAAGCTGCGTGAAAATGAGATGATTGTCATGAATGAAGACGGGTATATCACGTTGACGAAAAAGGGTGAGCGAACCGCCGAACAAGTCTACGGTCGCCATTCGATCCTTTACGACTGGCTGGTGAGTATTGGCGTCAGCGAGAAAAACGCGGCGGCGGACGCCTGCCGAATGGAGCATATCCTGAGTGAGGAAGTCTTTGAAAGGATAAAGACGACTTTTGAGAAAAGCTAAAAATAGAGGCGCCCATTTTGCGGAACACACCCGCCGATCCGCTCTAAGCAAAATTCACCTTACACGCCGCACACGCAAAAAAAAGAGCGGAAATCCGCTCTTAATTCGCAAATGTATGTATGTATAGCCGTAGCGCCATTCAGCGATTTCATTAATACCCCGAACAGACGCTTACTCTAATCCAATATATAAACCCTAACTGTCCTGCGGCCCCAACGGTACGCTTCCGACAGTGTTTCCATATATACGTCTATACGATTACCCTTTATTGCGCCGCCCGTGTCTGCGGCTAATGAATATCCGTATCCTTCCACATATAAACGCGTACCCAGCGGTATAATCTGCGGGTCCACAGACACCACGCCGGGTCGTACGCGCATACCCGAAGCGGTTATGCCGTATCCGGCCATCCCCGGCGACTTTCCGGTCGATTCAGGCCCGGCGGTATACGCCGTGGCAACCATGGTATATACTTGGGAATAACCGAAATCAACGGCTGCGGCTTCTACTCCTAAATTATCGGATACCGCGGACTTTGGAACCGGTGTTGGCGACGGTCGCGCCGTGCCGGCCAGAATAATTTCAGGCAGAGACGCGACCACCGTATCTTCTGAAATTAATTCCCTGGATTGTTCTGCGTCACCCAGAAATAAAACCTTGTAGACACTGATTTTCTTGCCCGGCTGACCCTCCTGCGCTACTTTCTCCGTCCCAATGATTAAATCCGCGGTTTCTTGCGTTTGAATGTCAAACGGAATTTCTTCTTCCACTGTAACGGTTTCCTCACGGTACGCCGTAAGATAGACCATTTCATCCGAGTTCAAAATGTTTATCAAACTGCCTGAATAATAATAGTTTTTCTGTCTTTCTGTTTCAAACATTCGGATAAACGCGCCGACACTCGTATTTTGGCTGACTTTAAATCTATCTATATTTCCGTCAATGGATACATTGATATAGAACCCGCGCTTAATCTCAATTTTGCTGCCCGATTCTAACGGATCTGAATATTCCATATTCAATGTGTCCCGCGGCGTAAGGGCAACGCCGCGCTCATCAAAAAACTCGGATACTGTTTCCGCTGATGTGTTATATGGCGTCGAGACGCCATTGTCGATGAAAAAGATTGTCTTGGTGTCGGCATCCGCCATTACCGGCACATACATTGACGCGAAGATGGTAAAACAACTGACAAATAATGTCAAGCCCACCCTTTTCCTCAAAATACTCCCCCTTATGTGCTGAAAGCAAGCTGCGTCGATTTTCCGGCGATTTTTAAGCGTCTGTACACCATGCGTACCTAAAAACTATGCCGGAAAACTTATACTCTGTAGTCTCCATACACATTTGCGAGATTATATTAACACATTCGTAACAATTATGCAACATATATTGACTGGCATTTTCTCTCATTTATATACACCGTGCGACCTTATCTCCAAATTCTTTCATTTTGTTTTGATTTTGTTATCATTTGTTATCAATGGAAAGTAGCTTATATGCATTCGCAAACGTTGTTTTTGCAACTTCTTCTATGGAAATTTCTTTTATTTCCGCAATTTTCGCTGCAATAATTTTTAAATAATATGAATTATTTCTCTCGCCCCTATGAGGAACCGGCGCCAGATACGGAGCGTCGGTTTCCAGCAATATCCGTTCCAGCGGTATCGCTTTCACGACCTCTCTTAACTTTCTGGCGTTCTCGAATGTAACCACCCCGCCTATGCCGATACAGAACCCCATTTTTATATAATCCAGGGCCATTGAGGCGCTGCCCGAATAGCAATGGATAACGCCGTTTCTAACATTGCTGATTTTGATTATATCAAAGGTTTCCGCGGCAGCCTCGCGCGAGTGTATTATAACCGGCATGTTCAAGCGTTCCGCCAGTTCCAATTGCCTTTCGAACCAATAGCGCTGAACATCACGGGGGGAATGATCGTAATAAAAATCCAGCCCTATCTCCCCGAAGGCTGCGACCTTGGGTCTGAAACAGATATCCTCCAGCGCTTTAAGATTCTCGTCATTCAGAGTCCCGGCCGCGTGCGGATGGACGCCCGCGGCCGCGTACACAAAACTGTGGTTTTCAGCCAATTTGACCGACGCTTCCGAAGATTCCATATCGGCGCCGACATTAATTATATAGTCTACGCCGTTTTCCTGAAGAGAGGCCAGGAGTTCCTCCCTGTCCTTATCAAAACGCGGATCGTCGTAATGCGCGTGCGACTCGAAAAACATCAGCTTACCTCCGATCCTTCCGCAATATCGCCGTCCACCGTGACCAGGTTCAGATTACCCGCGCCGTCGGAAGCGGCCAGCAGCATCCCTTCCGACCATACGCCTTTCAGTTTGATCGGCTTAAGGTTTGTAACGACGATCACACGACGTCCGAGCATATCCTCCGGTTTATACCATTTTGCGATGCCTGAAATGATTTGGCGCGTTTCGGAACCCAGACTCACGCGTGACTTCAGCAGCTTATCCGACCCCTCCACCTTTTCGCAGGCTTCGATCAGGCCCACTTTCAGCTTGATTTTCGCAAAGTCCGCAATGTCAGCATCGCCGCGTTCTTTAACAGCCTCCGGCTGTTCCTTATAAGCGTCCGTTTTTTCCGTCGTCTGCGGTTCAGAAACAGTCTTGCCCGCTTCTAAATCCGCCAGTTCTTTCTTAATATCTATCCGCGGGAATATGGCCGCGCCTTTGGCGGCGGATATCCTCTTTGGCAGCAGCCCGAACTGCCTTGCGCTTTCCCATTCGCCCAGTTCCGCGCCGCTGATATTCAGCTGCTCCCTGATTTGTTCAGGCGTATCCGGCATAAACGGCTCTATCAGCACCGCGATGACGCGCAGGGTTTCGGCCAGCGTATACATGACCTCGGCCAGTTTACCCGTTTGAGCCGGCTCCTTGGCCAATACCCATGGCCGGGTTTCATCTGTGTATTTATTCATACGCCGGATCAGCGTCCATATGGCCGCCAGCGCGTCATTGAACATGAACTGATCCATTGCCGTTTCAACGCGCGTTACGGTTTCCTGAACCAACTCCGCTATGCCGTAGGCGGAACCGTCCGGAACATGGTCAAGCTCCAGTCTTCCATTAAAATACTTTTCAATCATACCGACCGTTCGCGACAGCAGGTTGCCCAGATCATTGGCCAAATCGGCGTTTATACGCGTCAGCAGCGCTTCGCCGGTGAAATTGCCGTCGCCTCCGAACGCAACCTCGCGCAGCAGGAAATAACGTATGGCGTCCACGCCATACCGCCTAATTAATATATGCGGATCTATTACATTCCCCTTGCTCTTGGACATTTTAGCGCCGTCGATAATTAACCATCCATGCCCGAACACTTGTTTTGGCAAGGGTTCGTTCAACGCTATCAGCAGCGCCGGCCATATAATGGTATGAAACCGCACAATCTCCTTGCCGACCAACTGGACGTCAGCAGGCCAGTATTTTTTATACAGACCGTCATCTTCCGACATAAAGCCTAACGCGGTAATGTAATTGGACAGCGCGTCAATCCAGACATACACCACATGCCCCGGATCAAAATCCACAGGAATGCCCCAGGTAAATGACGTGCGCGACACACAGAGATCCTCCAGCCCGGGTTTTATAAAATTGTTAATCATTTCGTTCTGCCGCGATCGCGGGCTGATGAAATCCGGGTGCAACCGGATATGTTCGCTTAAGCGCTCCTGATATTTGGACAGCCGGAAGAAATAAGCCTCCTCCTTGATCTTTTCGGCCGGACGGCCGCAGTCCGGGCAATTGCCATCCACAAGCTGGCGTTCGGTGAAAAATGTTTCACATGGGGTACAGTACCAGCCTTCATAGGCGCCTTTATAGATATCGCCCTGGTCGTACAGTTTTTTAAAAATCTTCCTGACGGCCTTGATGTGGATTTCATCCGTGGTACGGATAAATATATCATAATCAATGTTAAAGGCCGCCCACAGTTCCTTAATCCAACTCGCGATACCATCCACATATTCCTGCGGGGTTTTGCCCGCTTCCTCGGCCTTGCCCTCCACTTTCCGCCCGTGCTCGTCCATGCCGGTCAGAAACTTTACGTCATACCCGCGTAATTTCTTATACCGCGCGATGGCGTCCGCCGCCACAGTGGTGTAAGAATGCCCGATATGCAGTTTGTCGTTAGCGTAGTAGATAGGCGTGGTGATATAGAATGTATTGTCCATAGTTCCTCCTAAACGGAATTTGTATGAGTATACACTGTTTACGGACATTTGAAAAGATGCGTGGGAATAATAAAATGGAATAAAAAACCATTTTGTGACTATACTGTAGAGGAACGCAAAGGAAGTATGCAAGGAGGAGTACATGTCCGCGATAGCGATAAAAGATCAAGGGTTATTCAAGTCAAAAGATAAGCGCAAAATAAAAACCCAGCGAAAAGAAAAGGCGCATATATCGGAGGAACGCGAAATCGTCGAGGCGCTGGAAGCGTTGAAGCGCGAGTTGAACCTGTTATACAACCAGTTCAATTTCACGACGGATCCCTCGCTGATAGACGGCTGTATCTACGGTATTAAGGCTGCCAACGCAAAATATACGTTTTATCTCAAACAATGCAAGGAGAAACAGATCAGGGCAGTTTAGGCAAAGAAGGGATCATATGGATTCACCGCAGGTTATAGTATGGATGACAGCGGGATGCGCCGCGTTTGTTTTATTTCTGTTCTGTCATAAGGCGTTTGTAAAAATTTTTAAGTTTCTGCTTAAAGGGGTAATAGGCGGAATAGGCTTTCTGGCGTGCAACGCCCTGCTGTCAATGGCGGGCATAAGCGCGGCGGTCGGCGTCAACGTTGTGACGATGCTGGTAACCGCGTTTTTAGGTGTTCCCGGATTTATCACACTATACGCGGTGCAGTTTATTTTAAAGTGAGAAAGAGGCGTCGTCCGGACGGGGGGTAATTCGGGCGGCGCCTCTTTTATGAGCGGCCGCCGGGCGTTTTTTGCCCTGAGCTCGGTTATGGCAGCCCAGAACGGTAAACGGTCATATTCTTTCATAAAGGTTGTTCCACAAACGCTGCATTCATATCGGATAGCTGCTATTTCGTAATAAACAGGCACGCCCATATAAACCC
>JAITDJ010000082.1 GCA_031282635.1 Clostridiales bacterium
CCTGACGCAAACATACTGCTCATGCGCGCTAAAGCGCAAAACCCTGTCGTTTGAGACGGCCGTGTCACAGAATATGGCGCGGTCATAAGGAAACCACGTATTGTCTGTATTAAAGGCGCCTTTAAATAAACTGTCAATATCAAACCCATACATATTGAACAATAATTTGAGGTTCTTCATAACAGCGTTATAGCAGCGCGCAAACCCTAAAAATCCAAAATCAGCGATAAATGGATCTCCGGTTATATCAAAGTCGCCAATACGCAGGGTATAAATATACTCGAATTCATCTTCATACGTTTCCACAGGAAATACGTCAGATAAACCCAGCCCGCGAACAAGTTCAGAAAAAGGCTTGTCTACGTTATTCAACGCGTAATAATCGCGAAACCAGGTTTTAAACAGAGGAACACTGCCGGCAAAAATATTTCTGTAAGTATTAATAACAAAGGCCATACGTTCAAGGGCCTCAAGGCTTCCGGCGACGCCGATGTTATTTATCAGTTCAAATAAATAAAGATATATGTAATAAATCCCGGTACCGGAGGCCCGCCTGCTTCTTATCGCCGCGCGCCAGGTGAAATAGCAGCGAAGCTGTTTTATGCTTAGCGCCTCGTAAGTCGGCTGAGAATCGAAAAGAGGCTCGTAGTATTCAGCGTAATGATCTTCATACTCAGCCATAAAACAGCCCTGTATGTAAAACAAACGCGGATCCGCCCCAAGATAAGTCCGACCATCGTCTCTGGGGCGCTTTTTAAGTCTCCGCATTTGCAGGATGCGATCCGGGACGTCGGTTTCAACATCATGGGTTTCATCCGAAAGGCTCTGGTTCAATAGAGGCCCCCCTTATCAATATGCATTGAATATTTTTATAAAGTATAGCATAATAAAATGTGTGATTCAACGACGGATATGCCGGAGGGTTAGCATGTTAAAAATAGATCGTTTAGTAAAAACATTTGGAAGCAAACGCGCCGTGGACAATTTGTCATTGCATATCGAGCCCGGCGAAATTTGCGGGTTTATCGGCCATAACGGCGCCGGCAAAACCACCACGATAAAGGCGGTATGCGGTATCTTGGATTTTGACAGCGGCGAAATAACCGTTGCGGGAAAATCCGTAAAGAAAAACCCCATTGAGGTTAAGCGGGAAATAGCGTATATTCCCGATAACCCCGAACTCTACGATTTTCTTTCAGGCATTAAATACCTGAATTTTATAGCGGACGTTTACGGCGTCAATGCGGGCGTACGACGGGAGCGGATACAGATGTACGCCGATTTGTTTGAGCTCACCGGCGACTTGGCCGAGCCTATAGCGGCGTATTCTCACGGAATGAAACAGAAATTGGCGATTATCTCCGCGTTGATTCACGCTCCGAAGCTGATAATAATGGACGAGCCGTTTGTAGGGCTGGATCCGAAAGCCGCTAGGGCGGTTAAGCAAACCATGCGGGAAAAATGCGCCGAGGGCTGCTCTGTTTTCTTCTCGACGCATGTGCTTGAGGTCGCGGAAAAACTCTGTGACAAGGTGGCTATAATTAGAAACGGCCGGTTGGTCGCTTATGGGGAAATGGAAAAGGTCCGCGGGGATTCGTCATTAGAAACCGTGTTTTTCGAACTGGAAGGGATGGCGCATGATTAGAAACCTGTTCTTAATAAATCTAAAAGCGCTGCTGGCCGGAATTTTGCGGTTGAGGCGGAAAAACGGCGGTACACCGCGAAAGTTTTTTTTTATACTGATAATGGTCCTTGCGTTTGCTTCCTTTATGCTTACGTTCGGCTCACTGTTTTATTTGCTGCGCGATCCTATATTTGACGCGAATATAGGATGGTTTTATTTTTCGATTCAGGCGGTCATGTCTTTCGCGCTCAGTGTTTTCGGCACGGTTTTTTCAGCCCAGACGCTTTTCATGGCCAAGGATAACGAATTGTTGCTATCGATGCCCATTAAGCCGTTTGACATGTTGTTAGGCCGTCTGCTTGTCCTTCTGGCGTTTGAATACGCGTTTGAATTGATTATAACCGCGCCGGCGTTTATAATATGGGCAATGGGAGGATACGCCACACCCGCCGGCGTGTTATACTGCCTAGCAGGATACGCGTTTCTGCCTCTTATGGCTTTAACGGTCGCGTGTTTCCTCGGGTGGGCGCTCTCCTCAATTTTTATAAGGATTAAACGGAAAAATATAATAACGCTTGCGCTGTCTTTATTCATACTGTTATTATACCTGCATTTGTATTCCCGGCTTCAAAACTATCTGAACACGCTGCTGGCAAGGGACATGGAGATATCGGAAGCCTTCCGCCGCGCTATGCCTCCGTTATACGCGTTTGGGTCAGGCATTGCCAACCAGAGTCCCACAGACATGGGCGTGTTTATGCTTTGGGCGCTTGCTCCGTTTTTATTGATGGTCGTCGTAATGACGTTAAATTATCGGAAAATATTAACGACAAACAGGGGGACGGCAAAAACGATTTACAGAGAAAAAGCGTCTAGGGCATCGGGAGCGCGCTTGGCGCTTACCAAAAAGGAATTGGCCCATTACGCCGCTAACCCAATGGTTATTTTAAATACCTCGATCTGCTCTGTGTTCATGCTGATCGGCGCGGGCGCGGTGTTTGTAAAGAGGGCGGAATTCCTTATCTATTTGGAGCAGATTTCCTCTCTCTTGGGAGACGCGCCGCAGCCGGCAATAGCAGCCGCCGTACTTGTTTTAATGTGCAGTATGAACAATTTGTCCGCTTCACTGATTTCGCTGGAGGGCAGGCAATTTTGGATTACCAAAACCATTCCGGTGCATCCGAAGGTCATCTTTTTGTCAAAAATATACATGCACCTGATTTCCTCCGTGTTTCCGTGCCTGGCGGCGTCCGTTTCCGCCGCGTTCCTTACGGCAAAGTCCGTAACGGACTGTCTGTTTATTATAGTGTTTCCGCAAACGTTTATCCTCTTATCCGCCGTTGCCGGTTTGTCAATTAATCTGATATTCCCCCGCTTTGACTGGACGTCTGAAATGCAGCCGGTAAAACAGGGGGTTTCCGCCATGATCACCATATTCGGATCGGTGACTGTCATTATGACGTTATATGTAGTATATATTTTTGCCTTTAGGCGTTTTATCAGTATAATGGCGTTTGGCTGGATACTGACGGCCGCCTCTGCCGCGGCGGCGTTTATTGTATGGAAGTGGCTTTCAGGCGCCGGGGCGAGGAAGCTTATGAAATTATAACGTGAAAGTAAAAATTCAAAAGTAAAAATTCTCAGAAAGTAAAAATTCTCTTGACAATAGCTTATTTGTCTTATATAATTTTTTTCGTTGCGAATGATTTCGTTCGCGACTGGCCCAGGTAGCTCAGTTGGTAGAGCAGTGGACTGAAAATCCACGTGTGGGGGGTTCGATTCCGTCCCTGGGCATTGCGCAGGTGTAGTTCAGTGGTAGAACGCCAGCCTTCCAAGCTGGTCATGTGGGTTCGATTCCCATCACCTGCTGTTATTAATATGGCCCTAAAAGGGCGGTAAATCAAGGGTTTTAGAATTTTTTATCATAAGGCGCAGT
>JAITDJ010000138.1 GCA_031282635.1 Clostridiales bacterium
CACTTATGGACGAAGATGTAAGCCTATATTTCTGTTCTCACCAATATTTCCTGTCCAGCCCTCTATATTGAATCGCTTCCGCTAAATGCTTAACCTCAATATTCTCCGACTGCTCCAAATCCGCGATCGTGCGCGACACTCGCAGGCATTTGTGATACGCCCTCGCGGAAAGCCCCATTTTCTCAAAAGCCTGCCGCAGCAACGCGCGGCCGGCGGTATCGATCACACAGTAACGATCAATTTCAGCGCTTCCCAGCTGCGAATTAAAAGTAAAACGTTCGTTTTTATACCGCTCGCGCTGCAACGCGACCGCGACCATTACTCGCGCCCGGATCTCTTTTGTGGACGGCGAAGGGCTGCTGCTCCGCAAGGCGGTATAATCTACAAACGGCGATTCGGATTGCAGATCGACGCGATCCAGTAAGGGGCCGCTTATCTTCCCCAAATAATTCGAAATCTCGTTTTGGGTGCAATGGCACTTGCTGGAGGAACCGTAATACCCGCACGGGCATGGATTCATGGACGCCGCCAGCAGAAAAAAGCTGGGGTATGTATGCGCGCCGCCCACACGCGTAATTGTTACCTGGCGATCCTCCAGGGGCTGCCTCAAGGTTTCCAGCGCCCGCTTTTGAAATTCCGGCAGTTCGTCCAGAAATAAAACACCGTTATGCGCCAGACTTATTTCCCCCGGCATGGGGTTGCGCCCGCCGCCGACCAGCGAAACCGTTGAGGCCGTATGATGGGGAGAGCGGAACGGGCGCGACGTTATCAAGGCCTTTTTATTATCCAGAAGACCCGCTATACTGTATATTTTTGTTATCTCCAAGCTTTCATCCAGCGTCAATTCCGGCAGTATACCGGGCAGCCGTTTGGCCATCATGGTTTTGCCGGAACCGGGCGGGCCAATCAGCACAATATTATGAAAACCAGCCGCCGCGATAGTGAGCGCGCGCTTTACGCCCTCCTGCCCCTTCACATCGGAGAAATCCGGAACATAGTACATGTGTTCGTTGCTGAACAGTTCGTCTATATCGACACTGGCGCCGTGCCATTCGTGTTTATTCAGCGATTCAATTAATTCCCCGAGGTTGTTGACGCCCATTACTTCCATACCGGATACCAACGCGCCTTCCTGAGCGTTATCCGACGGCAGCAGAGCCTTTTTACAGCCATTTTTAAAAGCCGCGTGGAGTATGGGCAGCACTCCGCTTACCGGCCTCAGCCCGCCGTCCAGCGAGAGTTCGCCGACAAAGATAATATCTCGGATGGTTTCGGGCGCGATTATATTCATACATACCAATATGCCCACCGCAATGGGCAGGTCGAAAGACGGCCCGGCCTTTTTGGTATCGGCGGGCGCCAAGTTTACGGTAATATGTTTAATGGGGAAAGCTAAATCGGCGTTCTTAATAGCGGTACGGACGCGATCTTTTGACTCTTTTACGGCGGAGTCAGGCAGGCCGACGATATCAAAAGCCGGCAGGCCCTGGCTTAAATCCACCTCTACATCCACTTTATAACCGTCGATTCCCAGAATCGCGCCGCTTGTAACCTTTGCCAGCATAAGCTTCCTCCATATAATTTGCAGATGCTTCTACAAAATTTGACTTTATTGAAGTATAGCATAGAATATTCTTAACGAAAAGTATAATACTACAATTTTAGGAGAGGATCCCGTTGAACGACAGCTTATATAAGATTTGGCTGAGTTTGATCGCGGGTATTGGCCCGCGCAGGCAAGGTATGCTGCTCAATCAGTTTGAATCGGCCGAAGCGGTTTATGAGGCCTCATACAGGCAGCTTATCGCGGCGCCTAACATATCGGGGGCCAACGCCGAGGCTATTTTAAACAGCCGTGATTTAAGCGAGGCCAGACGTATACTGGATGAGTCGGAAAAAAAACACATACGCATTATTACGTTGGAGGATGCGGATTACCCCGAATTACTGAAACAAATCCACGACCCGCCGCGGATTCTGTATGTCAGCGGCGTATTGCCGGACGGCAGCCTGAAAAAAGCGGGTGTAATAGGCTCAAGGCGCTGTTCGGAATACGGACGGGCCGTAACGCGGGATCTGAGCCGGAAGCTTGCCGAAAATAATATCGTAATAGTCAGCGGCATGGCCAGGGGTATAGATAGTATCGCGCATAACGGCGCAATAGAAGCAGGCGGGCAAACCGTCGCGGTACTGGGCTGCGGAACAGATATCTGCTACCCTCCGGAAAATATTGAACTGATGAAGCAGATCGCGCTTCATGGATGTTTGATGTCGGAGTATCCGCCGGGCGCCAAGCCTGAGCTGGGTTATTTTCCCGCCCGTAACCGTATCATCAGCGGCCTGTCGCAGGTGTTGATTGTGACCGAAGCAGCCAGGCGCAGCGGGGCGCTTATAACAGTCAATCAGGCGTTGGAGCAGGGCAGAGAGGTGATGGCTGTGCCCGGCAATATTAACAGCCGGTTAAGTGATGGGACCAATGAACTGATACGCGACGGTGCAGGAATAGTTACATCTTATCAGGACATACTGCATACATTAAATATAGCCGCAAAGGAATATGTTCAGCAAAATAGTCGGGAGGATCTTGCGCCGGATGAAAAATTGGTTTATGATTGTATGGCTTTTCAACCTGAAGGTTTTGAGACCATTGTTGATAAGTGCGGTTTAAACGCGCAAACTGTCAATTATATTTTGACCATGCTTGAATTGAAAGGTTACCTGTTAAAAACGCCGGGGCAAAGATACAGCAAAACGCGCTGAATTTCCCCGGTTTGGAGGATAATATGGCAAAGAATCTTGTGATTGTGGAGTCGCCGGCAAAAGCGAAAACATTAAAAAAATTTTTAGGCGGCGCCTATAAAATAGAAGCGTCAATAGGGCATGTCCGCGACCTTCCCAAAAGTGAACTGGGCATAAATGTGGAAAATGATTTTGAGCCCAAGTATATTACCATTAGGGGCAAGGGCGAAGTGCTGTCCAAATTGCGCAAGGAAGTGAAAAGCGCCGATAAGATATATCTGGCTACAGACCCTGACCGCGAGGGCGAAGCTATAAGCTGGCATTTGATGCACGCCCTGAAGCTTGATAATAAGAAGGCTATGCGCATTACGTTCAATGAAATAACCAAAACCGCCGTAAGGAAGTCTATAAAAGAAGCGCGCGACATTGATATGAATTTGGTGGATGCCCAGCAGGCGCGCCGCGGCTTGGATCGCATAGTGGGTTATAAGATAAGCCCGTTACTGTGGAAAAAGGTAAAACGCGGGCTAAGCGCCGGCCGGGTGCAGTCTGTGGCGCTGAAAATGATCTGTGACCGCGATGATGAAATAGAAAACTTCACTCCAGAGGAGTATTGGACGCTCGAAGTGACGCTAGGCGCGGAAAAGGTAGAGTTTACCGCGAAGTATAATAGTTCTGATAATAATAAGCGGGATCTTATAACAAAAGAGGATGCGGATAGAGTCGTAAACGAAACCGCGGAAGCCGCTTGGATTGTACATGAAGTTAAAAACGGTTCGCGTGTAAAAAAACCGTCCCCGCCGTTTACCACCAGCACGCTGCAGCAGGAATCATCAAAGATATTGGGCTTTGCTACCTCCAAAACCATGATGGTTGCTCAGCAGTTATATGAAGGCGTAGATATTAAGGATGAGGGCACGCTGGGGTTAGTGACGTACATCCGTACAGATTCGGTGCGCGTAGCTGATGAAGCTTATGAAAATGCCAAAAATATTATACTTGCCATGTTCGGGGACGCCTATGCGGCGCCTGAACGGCCGCTGTATAAGACCAGGGGCAGGACACAGGACGCGCATGAAGCCATCAGGCCGTCTTATGTGGAACGCCATCCGGACAGTCTGAAAAATTCGCTTTCCAGGGATCAATATAGACTATACAAACTCATATGGGAGCGTTTTATCGCCAGCCAGATGTCTTCCGCTGAATACAGCGTTATATCCGTCAAGATCAGGGCGGGCGGATATATGTTTCGCGCGAGCGGTTCACTGCTGAAATTTAAGGGATATTTGTCCATTTACGACAAGAATGAGCCTGATAAAGAGACTGACGTCAAAATACCGGAGCTTACGCCCGATCAGCCGCTTACTCTGATTCGGACAAAGCCCGAACAACATTTTACCCAGCCGCCGCCGCGTTACAGTGAGGCCAGTCTGGTTAAAACAATGGAGGAACTGGGCATAGGCCGGCCCAGTACTTATGCCTCCACAATCAGTAATATCGTACAGCGCCGGTATGTGACCAAAGAGAACAAAATATTCTATTCAACCGAGCTGGGTGAGATCGTAAACAGCATAATGACGCAAAATTTCGAGGATATCGTTGATATAGAGTTTACCGCAAAAATGGAAGAAAGCCTGGATAAGGTGGAAGACGGCGATCTCGAATGGAAAGAGATCCTGCGCGGGTTTTATAAACAGTTTATTGAGAAGATTAATGAGGCTGAGGAACGTATAGGTGAAATAGAGGTAGAGGACGAGGAAACCGACATTAAATGTGAACACTGCGGCCGTAATATGGTAATAAAGTTCGGGCGGTTCGGGAAGTTTCTGGCTTGCCCCGGTTTTCCCGACTGCCGCAACACCAAACCATATTTCGAAGACGCGGGTGTAAACTGCCCCGTATGCGGAGGCAAGGTACAGATCAAAAAGACGCGTAAAGGACGCAGCTATTATGGCTGCGAGCATAACCCTGAGTGCGGGTTTATGACATGGAACCGTCCGACGGGTGAAACCTGCCCGGAATGCGGCGGTTATCTGGTGGAGAAAGGTACGAAGAACCGCAAAATTGTGTGTTCCAACGTGCAGTGCGGCTATTCAAAAGAATTGCCCAATAATGGAGAACCGGAACATTTGGAGGCTCAGGGGTGAAAGGCGGGGAAAACATACGCAAGGATGACCGTCGGTGATCCTGTTTTCAACAAGGAAAACCGGCGCCGATCATTCGTGGATATGTTCAAACCCTGTTTCAATAATTTCTTTTACATGAGCGTCAGACAGCGAGTAAAATACAATCTGCGCTTCTTTGCGGAACTTTACGAGGTTTGCCATTCTCAGCGTTTTAAGCTGGTGAGAAACAGCGGACTTTGTAACGCCGAGCAGTACCGCCAGGTCGCAAACACACATCTCGCTGTGTTCAAGCGCATGAAGAATCTGCACCCGCGTTCCATCAGCAAAAATTTTATAAAGTGCGGCGAGGTTGATGTATTCCTCTTTGGGGAGTATCTTTTCGCGGACGCTGTTTACAATATCCTCGTGGATAACGTCGCAGTCGCAGAAAAATTGTTTATCCATTAAAACTCCTCCATAAAAAACAATTGAGCAATTAATCAATTAGTTTATCAGAGATATGTGAGTTTGTCAAGGGGGCAAATTTTTCTTGTTATTAACTTATGATAATTTCAGTGTAGATAATTAACGCATGAAAATTTCATACCCCCAATGGAAAAAATGGAGATATGAGGTATATGAAAAACAAAAGAGAACGCACGAAAGAGCCGTTTTGTCAAGGTAGTATTTTCATAGAAACACAAAAAAGTTTACGCTCATCAAGATTTTCATCTCGATGAGCGTTTTTAGATGGGGTCGATATGTTAAAACTATTTTGTTGCCGGTCGCGCCATTTTCGCTCCTGTTAAACTGGTGAGCATAAGCTAAACCGATTATTTCGTCATTTTCCTCGCAAACAAAGAAAGGAAATTTTTCTGATATATCAGATATTCTTTTAGCGAACTCCTCGGCAGATGGCGCTGTGTACTCAAATGAGTATGGGAAATTGTCAACTTAATATTTATACATCTCTGACAATGCCTCCGCATCGTTGACTTTCGCTTCTCGAATAGTCATATTTTTTTCCTCAACTCGTCTTCCTTCACAAATTTCAAATACACCCGCATCCCGTCTTCTTCGTCTTGGCGATAGGTAAAGCCGAAAGACTCCGCAACCGGCAACGCCAGCGTGTGAAACAAATCGCACATGATAAACACCGATGCCCAAACCTCGCCGTAGTCGCTGCCGGAATAGGTTGCGGCGTATTGCTTGTACAATTCCGTTGTCAGATAGCGTTTGAAATACTTGCCGTATTTCCCAGCAGAAATGTTGAATCCGTGTAGTGTGACGATATACCATTTCATCATATCGTGCAGTTCGGGGCGTACAACCATGTTCAGCATGTTCATAACATACACCAGTTCGTCCCGTGCGATGCCTTTGGCGACATTGTTCAGGCACCACCAGAAATTGTTGCAGCAGGAGTAATAGAACAGCGATGATGGCGGCTCAATATGATATACAGAATCGCTGGGCGGCGGCAATATCGGACGAAAGCCATTGCCGTTGTCTTTATCCAGAAGTGTGACAGAGGGTTTGCCATTATCTACGTATTTCTTGGGCTCAAAGGTCAAGTCGATGCGGTTGCCGTCCGGATATATCATCATATAGTTGAAATGCCCTCCGCCATCCGGGTAGCGCATGGCCTCCGGCATTTGCATTATAAGGGGCTTGCCAAATTTTGCAATCACCCACGCCGGATTGTTATAAAACGGAGCGATATCTGAAACATAGTAAGTAATATCGTAATCCTGATATCGGTCTTTTGGCACGGCGGGATTAGCGCGCGAGCCTTCCATGCTGACCGCCCGGATACGCTCGTCAGACTTGGCGGCGTTTAGGATCAAGTCCATCATTTCTTGTTCGGGCCACATTGATAATCACCGCTTTCTCAAAATACAAAAATTAGCGGAGTGCGATATCTCAAACGCTTCTGTCTGTTCTGACAAGAAACGCAAATGATCTTCCTCGAAAGCCGCAATCTGTTCCAGCGTAAGCGACGACGCGCCTATCCCTCTGCAAGCCTTGATTCTGCCATGCCATGTTTGCCGTGTGAATGGCACAGAAATATCGAACGCAAAGGCTGAGTCAACCTCAAAACCTGAAGAAGTTTTCACATCAAATCCTATTGGCACACAGTTATTGTCGAAAGTTGGGCGGGTATACCCCGCGCCGTTCCATGATGGATTGTATTTCATCACAAGCCCCGATTGGCTCGTCATCATCACCAAACATCGCACCATGCCGGACGAAGTCCCGCGCGGTGAGCTACCCGCTGGGAAGCGATATTCCTTTGAGCCGTACCGTAATACGGAATCTTTCCGCGCTCCAGAATTTCTATTGTCAGGCGATTTGTTAAAACTGCCGCGATACCGAGGTGACGATATTCCGGCAGAACGTCAATTCCGATCTGCCACATCATAATTGCTAACTGCGCGCGCAACGCTGATAGAATATCTTTATCCGATAACATACTTTTGTCGCCGCCTTTTCATTGTGAATCTATTGACCGACATGGGGAATAGTGATAAAATTATAGCAGATTTCACCCTTAATATCCATAAGATTTTCGCGGGTGCAAATTTTTCTGTTTTTCTGTTTTATCATTTTATCAAACACATTTTATGAAACGCTATTGCATCGCCATTCAAACACGAGTATAATGAAGTTAAATGTGTTGATGAGGACAGTAGGCATACGGAAAGCTTGTCAGAGAGGGCCGCGATTGCTGAAAGCGGCTTCAAGCCCGTTGGCTGAAAACCACCTTGGAGCGGCGCCAATAACGTCCGTTGATTACGTTATAATCATTATTAAGCGGCCTTGTTTCTTTAGGCAATTAGGGTGGAACCACGGGAATTTCCCGCCCCTTTTCATAATAAGCTCATGCTTATATTGGAAAGGGGTATTTTAATGTTTGCGGATAAACTGCCGGTTGAATTTACGGCTATGCTTAAGGGCCTGTTGGGGGAAGACGGCGCGAGCCGGTACGCGGAATCGCTTGAGCATGACCGGATATACGGTCTGCGCGCTAATTTATTGAAGGTTACGCCCGAGGCGATTGTGAAATATCTGCCGTTTTTGTCACATACAGTACCATGGTGCGAGGAAGGTTTTTACTATACGCCAGAATACCGCCCGTCAAAAAGCATATGGCGTCACGCCGGGCTGTTTTACACGCAGGAGCCCAGCGCCATGCTGCCGGCGGCTGTCGCGGACATTGAGCCCGGGCATACAGTGTTGGATATATGCGCCGCTCCGGGGGGCAAGACAACGCAGGCGGCCGGGTATTTGCGGGGGAGCGGCCTGATTGTGGCCAATGACGTCAGTATTTCGCGCTGTAAGCCGCTTGTTAAGAATATTGAGTTGAGCGGCGTCACTAACGCGGTTGTTCTATGTGAAAGGCCCGAACGCCTGACGCGAAGATTCCCTCATTTTTTTGACCGGATTCTTGTAGACGCTCCATGTTCGGGCGAGGGTATGTTCAGAAAAGACCCTGACGCTGTTTCCGGCTGGAGCGGGCATAAGCCGGAAGCCTGCGCGGCTGCACAGCGCGGTATATTAAATCAGGCGGCGGATATGCTGAAGCCCGGCGGACGCATAGTTTATTCCACCTGTACGTTCGAGCCGCGCGAGGATGAAGATATGATAGAGTGGTTTTTGAATACGCATAAGGGCTTTTATGTTGTCCCGCTTAACCATAAAAAACTTGGGATAACGGGAACCGCGTTGGGAGCGGGCCGTATCTGGCCGCATCTTCAGGAGGGAGAGGGCCACTTTGTATGCGTCTTGGGCAATGACAGGGAACCGCGCCCGGTTGAAAACAGCCGGTTAGTCCGGCGCGTTTATGGAATAGAATACTTCAGTGCGTTCTGTGAAGAATATTTAACACATAGATTAACGGGCGATTTTTTCGGCGCGGGTGAATCTTTATACCGAATACCGGAGGGAACGCCGGATTTGAACGGCATAAGAACCGTGCGAAGCGGATGGTATCTGGGAGAAGTGAAAAACAGACGATTTAAGCCTTCGCAGGCTTTCGCAATGGGACTGAATCCGGACGACGCGCGGAATGTAATTAATTTCGAGCGGGACAGCCGCGCCTCTGAAAAATATGTTAAGGGCGAATCATTTGACGTGGAATCAGACGATGGTTGGGCTTTAGTATGTGCGGACGGTTATCCGCTGGGTTGGGCGTCGGTAAAGGATGGACGGATGAAAAATAAGTATTTTAAAGCTTGGAAAATGGAGTGAGGCTATGCTATATCACAGTACGCGAGGCGCGGACGAAGAATTAACCGCGGCCGCGGCAATACTTAAAGGTATTGCCGGTGACGGGGGATTGTATGCGCCGGAATGTTTTCCGGATATTACGGACGACTTGCGGCGTTTGTGCGCAATGCCCTACTGCTTGCTGGCAAAAGAAATATTACGGCCATACCTGACCGATTATACGGAAGCCGAGTTGTCCGAAGCTGTGGATCAAGCATATGGCGAAAAATTTGATAACCCGGAAGTCGCTCCGCTTACCAAACACGGCGGTTATTATTTCCTGGAACTGTTCCATGGCAAAACGCTGGCCTTTAAGGACATGGCTCTGTCGCTGCTGCCGGGGCTGTTGAAAACGGCGGCCCGTAAACAGGGCTTGGATAGCGGTATAGCGGTTTTAACCGCGACCAGCGGCGATACGGGCAAAGCGGCGCTTGAAGGATTCGCGGGCGTGGAAGGCATCGATATTGTGGTTTTTTTCCCCGTCAACGGCGTGTCTGATATGCAGAAGCGTCAGATGCGGACACAGGAAGGCGGCAATACCTATGTAATCGGGGTATACGGTAATTTTGACGACACGCAGACAGGCGTTAAACGTATATTCGCGGATGGAATCCCCGGCGTTTACCTGACATCCGCGAACTCCATAAATATCGGCCGGTTGCTGCCGCAGATTGTATACTATGTTTACGCCTACGCCCAGATGATTAACAAATACGGGCTGAAACCCGGCGATCCGGTGAATTTTACCGTACCCACAGGAAATTTCGGCAATATCCTGGCTGGATATTACGCGCGCCAAATGGGACTGCCGGTTAATAGATTAATCTGCGCTTCAAATGACAATAAAGTTCTGTACGATTTTTTTCAAACCCATGAATATGATAAAAACCGTGAATTCATAGCAACCGTTTCCCCATCCATGGACATCCTGGTTTCCGGTAACCTGGAACGCCTGCTGTATCATATCAGCGGCAGTACGCTGACCAAGGAATATATGGATATGCTTTCCAAAGAGGGCCGTTATAAGTTCTGCGCTGAAGCGGAGGGGTTTGCCGCCGAATTTGCTGTTTGGAATGAATGTTTCGATGGGATCCGCGAACTGTATGAGCTTTCAGGGTATATCATTGACACGCATACGGCTGTGGCCCTTAAGGCGTACCAAAAGTACAAGAACCGTACGGGCGACACTACGCCGAATGTTATTATGTCCACAGCCAGCCCGTTCAAGTTCCCGGAGAGCGTATGCAAGGCGATCGACGACAAGTATGAAGGGATGGACGCGTTTGAGTCGGTTAAAGCGCTCAGCCTTTTAATCGGAGGCGATATACCGGCGTCCATCGCTTCGCTGGAGCATAAAAAAAACCGGCATACAACCGTTTGTACGCCGGCGGATATGAGAGACTCGGCAATTAAAGCGCTGTCTATACGCACTCGAAATAATTTATCCAGCTTGAGTCAATGCCGCTGTACGCCCATCCATAATTAGTCCATCTGAAACCGGAAATGGAATGACGACCGGCATATACGGGGTAAAACCAAAAAGCTACTCCATTTCTCAGCCACAGATAGGTGCAGCGGAACAGGCATACGCGTATTGAGCCGTAGTCCACAGCGCGCGCTGTTTTCGAGGTTCGGGCGGGTATATACGAGGGAGGCGGGGAACCGGGTTTCGACATAGCGCCGCCCGAATTGCCGGGTGGCTTGAATCCCCCGTGAGGAAAATTCGGATTGTTTGGCCTGTTATAGCCCGGGCGTTTTCTGCTCGGTACATGCTCCGCGCGCCGATCCGGGATTGAAACCGGGCGCTCTGGGTTCTCGGGGTAATTATGGCTTGGGCGATCCGGGCCCGGACGGCTTACGGCGATATTATCGCCGAGCGCATACTCTATGGGGCTGTTCAGATCTGGGATCGCATGATCGGTGCCGGGGCGTTCGTTATTCCCATGGCGGTAACGGCTGGCGCCGCTATCTGCGGTTATGTCGTCGCGGCTGCCGGAATTCTTGCCTGCAGGGTACATTATCTCATCTCCTGGCATGTTGATGTTCCATATTATGCAACGGCGGGTTCATTGGACAATTTTAATTAATAAAGGCGGGGGGATATGGAAGAGAGAGAATTAACGCATTCAGAAATACGTATGGCGTCCGAACCCATGCGCTCGCTTGTTATAAAATACTCCATACCCACAATGCTGGGCATGCTGGTTAATTCTTTGTATAATATTGTTGATCGGTATTGGGTGGGCCAAATTCCCAATATCGGAAACGCGTCTCTGGCAGGCGTCGGCTTAAGTATGCCTGTTATTAATATTATTATGGCCCTCTCAATGCTCGTGGGCGTCGGGGCGGCGGCGCGTATATCCATACAATTGGGGCGGAGAGACGTAAAAGCCGCCGAGGAAACCGTAGCGAACGGCTTAACAATGATTTGCGTCATAGCCATCGCTTTTTCCGTGTTAGGCGTTATTTTTACACCGCAGATTTTGAGAATAGTCGGCGCTACGGATAACCTGCTGCCGTATGCGCTGCCATACGCGCGGATCATCATCGCGGGCAGCTTCTTTAATATGGCATCGTTTGCAATGAACCATCCCATACGCGCTACGGGAAACCCTAAACGCTTCGCAGCCACTCAATTAGTGGGCGGCATAACCAATATGATTCTCGACCCCATATTTATCTTTGTATTTGATATGGGGATAAATGGCGCGGCGATCGCGACGGTAATCTCGCAGTGCGTATCCGCGTCGTTTGTATTTTCATATTATTTTACGCCCAACTCCGCGCTACGGTTCAGGATCAAAAATTTTAAGCTTAAGCGCCAAACCATGCTTAATATCGTTTCAATAGGCATGTCGCCGTTTTTTATGCAGATTGCCAACAGTGTGATTACTATCGTGGCAAACCGGTCGCTGACATATTACGGCAAAGCGGTTTTAGGCAAAGACGGCGATATTACCGCCATTGGCGCGATGACGGTTATCGGCAGTATAAACACTTTGTTCATGATGCCGGTGATAGGCATTAATCAGGGCTCACAGCCGATTATCGGATTCAACTACGGCAGGCGCGACGCCGAACGAGTTAAATCAGCCAACCGTTGGGCTATAATATACGCGATGATCATAGCGGGAATCGGCCTGATTGTTGTACAGTTATTCGCGGAAAAACTTGTATGGCTGTTTAACAAGGACGAGGAGCTCATTCGTACAGGCGCTTCGGGTATGCGCATTCTGCTCTGTATGCTGCCGATTGTGGGTTTTCAGTTCCCTGCGGTTAACTTCTTTCAGGCTATAGGGCGAGCGAAAATATCCATACTGTTAAGTCTGCTCCGCCAAGTGATTATTTTGATACCCGCCTACCTTATTCTGCCCCTGTTTTTCGGTCTTACAGGCGTCTGGATGGCTGGGCCGCTTTCTGATTTTACCTCAGGTATAATTATTTTAGTCTTTTTATTGAGGGAATGCGGAATAATAGATAAAATATTTAAGGAGGACGACCATGTCACAAACGCAGAATGAGAACGGAACCAGATCTTTGCGGCATACAGCGTCGCATATCATGGCGCAGGCCGTAAAGCGCCTGTACGCGGACTGTAAACTGGCTATCGGACCGGCGACGGATGACGGTTTCTATTATGATATAGACAAGGGGACGTCATTCACAAAAGAGGAGATAGAGGCCGTAGAGGCCGAAATGAAGAATATCGTCAAAGAGGGTCTGCCTGTCGAGCGTTTTACTTTACCGCGCGAAGAGGCGCTGGCTTTAATGAAGGATGAACCCTATAAGGTTGAGCTGATTAACGACTTACCTGAAGACGCTGAGATTAGCTTTTATAAGCAGGGGGAATTCAC
>JAITDJ010000189.1 GCA_031282635.1 Clostridiales bacterium
GTTAACAACATCCGAGTAGACAGACACAGCAAATACGGCTGGGTCGGCAACCAAATGGATGGGGATATCAATTTCATTAGTATATTTTCTGAGAAATGTTATTCCATCGCGAGTTGTAATCTGTTTAACTGTGCCTGCTCGTAACGCGTCCTTAATCATTTGGCATTTATTACTGTTATCATCATATCCATCAATTCCGATCGCACTGAAAATGATCGGTTTCGCATACTGCTTAGCAAGGTTAATTATGGTCGAAGTCTTAAAGTAGAAGGATTGATATTTATAATTAAAAACAGGCGCCCCGCCAAAAATGACACAATCCGCGCTTTTTATCGCTTCCCTGGCGCCCTCAAGTAGTTTTTCATTCTGTGCAGCAACAAATTCGTTGGAAACAATCGCTAAAGCTCTACTACTTATCTTAAAATCGGTTTCAGAAAAACCTATTTGTCTCATAATTACACTAAGCAAAGCAATATCACACGCCTCAATAACCTGATCACCGCAATTATCTGAATCGCGATTTGTTATGAGAAGAATATTTAGTTTTTTTGTGCCTTCCATTTTATTTTTTTGTGCCCTCCATTTTATTGTATCTGCTTGTCAAGACATTTTGGGTAACAGGCATTTTGGGTACAGCTTGACATAATCTTTTCGCGATTAAAAAAGCATACTAATTATAACCGCGTCTTTCAACCCCAAGGTTGGTGTGCGACAATAGCATTCACTCCAAGGGCTGCGCGAACGCCTCGAACTGGTGAACCTTCTGCCTTTCCGGAGGCGGAGGCGTCATATAGTTTTTTCCAAACAGAGTGGTCAGGTAATAATCATAGTTTTTAGGGCCCGCGAAGTAATCGCCGTTGAATTCGTATTTACAAACATCATCGTATATTTCGCGTTTAAACGCGGCTTTTTCTTCATACGGGCACGGCGTGTAGCCTACCCAATCCGCTTTATCAAAATTATAGTATTTCCGCATAAGGTTAATACGCCTGTAGTAAGAATCCTGAACCTTCGCGTCACCCATAGCGGTAACCCTGACGAATCTACTTTCCCATTCAATATAAGATATCTTGCTGATAAAATTGCCGCGCGCGGTTTTGTCAGACGGCAAACCGCAAAGGGGGAAAATATCAATACCTGTGGAAGTGACGCGGCGGTGCGGAAACATTGTAATTCGGAGCGCCACGCTCCTGTCAAGAACCCGGAGAAATCGGGCGGTCTCAACCCCTCCTGTGCCAATCAGGTCGCCGTGCCCCAGATGAAATCTCTCATTGCCTTTGAAAGTTTTATAAAACTTCAAATAATCCGGCAGCGGCATATCTACATCTATGTCATCATCCCATGGAATGAACCCCTTGTGGCGCACCGAACCCAGCATCGTTCCTCCGCATATGTAATACCTCAGGCTGTTGGCGTCGCAAAAATCACGAAAATACTGTAATGTCTCAAATGACGACTGCTTTATCCCGTTTAAATCAAGCGGGCATAAGCAGCGCGTTTTTACGTAAAATTCCGTATCCGCTTCCCAGTTCAGAACCCTGAAATAATTTTGGTTTTCCCTGTAACCCAAGTTTTGCAGCGTTTCAGCGTATTCGTCACAAAACGGTGGCGGCGACGCAATCAAAATTATCCTTAATGGATCAATTCTACGGATATATTCGACTGTTTTAACGGGAATCATATTACAGCAGTCTTTGTGACGCAGGAATTTCTTTGCGAAAGCGTCCTGAGCCTGATCAATCTGTGTTTTTTTTTATTGTCCAGAGTGATATACGCCTCAATTTTGATTCCGATAAATAACAGGAGGCGTTCGGCGCGGTAACTTGGATTATCCAGTCCAAAGACGCATACCTTTTTATTCTTCAGATTAACATATTCGTCTATCCTTAATAGTTCTTCATTTTCCTGCCGCTGCATATTTTCGATATAAGTATCAATCATTTTCTTACCTCAGCGTTTTGATTTATTCTGAAATAATCAACATCTTTTACGTAGCCGCCAGCCTTCAGTTTATTCTCATAATGATCAGATGAAGTTAAATAGACGGAATTCCGGGTTGTAACGGCCGAATCAAATTCAACAATTTTAATAACTGATTTTATGTCTCCGGAAAACCATTTTTCCGCGAATATTATGTTGGTCTTGTTGTTTTTATTGACCACGATTATATCATCGCTTGCGTAAGCATATATATCATATCCCAATTCACGCAAGACCTCTCCGGCCTGAAAACAATCTTCACTTAACCCGATAATAAATATACTTTTTGTTTTCAGCGTGGATATTTTTTTTATATTATTTGTAATAACGCGCTTATCCACAGCCAGAACTCAGTCGCCTCCCATACTGATTGTAGAATTTTGCCGGGCATCGGCTAGAACGCGTTCAAACATATCCTCGATTCTCGTCACCTTGGGGTTCCAGCCGATGGTTTTGATCTTGTCGGAATTAAGCGGAAGTTTGAATTCACTTGCATATCCCCTTACGCCTATATCATCGGGAGGATGAACGACTGCTTCAAGCCCGAACTTATGCCCTATACGCTCAGCCATCTCTCTTATTTTCATATGGGTTGACGCGATATTATAGGTTTCACCGCGCGGCGCGGCGAGCAAAACAAGAAACATACCCCTGAGCGCATCCGCCATATAGGTGACCGCGCTTAACGACTCGCCGGACGTATGTAACACAATTGGAGAGCCGTTAAGCGCGCAGCGGGCAAATTGAGCCCATACCCGGTTGTCATGGCTGAAATCCCGCCCCGCGCCAAAAGTCATACTGAGTCGGACGATATTAACAGGCAAACCGTATTGTGAATAAAAGCAATTGCACAGCATTTCCGACATGCGTTTGCACATCGGATAGCAATTCCTGGGGTTTGCCAGGTCTATGTATCCCTGGTCGGTTTCCCTTATTTCCGGCAAATCGAGTATCCCGTAGCTTTCCATGGAGGAAGTATAGATAAACCCTTTAGCGCTCTTTTTATAGGCGAGTTCAAGGACATTTTTAATTCCTGTAAGATCCGTTTCAATAAGCCCTACCGGGTTGGAAAGCATCTCTGACGATTTGGTAACCGCCGCGCAGTGAATAATATAGTCAACCCCGCCCTTGATTTCCAGACGCTCTTTTATATCCGCTCTGATAAATTCAACACCCTGAATGGTTTTAAGTTCTTCCCCTTTCTGAGCGTTCCGGCCAACCGCCAATATTCTTATATTGTAATTGTATAACCGGTTCAGTTCGCCCAGCACAACCGCACAGCCTTGCCCGATTAAGCCTGTGGCCCCGGTAATAATAACGCTGCCGCCGCGGAATTTTTCCCAGGGAACCGCTTTATCGGAGATAAGACTTTCAATATCTTCCGCGAATATTTTAGAAAATCGCATATATTCAGTACCCCACAATCGGCTTTGAAAATATAACCAAGCCTGTGTTTATAATTAACCCCTGCTATTCAAATATATTTTTCCGTGTATCCGGTAATTTAAGTATTTCTTCATACGCCCGCTCGCAATTGTGCGCGTCCTGAAAAGTGAAATACCGGTCAACTCTCCGCTGATGATCAATTTTCATCTCGCAGCCGGTTTCAAGATATCCGCTGACCGTTTCCGTTAATATGTCAATATCGCGGCAAACCTCTCCGAATCCGTCGTCTTTATATGAAAAATATGTTCCCTCAAAGTTAGGTTTTTCGAGGAAATGCGCGTATACAACGGGTTTTTTTAAATACGCGAAATCAAATGCGATACCGGAGTAATCCGTTATCATCAAGTCAGACATAGCATACAGTTCATAACGGTCAGCGTCGCCATCCACAACCTCAACCCGCGGATCCAAGTCAAAATCCCTCATCTGCGGACGCAGAATATAATGCGGTTTAAAATACATAGTATATCCGTCTTTTTCAAGCGCGCCAAGAAGCTCCTGCGAGTTTAGAATACTGTTAATGCAGCGGTAATGACCGGAATACTTGTATTCCGGAGAATATTCATCTTTCCGGCTGTAATTACGATCAAAGCTCGGGGCGAAGAGAACTATCTTTTGTGAATTGGGATTATTCTTTACTTTTTCCAGGTAATCATTCCTGGGAAGGCCGGTTAACCTTAACGCGCGCTCATCAATAGCATACCTGAGTTCGCCGCTGATATAATCATATTCAGGCTTTGACCCGCTGAAAATCAACTGGGTGTCTTCCTCAAATTTATTCAGAAGTGAAATATTTTGAGATATTACGCCGTGCCATATATGTATTATATCGCCCCTGAAAAAAGAAAACGCCAGTTTTTTGAAATTCCGGATGTCCTCATACAGTTCTTTCTGCTCCGTATCAATCCCAAACTGCAGTGTTACTCCCTCGTCGAAAGGGAATGAAGATATAAATTTTTCCGCGAAACAGCAAAGCAGCTTATACTCAAGCGTCCCTAATATCATATAGGGAAGCCCCGCAAAACGCCCGGCATAGCTTTCGTCCGGAATAATATAGTATTTTTGTATTCCGTCGTCAATGCCTGCGCAATACCTGAACAGCGCCTCGGCGTTATTCCCGGTCTCACTGCTTCTATCCATAAATAGCCAAATACGCCGGTTAGCGAATGAACGAAATGTATTCAAAATATTTTCCTTAAGAAAATTAAACTTTGCGGCAGAGGCCTTCTGAGGTATTCCGAGTTCTGCGTATGGCTCAATTTCCGGACAGTAATCCAGCAGTTCCCTCTCCGTGAACGGCGATACTTTTAAGATGCTGTTCTGTTTTGTACGCTTTACAATGTAATTATCGCCAAGGGTAAACGGCATATTATACCCTAATCCTGAATTTTCTTTGATTTCAATCCGGACGTTCACTGAAATCCCGTAATCGGTCAGCAGCAAAAATCTGATCAACCCTTCTCTGGAACTTCCGCCGACCTTGTTTGGTTTGCCAGGGTCGATTTTTATTTCATAGTATTTTCTAGGAAATATTTCCCTGCCGCCGAAATATAGTCTCTCATGTTCAACCGGCGGCGGAAGTTCGTTAACGTCTGTCTGAAAATCCGCCTTTACGCTGAGTTCAAAATGTTTATACGTTATACAGCGCATAGAGGCGCGGATTAACAGTATCCCTCCCTTTTCCCTGACTATATGAAGAAGCAGCGGATCCGCGCCAAGATATACCAAACGCAATCCGGAGTCTGTTTCGCCGCTCTTGTTCATCACAAAAGTCGGAATCGGTGCCCATCGCGTAATATTGGGCTCTCCATATTTTGATTTTAAAAAGTACATCCTTTGCCAATGATCAGGCACGTTTTGCATAATTACGCTTTCATCAGTATTCTCCGCTATGAAGGACATAGCTTCATCCAGTTTGCCGCGATCAATCTCAAGGGCAAGTTTTTCATTAACATCCGCTGAAAACAGCGCTTTAATATTTTCAACTACCGCTTGCTGGATAAAGCGCGGAACGAATCCGTACAGTTCAAGCGCGTTTCGGTACAGCGGCATAAAAGTTTCCCATAAACAGATATACCATTCGTTTTTTCCAGCGTTCATGGCGGAATTGCCCGTGTATTCGATTCGATAAAGGTATTCTATCTCCTTGCAGAACACAAATTTATTCTCGATTAGTACGCGGAAGATAAAATCAATGTCCTCCGATATAGTAAGTGTTTCATTAAAGCGGTAATTTTCGAGAATTGCAGTACGCCATCCGCCTTGCAAGAGCACACGCGGAAATTTTGCGACATGATTGACGTATATGGCGTCAGCGTCCAATATACTGATTTCTCGGGTTGCTTTATAGGCTGGAAGGTTGTAAATCTCAGGCTGTTTATCTCCCGCGCCAAGAAAACGCGGCTTACCGAACACAAAAGCGCTTTCCGGGTATTTTTCCATAGCCTCAATGCATTTTTTTATGTAGTTCTTATTATATCCGCCGTCTGCGTCAAGGAAGAAAGTAAATTCGCTCCCTTCCCTGAGCGCAAGTTCTATTCCCTTATTTTTGGCTGTCGAAAGCCCTTTATTTGTCTGGCTGATGAGCTTGACGTTAGGATATTTCCGGGCATATAATCTGGCGTAAAATGAACTGCCGTCATTGCTGCCGTCATCTATAAGAATAACGCCAATGTCCTTAAATGAAAATTCTTGCTCTATTACACTGTCAATCGTGTCGATAAGATATTCACCAGCGTTGTAAAATGGGATTATTACTGATACTTTGTACATATAAGGTATGCTCCTTACGCCTTTTATCTTACTAAATCTGTATTTTATTTATCCTTAATATTTCCATTATAATAACATATGTAAACATAATTTGCAATAATGAATAGAGAGAATTATCCAGGAGCTGGCGTCCGCTTTTTTACCAGTCATTGATTCATCTCTCATCACCGAATTTTTCTTTCAGGTAAGCGAATGTTGTTTCCGTAACAATCTTAGCGATCTCGTCAAAGTCTTTAGTTTCGAGTAGTTTTCTCACTTTACTTGCGCTGATTACCTCGCCGCCACTTTCTTTGCGGGGTATTACCTCAAATTTGACGCCATACTGTGGAAGGATTTTCCGCATCGCGTCGTTATACTGACGTGTTACATTGTCAAGAGGTTCCTCTCCGGCGAAGCGGACAGTTATGCCGAGTGCCGGCGCTATCTCTTTTGCGAACAACTCTACGTCTTGTGACGGATCAATTGTGCGATCCTGTAACTCCGACTTGTTGAAGTAATCCGAAAATGTAAGCGACGATATGATAAACTTGCCGCTTGGAAGTACGGTCACATTCTCCAGGTCTGAGGTACCTTGCTTAACAAGCTCAATCCTGTCCGCAAACGGGAACACCGATTTATCCTCCTCGACCACGAATATGAACAAATGTTTAACTTTGCTTACGGCATACTCTGCAAGATAGCGGTGTCCCAATGTAAACGGGTTACAGTTCATAACGATGGAACCGATGGGAACGCGATAAACTGTTAAATCTAACAAAAACTCACGCAGATCATTTATAGTCTTTGGGTTTTGCGGTATTATGCTGCAGCAAGATGTAAAATCAGGGATCCCGTACATTGGCAGCAACTCAATGGAGGGAAGATTATCGGTTATTCCTTCGTTCGGATTGATAAAAAACTCGTTTTGCGCTAAATAATCAAACCACTTGTCAGCAACAGCGCGATTACCGTTCGGCGTCATATGGCACTGTATATCCGTGTAAATTTCTCCATAACCGTGTGGCCGTTGCAAATCAATTTGAAGTCTGCGGTAATTGGGATGCGAGTGCCGGTTAATATTCAAAAATCCAACGTACTTATATATAAAAACTATATCTCCGCTTTGTATCGGCAATGTATTGAATATACTACTTGTCATTTCTCTAACTGACGCGTCAAAATTACCACAGTTTACAACTCTTATTTTTTTTTCGATTTTAGTTAGTTTGCGCTGAAGACAGGACTCTATTGTTCTGCTGTCATCGCTTCCGATACCAAAATAAATACAACCTCCTATACACCAGATAGTTCGTTCGTATTCGATCGGCTGCCCTGTCGTTACCCGATGTCCATCAATAATGTTAACATACTCAGAAGTGAAAGTATCAATAGTACGTACTCCATATCCATCGAAATGTGAGGGTGGCACGACATTCAATTGAGCGACATCTTTCACATCAAAATTAATTTCGTCATATGCGGATTTTGATGATAGGAACGAACCTTGTTTTGCGGCGCTATAAAACCGATTATAAGTATAATGATTTTTGG
>JAITDJ010000148.1 GCA_031282635.1 Clostridiales bacterium
GTCAACATATTTTTTCTTTATAAGGGTAACCATCACGTAACCCCCGCCCAATGTGAACGCGCTGATCATGAACATCGTATAAAAAAGGATCCAAAGCTTTTTTTTATCCATACATACGGCCACCCGCTATAATTTATACCAGCTTTATACTATACTGGCTTTATACAATCAGTTCAATCTGATTCTGTTTTAAAAAATCTCTCCAGGGAAGACTGGGCGGCTCGTTTGTTATAAGCGTATGCATCCGCGATACGTCTAAAAAATTTACAAAACTGACGTTATCAAATTTATTCGACGACGCAGCCACAATAATCTGTTTTGCCGAACCCACCATCAGACGCTTTATATGAGCTTCCTGTTCATTCGCTTCGGTCAGGCCGTAGTCGCGGTGTATGGCCGAACAAGATAAAATGACCTTATCCACGTGAAACCCCTTCAAGGCATATTCCGCGCCGGCGCCGGCCAAGATATAATCGTTTTTTTGCAGCACCCCTCCTGTGGAAATAACGTTTACACTTTTGACAAACGCGAAATTCATAAGCATTTCGACAGAATTAGTGATAATGGTCAAATCTATACGCTGCTTGAGGAGCCTGGCCGTATAAAGCGAAATATCCGATGAATCCAGCATCAGTGTCTCGCCGTCTTTGATTTGGGTCGCCGCCAGCTTGGCTATGTACATGTTTTCTTCCTGATTAACAGATTCGCGGCTCCGTATCGGAATATCCAGGCCTACGTCACGCCCGAATACAGCCCCCCCATATGTCTTTTTAATTAACCCCCGTTTTTCAAGTTTTTCCAGATCTCTTCGGATTGTTTCTTCCGTCACACTGTATTCTTTGCTCAATTCCGATACCAAAGCAGTTTGATTGATCTGCAGATTAGCCAATATCTTGTTTTGACGCTCAATGGCTAACAACTTGCTCTCCTCCCCCGTGACTTATAATCAGGAACGAATGAAAACGTCACGCGCGGAGTTTTCATTCGTTCCGCCGACCTTTAACGCCGCGCGCCGTACATAACTGATTCCCTGGCAAATATTAACGATGTGCGGTATATTCTGCCGATTTACTTGTCTATTATCCATTATTTCCCTAAATTTGTCAAATGTTCTATGAGATTTTTTGCAATCGGCAGCACGCGAGAACTTCCTCCTATATTTTCAATGACGATACATAGTACATACTGCGGATTATCAGCCGGAAAAAATGCCGTATACCAGCCATGATCATCGCCGTTCGGGGTTTGCGCCGAGCCGGTCTTCGCGGCTATTTTTACATTTGAAACCGACGCCGGCACACCTGTGCCATTCTCAGTCACGTCTGTCATCATATTAGTAAGGGCCGTTGAAATATCAGGGCTAAACGTTTGTTTTGCCATATTGGGCATTGTTTTGCGGACAATTTTACCGTCATATGAAACGACGCGATCCAGGATGTAAGGCGCCATAATTATTCCATTATTCGCGACGGCAGCGGTTATTAAGGCTATCTGTAAAGGTGAAGCCATTATCTTGCCCTGGCCGATAACCGTATCAACAATCTCGGCGTCGTCAGACGTTTTATCCAGCGGAAAACTGCTTACACTATATTCGAGGGGAAAAGGGAGGGTTTCATTGAAGCCAAGCCGTTCGGATAATGACCGCATGTTATCCGCTCCAATCTGTAAACCCAAGGTGGAAAAAAACGTATTGCAGGAAAGTGCGAACGCTTTGGCCAATTTCATATCACCGTGCGCGGTTGAATTGTAGCATCTGATAAGTTTCCCGCCGATTATGTCTTCTCCGGCGCAATAATACTCAAAATCAGCATAGCCGGGCATATACTCCATTGCCGCGGCCGCGGAGACAATTTTGAAAACAGACCCCGGCGGATATTGACCCTGTGCGGCGCGGTTTAAAAGGGGGCTGCCAGAGTCGCGCGACAAGCTGTCGAAGTTTTCAGCCAGTTTATTGGGATCAAAGCTGGGGACAGAGACCATTGCCAGTATTTTGCCTGTCGCGGGTTCCAATACAATCGCTCCCGCCGAATACCCCTCTATTTGATCGTACAAGTATGCCTGCAACTCCGCGTTGATTGTCAGCGCAATGCTGTCGCCTTTAATCATACCGCCGGAAAATAGTCTCTTAAATCGTTGAAAGAGTTCATTACCGGCGTTTTGCAGCTCAAAATTGTATTGGGCTTCCGCGCCGTAAAAGCCCGCGGCGCCCGCATTATAATACCCCGCCGCATGGGCGGCGCGGATACCGAAATCGTATACGCGTTTACCGTTTTCAGCCGTATAAGCAAGTTTCTCCCCGTCTGAATCCATTATATCGCCGCGCGCAACAGAAGGGTCTTGAAGTTTCAGCCTCGGATTGAACGGGCTGGCGATTATTGCTTTACCGTCAAATATAATAAATTTTGCCAAATAGAATGACAATGCGGCAAACAAGGCAAGATACAGCCAAAAAACTCTTCGGATATTCTTTCTAATTTCTTCCATGGTATAATCCCAAGGCGGTGCGAGCCAATCTGTCGGCGGCCTCGTTATATTTATCGCCGGAATGGCCTTTCACTTTGCGAAAGTTGACGCTCAGACCGCCGCTCAGGGAATCATAGAATGTCTTATATGCTTTAGTTCCCGGTTTGTCAGCCTTCCATTCTCCGGTACACCAACGCGCCACGCCTTCATAATCATGAATTATTTCAAGACGCTTTATACCTTTTTCAAGGCAGTAACGCATGGCTTTCTCGGCGCCTTTAATTTCTCCGGCGACATTGCGCATTGGGGATAAGTCCGGATCGAAGAATTTTTCAGACATACGCAGTTCCGTATTTTTATAGAATAGCACAATTCCGCAGGAAAATTCTTTTGTGGCGTCCAAATAACTGCCGTCCACATATGCGGCCGCAATATCCGTCGCCGGCGTTTCAAACGGTTGGGCGGATACCGCGGTATCCAAGGCCATAAACGCCAGCGCTTCACGTTCGGTATTAAAGCCCTTGTATACGGCGCCGGAAAACCCCGTTATCTGCCGTCTGCACTCATCCCATGACGTATAGACGCCTGCATTGCGCCCGTTTCTTACAGCATAAAATTTTTTTGACACTTTTATTCAACCCCATAAATCTTCGAACATTTTTCTGACGCGCTCGCGTCGCGCTTCCGTTTCCACGCGATCAACCGTAATGCCGCAATCGTCCAGCACCAGCACATCACCGACTGAAACGCCTTCAGGCAGCGTTTCAAGAGGGTATTCCAGCAATGCCCGCGTTTCCATGTCTTCACAAACAGCGTAATCGCCTTCAAAGCGATCGACAATCATTTTCACTCAACCACTTCTTGGTCTGTTTTTTCGGCGGCGACAGTGATATTGTCCCCGTCGGAGCTTATTGTTATTGTACCCATTGTATCTGTTCTGTAAACGGTTATGTTTTTTTTGCGCAATTTTTCCAGAGATTCTTTATGGGGATGCCCATATGTATTGCCTTCCTCGCAGCTTATGACCGCTATGTCGGGGTTAACCGCGTTTAAGAAATCGTCCGATGTGCTGGAAGCGGAGCCGTGGTGGCCTACTTTGAGAACGTTCGCGGAAGGATTGAACCCTTTGGCAAGCGTCTCTTTCTCGGATAAAGCCTCCGCGTCGCCGGTAAATAAAAACGACGTCCGCCCCCACATGAGCCGCGCGACTATGGAATAATTATTGGCGTCTTTGTACTCCTCAGCATTCGGGGCCAGAATTTCAAGCTCTATATTGCCCGCCGTAATGCTTTCACCGGGTACGGGGCGTTCAATACGCAAATTTTTGCGGGAAATAGATTCCAGCATTTTTTCAAAGGAAACTGTACCGGCTATCGCGTTGGGCATCATTACATGCTTAATATCATATGTGTCAATTACGACATTCATCGAACCTATATGATCGGCATGGGGGTGTGTGGCAATTACATAATCCAGCGTTGATACGTTAAGCTCGCTCAATTTACCTATGAGTTTATCGCGTTGCGAGTACTCCCCTGTATCTATCAATATGGTGTTTTTACCCTGCTGAATTAATTCGCTGTCGCCCTGGCCAATATCAATGTAAGTGACGGTAAGCGCGCCTTCCGCTGAAGACCCCGGTTCAACAGCGTCATTGTTAAGAAAAAAAACAGCATAGATGATAACCGCAAGCAGCGTCAGCCCAGTCGCTAATTTGCCGCGTGGTTTTTTCATCCAAACCCCTCCTTCCCAACTAAGGTATTCTACCATTATAATATGTACTCAGGCTATCGGCAAGAAACACAGCCGCTTATGTTCAACATTCTATTGTGAGGATTTCTGATAATGTTCGACGATGCAGTGATCTAATTCTACACTAATCTCCATTACGGACGGCGCGCTCAAATTGAAATCTTTTTTTTCGATTTCTTCATTTAGTTTTTGCCTAAGATCGTCCATTTGCCTACGGTTGGCGCGCCTTGAATCGTCTTGATCCATATCACACCTCGCTTTTGTTCGCTATAGTATTTATTTTTACCTGAATAGTATACAAGAAATCGCTAAGTATCTCAATATTTTTTTTAGTTATTTTTAATTAATATGTATTTATCAACAAAAAGCTTTTTAGACATATATAAACCGCGTTATTTTCCCGAATCCGAGATTATGGCGGAACCGCCTCTTGTACTCCAGTAGGTATTCGGCACTTCCTGTGAAAAATATGTGTTTACCAGAGGCAGTGAACGTGTTACCGCTATTTCCCGCTCGCTCTGATACGGCGTAACAATTCGCGCTTCACATCTAACATCCAGCCATACCAAAATAATGACCTGATTGATCCCGACGGTTTCACTCTCCGAACGCGGATCAACAACGGCCTTGCCCGCCGGCTGAATATGTATCCGATATGCCGGGCCCATGTCCGCAAATATCTGATATCCGCTCAAACTACCCATCGGCACCGAGATAGACTGCTTGCTCATCTCGTTCAGCTCAGTAGAAATCCGTACAGCCAAATTATTGCATATTTTATTTACAAGCAAGGTGTCTATATACATTGACGAAACTTTTCCAGTGGCTTCGTCCGCTTGAGCGTTGAATAAATCAATGGATTCTATGTGTTGTTCCTCAATAATCCTACTGTACGCGTCATCGATTATGCCGTCTATATCGGTGATTACTTTTCTTTCGGCGATGTCCAGCGCTATAGGCGTCAGCGCTTTGTCGAGCCTGCTTAACAAAAGCAGCAGCGCGCCTGACAGCAGCGCTATGGCAAATAAAGATCCCAGCCGGTTTTTCCTCTTCTTCGCCAATGTTTTTTTCGGTCTTATCATAATCATCCCCCGTTCCTCATTACTTTTATTTCTTATACGGATTGCGCTTGTTAGATACTATGCGGCGCTCCTTGTCATAATTCGCGGCCCTGTCACGCCTTATAAGAGTCAGGCATATGATAGTTTGTAAACCAATGGGGAGGTGTGGCTTTCGATGGGGGTATATCATATCACCGGAGGTAAAAAGCTCTACGGCCAGCTTAAAGTGGGGGGAGGAAAAAACGCGATCTTGCCCATTCTGGCCTCAGTTGTTCTCAACGAAAGCGAAAGCGTTATACACAATTGTCCTAGAATCGCGGATACATTAGTATCCATTAAAATGCTTCAATCCATTGGCTGTAAAGTAAAGCAGGAAGGCGATACGCTCATTGTGGACTCATCCGCGGCGGATAACTGGAATGTACCGGCTCAGTTAGTGCGTGAAATGCGTTCTTCGTTTATTTTTCTGGGTGGGGTTTTGAGCAGATTTGGAAAGTGTAATATCAGCTATCCCGGCGGGTGCGCTTTAGGTGAGCGCAGTATTGATCTGCACCTTATGGCCTTACGCAAACTGGGCGCGGGGATAATGGAGGAACACGGATTTATCTGCTGCAGCGCCGATAAATTAGTCGGCGCCCGCATAAATCTAAGTAAGCCCAGCGTAGGCGCTACCGAGAATATAATGCTTTCCGCGATATTCGCCGAAGGCGAAACAATTATCGACAACCCGGCGCGCGAGCCGGAAATAAAAGATTTGGAAACATTTCTAAATGGTATGGGGGCGGATATTTCCGGAGCGGGAGCTTCGCAGATACGCGTTAAAGGCGTTAAAAAACTCCACAGCGTCGAACATACAGTTATACCGGATCGTATTGTGGCAGGCACGTATTTAACCGCGGCGGCCATTACCGGAGGCAAAATCCGCCTGACGCGTATAAACCCTGAGCATCTGTATCCAATTACCAGCAAGCTGTCTGAAGCCGGCTGCGCGGTCAAAATGGAGCAAGACAGCGTTTATTTGGAGGCGCCGGCTAAGATACGACCTGTAGAACTGATCACCAACCCCCATCCGGGATTCCCTACCGATATGCAACCGCAGCTTTTGGCCCTGCTGTCGCTGGCGGACGGCGTCAGCGTTATAAAAGAAACGGTATTTGAGTCACGCAACCGGCATGCCGCCGAATTGAAGCGCATGGGCGCGGATATTTCGCTGACAGACGGTACGACTTTTGTCGCCAGGGGCGTAAATAAACTAAACGGAGCCACTGTGGACGCGATGGACTTACGTGGCGGAGCAGCGCTGATTCTGGCCGGTTTAGCCGCCGAAGGCAAAACAACTGTAACCAATTCACATTTCGTCGAAAGAGGATATGAAAAATTTGAAGACAGCTTAAACGCAATAGGCGCGGACGTTGTTTTTGAGCAATAAAATAAGCCGGGAGCAGGCAGCCCGGCGTACATATCAACCATCCATTATTATTCAACCCATAAAACCATTCACAGCAGCGTCTTTAAGTCTCAATTCTCAAATTTAAACGCTAAATTCCTATTTTGAATTCTAAACTTCCATTTTAAATCTAAACTTCCATTTACGCGATTTTTATTACGCGCCAACCTTATTGGCCATTTTTGCCAAACGGGACTTCTTACGCGCAGCCGTATTTCTATGGTATACGCCTTTTGTGGCCGCTTTGTCTATCGCGGAGGCGGCGTTCCTGTAAGCCGCCAAGACGGTGTCTTTAGAGCCGGATTCCACAGCGGCGACGACTTTTTTAATCGCGGTTTTGGCGCTGGATTTGATCATTTTGTTACGCAGCGTTTTTTTCGCTATTACTTTAATCCGTTTCTTCGCGGACTTAATATTTGCCAAATATATCACCTCCTGTACGCATTGAGCCCATTATAAATGTAACGCGCTTAAAAGTCAACACGCCGCCGTTCTATCGCTCAAGACGCTGCCGGCAGAAATTCAACGCAATATGACGAAAATTCGTCTCTGTCCTGGACAAGGTCATTCTATTGACGCCTCGGAGTTGACGGAGTAGAATAGCGTATGAAGAATAATAATAGTATGAAGAATAATAATATCCAATAGGTGACTGGCATGTATAAAGGTTTTTCACGTCCGCGAAGGTTTTGGCGTATCATTTATCCTTCACTGCTGTTCCTGCTGCTCAGCGTTATAGTGAGTATAGCCGCCGGCGTTGCCTGGGGGCTTAAGGCCGCGTTTGGCGGCACGGCGGGCATTGAGGAATTAATATCGGAAATGACCGGCATCCTGCTGAACAATGCCATGTGGATCCAGCTGGCGTACGGCATTGTAAGTCTGGCGGTATTCATACCTCTCTGGCTGAAAACACGCAAACGTTACACGCGCTATTCAGGAGGGCGGATAGATTTTGCGGCCGCGCTTCTGACGGTCGGAATAGCGTTAGGCGCGAATATGCTGCTGGACGCGGCGTTTACAATTACAGATATCGCTAAATATTTTCCAAGTTATGAAGATGTGGCCAGAGTACTTACAAGCGGCAGCTTTCCGCTTCGGCTTTTGACCATAGCGGTCATTGCGCCGGCCGCGGAAGAATTCTGCTTCCGCGGCGTGACGCTTAACCGTATGGAAAATATGAAAAAATGGAGCGCTGTCCTCATTTCATCCGCATTGTTCGGATTCGTGCATCTTAACCCGCTGCAAGGGCTGTACGCGATGGCCATCGGCATACTCTTGGCGTTTATTTTTACCCGATTTAAATCTATGTGGTATCCCGTTATCGCCCATGTGTCTTTTAACGCTATAAGCGTAATCAAAGACGAATTTATGCCGGACGCTAATTTGATTGCTTTGCTTGCGGCTGGAACGGCCATTTTCATCGGTTGCGGCGCGCTGCTTTTACGGCGGGGGTATCCGCCGGAAATCAGGGAAACTTCCGAGCATGCTGTTGAATAACGCGCGGTTTGCCGCGTTCTGTTCCGGATCCCAAGTATTAATCAGATGCGATCATAAGGGGCCGTTAAGGTATAAAAAATAGCGTAAACTCAAACTTTTTGAGTTTACGCTGCCATCATCTGGGTGACAAGATTTGAACTTGCGACCTCTAGACCCCCAGTCTAGCGCGCTACCAAGCTACGCCACACCCAGATATTACGAAAAATATTATAATACAGGCCTTTGTTTCATGTCAAGGGTTTATTATTGACAGGGTTTATTATTCAAACTCTTTGAGATAGGCTTCGACAAAGTCAAATCCATCGGCGGCGGCGCTGAGATCCGCCAAACGCAAAAACCGCGCCTGGCAATCTCAGCTTTCGCTGGTATAAAATTATTTACAGCACATACGGATTAGGCTGGGATTCATAAACCCCATCGGAATAAACCCATTTGCCGAAAGCGCCGTAGATATAATTCTCACCGCGGATTTTACCCTCTTTCTGGCCAGCGTGGCCAAAAGAGCGCCCCACATCGTGCATGCGTTTCAGATCCATCAGAAACAGCAAGCTGTTTCCAGTTTTACCCTGCCGCGACGTGTTCCGCTCCACGCAGCTAACCACATAAACGCCTTCCTTA
>JAITDJ010000026.1 GCA_031282635.1 Clostridiales bacterium
TCGCGGAGCTCCCGTTTTATCGATCCATAAATCGTTGTATCTTTCCGTTATATTTGCTTCCATATAGCGCAGATCTTCTGTGTAAAGCGGAATTCGCTCATCCCGCAGCTGCCTGCGCCTTTCCTTAAACGTTCCCTTAGAGTCGTTGGCATCGTCGATATGCCTTGTCTGCGTGTCAATATCATTGCCTGGGACGGCTATGCGCTTCTTAAGGATTTCAATGCTGGTCGTATCAATAGCAGCGCGGTTTTTAATAAGAGAATCCAGTTCAAACTCAAGACTGGGAATCAGCGCTGTTTTTTCCGCGCTCTGCACCGCTTGCTCTATCTCCGAACTGCTTAATATTTCCAGCCCGGTTATGTTGCCAATCGCTGTTTTTACCCCTGAGCAAGCCGCGATTTGCTCCATCAAACGTTCAATCTCGCTCTTTACAGCGTCCAGCCTTTTTTGGATCGCTCCCTGGCCTATCGCGGGTTTTGCCCAGCGTTCGGGGTTCATAGCCCGTACCACAAAATTTTGGTATAGAACGCCATCGTTGGTAATTGAAGTCCTATAACGGCGCAACCCAAGTACATTTTCGCACTTTTGCACCCTGCCCAACGTATAATCCAAAAACAGACGAACATCTGCGTCGCTCGTTTCGAGTTCCTCCGCAAGGCTCCCGGCGTCAGCCGCTGGATTGATTTTTTTTAATTTCTCTATATCGACAAGCCCGGTTGAATAGACTGCTTTATTACGTTTTATAGCATCGAACACGCGCAAAGCTTCTTTGAAATATTCCTGCGGAACAATAATATAATACCTCTGCGTATAGAGATATCCTTCAACAGCGTTACGCCAGCGCTCATTTTTTATCTCAGCCGCCTCCGCGACAATACGTACGTTGACTTCTCGCCTGGCTGCTGTTCTCAGGCGTGAAATCAGGGCGTCCTTTAAATCCATAGCATCTTTTGGAAAAGGATATATGCCGCCTTCAAGCGACTCTCTTACCGCTGCAAGTTCACTGCGTTGAATTGCCAACGCCTTCTGCTCATCAGACAGGCGCGAGTCCAGCACGTTGGCTTGAGTTCTCAGATTATCAGCCGCAGCCGATAGTTCTTTCAACCCATCTTCCCCGAACCCCGTAACCACATCCGCGTCAACCGATTCTGAACCATGATCTATAACCGCCGAATCCGCAATGCTTTTTAATAGGACGCCGCCCGCTGCCGATATATCTTCCGTCCGTGAAGCCAACGCCGCATCCAATAGTGAAATATTCAATGAAGCCAATTTTTGCCGCAAACTTTCTGTTCGGCACCGCCAAGCCCTTATTCGGACAAAAATGGCATTCGCCGCCTTATCAAACTCGTTTTTCAAAGAGATGATACTCTGCTTTTTTTCTTCTATTTGGCGATTAATCTGTTCCAGAGCGTTTGCAGCGCCGTCGCTCAGCAACTCCGCCTGCAAGGTATCACGTTGATATCTGAGTTCGGATAACTGTTTTTGGGCTTCATCTATCTTTAACTCTAATGCGTCAAGCTGATCCGAGAGTTCGTTTTCATCTTTTTTCGCCTTAGCCAGTTCGCCGCCTTTTATTTCGGCCTTCGCACGTTCGATTAAATATGCCCTCAGGGCTCCAAGCCGTCGGCTCGGCCTTTTGAATGATATTGAAATGCGACAGCGTCCGCTGAGCCTCAAGCCGTTCCTTTTGTGTAGACTTACCCTTTTCCAGCAGCCCGAATATCCTCATTTTCTCTATAATCGCTCCTGTATCTGTACGGACGATTCGGGAGCTGCCGCCTTGTTCCCTTCCTTCTTCATACATCAACCGGCAAGTGTATAAAAACAGCGTAGTAAAACGATCGATTCGCAGCCTGTTGTGCTCAAATTCGTTAATCAGGGAAATAACGCCATAGTTGTCGTCCTTCTCCAAACGCCAGCCGGAGACCGCAAAATAGTCGCACATACACACAAACTGCCTGACGACGAAACGATAGTCGTTGTCCGGCTCTATCCATTTCTTATCCGGTCTGTATACATCCCGAACAAGGTATGTATGCGACAGGAGATAATTACACAACCTGCGGAATTCGCCTTTTTCGTAACTGGATAGGGCATTATACGTTTCACTCCACAAGGCTATCCGTCCTTTCTGAAAATAGCCATATTGGGGATTTGACAGCTGTTTAACGCAACATGGCCTTCTTTAATCATCACGCGGTACGGCATGCCCCTTTCATTCTGGCGTATAACGGCTAAAATAAGCATAATAAAATCAGTATCGCATTTTATGGCGATGTCTTTAGACTCGATCTGGCTTACTCCTTCTGGGAACAGCCTTTTTACAAACGCGCCGATCATAGCCGCAGAATAGCGCATATTCAACTGCTTCAGCAATTGATCCGCTGTGTCCGAGAAGTTTTCGTCGGTTTTGATCCCCAAAGGTTCCCTGTCAATCCGGCGGCTTTTAATGTTTTTATGATACAATGAGCCATCGTCGAGAAATTCCTGCCTGCCAGCGCTGATATATCTCTCCATGACGCTGGATATCCGCTTGCGTCCGTCTTCGTCCGTACCTGAGTACAATTTAAGAATTTTAGCCAGTTTTCCTAAAATTGTTTGATCGGCTGTCATCAGATATTGTATTTTTTCAATAGAACTTTTGGTATATGCGCTGTGTTTTCTGTCTATCTCACTAACCAGCCCTCCGACAGCCTGGTAGGCGTCCATGACATAATCGATTGCGCTGATAACCTCTTGGCCGGCCTGCGCTTCATCATAGTTCTTAATACTCATGGCTCGTTCGCGCATGGACTGCATAAGATCTCCGTCGGCTAATATGTCCGCGAGTAAGTTTTGAATAGGCGCCCTGTATCTGTGTACCGAATCCATGGTCTTGATCGGGTGATAATAATGATCGGACATTTTTTTATATTCGCCGAAATGATCCTGTAAAAGTAAGTTTACGTCGTTCCGCTCAATAATACCGCGCATAAAACCCCGAATACCATGGTATAAAGTACGCAACGAGTCATTAAGCTGTTCTGTATTTGCCCTTGCCGACAGTACGGCTTCGTACACATTGGCTCTGTTCTCGCCCATAGCCTGCTTCAACCCGGAAAATGTAGCGAACACCAGCGAGTTATACTCATCCGGCGTATCGTCCGCCAGTTTACTTAAAAGCTTTAAAACATGTATACTATAATTTCTCGGCGTAATTATTTCTATAAAAGACCCGTCTAAGAATTCTTTGTCAACCCAACCGGTTTTTATAAAGCGGTTTAGGATAAGCCTAGCCTTATCCCTGGTTGTAAGCCCTGTTTCCTGCGTTTCATCGTCGCTTTCGGGAGTAAACGCTTTATCTTCCAGGACTGAAACAAGTGACGCAAGGTAATCATCAGTGCGAATGTTCAATTCAAATTTAAACATATCGTATAAAACCATCAGAGCGTCATAGTAAATCTCGCGATTTTCAGAAGACAGCACGGAAAAGAAGTTTCCGGGCACCACATCAAATAATTTTATTCAAATACACCCCCATAGCCAAAAATTCCGAATCCCCATTTCCTATAATACCCAAGTATATATACCTTTAGATTTACTACGCGAAAATTATTGTTATTCTAGCACATCAAAGGAAATAATAAAACGCTCATTACAGGAAATATGATCCGGCGGTAGTAAAGCCGCCTACTCAGTTGAGTAAGGCGGCTTCTTTTAATCTTCTTTATTTGTCTTATCGATATAGCGATCGAGCCCGCTTAAGTACCGCTAAAATACCGTTTCTAAAGAAAAAAGGCGCCCATTATGGGCGCCTTTATCTCACTTGCATTTTGTCGTATCGCATGTCTCATCGCTGCGGATGACAGGACTTGAACCTGCATGAAATTACTTCCACACGGACCTGAACCGTGCGCGTCTGCCAATTCCGCCACATCCGCTCATTTATAATCCGTATTATAGTGATTTCGCATACAGTTGTCAATACCGCACGGATAAAAAATTTTATTTTCATGAACATTTGTTTCTTTTTTTTTATAAGTATGCTATACTAAAACGCACTAAAATATGCGGGAGGTATATGTATGCTCGAACCGTTAAGCAAAAAACAAGAAGAGGTATTCAATTTCTTAAAAAACCAGATACGTAAAAAAGGTTATCCGCCTACTGTGCGTGAAATCTGCGATGCTGTACACTTAAGCTCTACTTCAACCGTCCACGCTCATTTAGAAACATTGGAGC
>JAITDJ010000055.1 GCA_031282635.1 Clostridiales bacterium
CATGAATTCTCCGGAGGGCAGCGTCAGCGTGTCGGCATTGCCCGCGCGATGATTATGTCGCCTGAATTCATAATTGCCGATGAACCTGTTTCCGCGCTGGATGTTTCCATTCGCGCGCAGGCGCTTAACCTGATGAGCCGGCTTCAGCGTGAAAAGGGGCTTTCGTACTTGTTTATAAGCCATGATCTTTCTGTGATGCGGTACATCTGCGATCGTATCGCCGCGATGTATCATGGAGTTATGGTCGAACTGGCTGAGACTGAAACACTGTTCGAACGACCCATTCATCCATATACGCGGTCGTTGATTTCCGCCATACCCCGGCCTGATCCCGCGCTGGAACGAAACAAGTCTGTCATCGCATATAATTCCACTGTTCACAATTATGACAGAGAACCTCCGTCATGGCGCGAAATAGAGCCGAGGCATTTTATCTGCTGCAATGACACGGAAGAAGAACGATATAAAAATCAGTTACCTCCGAGGTGATTTCTTGTTCCTGCCTGAGTTCTTACATAAAGGCGATACGGTTGCACTGATAGCACCTTCCGGCCCGCAGCCGCCTGAAAAGCTGAGCGACATCGCCAGCAGCGTGCTGGAGTTCGGACTGAAGCCGATGCTGTTTCCGAGTTGTGAAAAAAAGCACGGTTATTTGGCCGGCACAGATAAAGAGCGCGCCCGTGATCTAACCGACGCGTTTGCCTTGCCGGAGATTAAAGCCGTTATATGTGTACGCGGCGGTTACGGCGCGCATCGACTGCTGGAATATGTGGACTTCGACGCCATAGCCGCGTCCAGGAAGCCACTTTACGGCTACAGCGACATCACAGCCCTGCATATGGAGATAAACCGGCGCGGCGTTGTGTCGTGGCATACGCCTATGCCGGGTACCGAATGGTACAAAGGATTGGATAGTTTTACGAAAAACTCCGTTAAGGCCGCGTTGTTCGGACCAATGCCGGAAAAATTGATTAACCCGGAAGGCGACGGGGCGATTAGGACGTTGATTCCGGGAAAAGCGGAGGGGCCTGTATGCGGAGGGAATCTATCGCTTGTGTCAGCGTCAATCGGTACGTTTTATGAGATAGACACAAAAGACAGAATACTCTTCTTAGAGGACGTTGATGAATCACCGTATCATATAGACCGCATGTTGCTGCAACTCCGGCACGCAGGCAAATTTAAGGACTGCGCGGGCGTGGTGTTTGGATCGTTTACGGACTGCGAGCCGCGCGACGCCGAAATGTCACTGACTATAGAAGAGGTCATCAATGAACTGATCGGCGATATATGCAGGCCTGTGGTGACCGGATTCCAATGCGGGCATATCCTGCCGACGATCTGCGTGCCCTTGGGGTCAAGGGTGCTGCTGGACGCGGATAAAGCGGAAATGAGGGTACTTGGGGTTTGAATTTACAGAAAAGGGCTGAGGCTTTATTCGCCGGAACCAAATGTGATAAGAGCGTTCTGTGTCAGGCATTGGACGATGATAAGCCGCTGATTTCTATAAACCCGGACGCGGTTTTTTCGTCTGCGTCCGTAATAAAGGCGTCTATTCTGCTAACTCTGCTGGAACAATCCAGGCTTGGCGCGTTAAGTCTGGAACAAACAGTGAATGTGGAACATATTACGGGAGATTCCATTGTATTCGACAGCGGCCCGCGAAAAGCCGGCCTGCGCGAATTGGCCGTCTGGATGACCATCCTGTCTGATAATACCTCAACCAACGCATTGATTGACATTCTGGGATTCGACACGGTGAACGCGTATATGAGGGATATCGGGCTGAAACATACTGTGCTGCGGCGTAAAATGCTAGACTTTGCCGCGCGTCGGGCGGGCGCTGACAATTTAACCAATGCCGTTGATATGTTCATGTTGTTTAAATATCTGTTCGGCGGCGATAAAGCAGGGCATTCCGAGGCCATTGCGATCCTCCGCCGGCAGCGGTCAAAAAAAGGTCTGACGCGATATATCTGGGAAGACGCGGTTATAGCCCATAAGACAGGCGGGCTGGATTATCTGTCGCATGATGCGGGAGTGTTTTCGTTCGGGGATAAACATGTGTTTGCCGGCGTATTTTTGTGGAATACAGAGCGTATTGAGGGCGATCCGCGTTTGATCGGAAGCGCAGGCCGTCTGGTATTTGATTATTTTCGCAAGGGGAGTTATGATTGAAAGCCATTGTAATAACCGATATATGCCCGCTCTATAAGAAGCCGTCGCTTGACGCGGAATTGGCGGATGAATCCCTTTATGGAATGGTTGTTGACGTTTTACGGAAGGATTCCAGCGGGTTCCTGTATGTACGCGCCCACTATAATTATGAGGGCTGGGTCATACCCGACGACGTCCTGGATGATGAAAAACGCGTGGGGCGTTGGCTGAACACGGATAAATGGACGGTTTGGGCGCCGTATCTGGACATAAAAACAAGCCCGTCGGTTTACGCGCGCGCTATAGTAAGCTGCCCGCGCGGCAGTCTGCTTAAAAAGTTGGATACAGATGAAATTATCGGCGACGGATATGTGGAAATTGAGCTGCCAGACGGCAGCGCCGGCTTTATCCGCAAGCCGTGCGCAGCGCCGGAGATAACCTCATGGGATGAATCTGACGAACAGCGCCTGCGGGCGGAGTTGATACGCGCGGCTAAGCTGTATATGGGCGTTCAATACCGCTGGGGAGGCAAGACCCCGCTGGGCATAGATTGCAGCGGCCTGACTTCCATGGCATATATGCTGAACGGCGTATTGATATACCGCGACGCGGATATCCGACCGGGTTTTGCGATGAAAGAGATTCCGTTTGAGGATAAACAACCGGGCGACCTGATCTTTTTCAAAGGCCACGTGGCCATGTATCTCGGGAATAACGAATTTATCCATTCCACCGCGCACCCTTCCGCCGAGGGCGTGGTAATCAACAGCTTCGATCCCGTCAGCCCCGCTTACAGGGGCGATCTGCTGGAGAAGGTTTTGAAGGCGGGAAGTATATTTTGATGATAAAAAACGCTCTAAAGCGGTTCATGATCGCAAATGGGAACCGAGCCCCCAACCCCCCCGCATGAGGGAACAGACGCCCTCATCCTCACGAGGCGCGCGCCTGCGCGCCTCGCTTACGCTCTATTGACCAAGTCATTCCGGAGCGGCAGTATGTTCCGATGCGGAATCCAGGGTTATGACCATTTCATTAAGTATATTCATATAAATTTCACTGACATGGCTTTTCCAGTTGTTTTGGATCAATTTCGCCTGGTCTCGCGAAACTACGGATACATTTATCTCCATTAGTATACGCTTGTCCTCGTAGACACCGCATTTAACTATATATTCATTGGTTTCGCTGTCTAAAAAATAAGTGGCGGTCACTTCAAAGTCACGTTTAACTGTATTGAAATG